>PXCI01000309.1 GCA_003566675.1 Clostridia bacterium
CTGCGGGCTCAGTGAACGCTACGTCCTGATCGACATCAGCAGCGACGATCGACTGATGGCGCAATACGGTCTGCGGATTCCGGTGCTGGCCGGCACCGCACACGAACTTGACTGGCCATTTGACGAACACGCCGTTCATGATTTTCTCGCCGCCTCCGGAGACATGCATTGATGCGCCTGGACTACGCAGCGTTCCGCCTGCTTCTGCTACTCGCCCTGCTTTCTGTCCCTGCCCTGTCACCGGCAGGCGCCGAACGCTGGGTGCTGGTGGACACCACGAAAAAGGTAGTCCAGGTGCATGATGGTGATGTCGTGGTGCGGACGTTCAATGGCGCGGCAATCGGTCGTGGCGGGACCTCAACGATGCGCAGCCGCGGGGATAACACCACGCCGTTGGGTGAATTCCGCATTCACTGGATCAACGAGAACAGTCGGTTCCATATATTCCTGGGCCTGGATTTTCCGGATTTCGAACATACCCGGCTCGCCTACGCCAACGGCCGGCTGGACATAGATCAGTTCCTGAAGGTAACCGACTCCCTGCGCGCAAACCGGGTACCGCCGCAGACTACCCCGCTGGGTGGTCACATCGGCATTCATGGCGTTGGCGAAGCGGACGCGAACGTTCATGCCGTGTCGGACTGGACGCGCGGTTGTATTGCATTGACCGATACGCAGATCGAGGAACTGTTCGATATGGTCAGAATCGGGACGCGTGTCATCGTTCGGTAGCTGACCAGGGCCGCAGAATGTCGCTATCCGGTAACAGAATTGCCTTGTTTTTTCCAAATTCACGCTGATTTGTCCATATATCGCCAGAATACCTTTGCAAGGTGCGTTATTGGTCCTAGAATGATTTCGAGTTGCTGGTCACGGGAGACCGGCACGACAACAAAGTTGAAATGCAAGGAGACAGTGAAATGACCGATAGCTTGAAGAAGCTGCTGAAGCTTTCCGCCCTGGGCGCTGCCATGGCAGTCGTCGTTGGCTGCGCATCCACCGCCGACGATGGCCTGACGCTGGAAGACGTGAATGCCAAGGCTGACGAAGCCCTCTCTACCGCTAACCAGGCCCGGACCGATGCGGCTGAGGCAAATCGCACTGCCACCTCCGCGCAGAACCGTGCCAACCGGAACAGCGAAAGGATTGACGAACTGAATCAGAAGATCGATCGCATGTTCGAAGAATCCATGATGAAGTAAGACTGCCTTACTCAGGATCAATAAAAAGCCCCGCTAACGCGGGGCTTCTTATTCGACTGCCGAATTTTCGGGATTTTCCTACCAGAGCAGATCCGGCGCTGTCGCCACATTGCGCATGTCGCGTTCCGGCTCCTCGAGGATCGCCACCGGCAGACCATTCCGCGTCTGGATCGCGGCTCGAAGTTGGTCGCGATCAACTTTCCCGTCGGCCGGCTGCCGTTCCAACACCTTGACCAGTGCCTGCACAGCCTTCCTGTAGGCCTCGGCGTCGTCGATGTCGTCCTCCTCCATCGGAGGGAATGCCTGAACAAACAGCTGGCCCGAGGCCCAGCCAACCTTGTACGGCTCGTTCATGATCCGGACTTCGGTACCGCGCGGCAGCCGGTTGAAGATGTATTCAATGTCCTCCGGGAACATGCGTATACAGCCGTGCGTTACGCGCATGCCAACACCGGCTGGCCGGTTGGTCCCATGAATGAAATAGCTGGGAATATCCAGACCGATTGCATAACCACCCAGCGGGTTGTCCGGACCCGGGTCGACAACGCGCGGCAGCGTCCGTCCTTCATTGGCATGCCGCTCGCGCACGGATGCCGGCGGATACCAGGCCGGATCCTTGACGTGGCCGGTTACCCGGGTCGTCCCGATCGGCGTGCCCCAGTCCATGCGCCCCACGCTGACGGCGTAGGTTTCAACCATCGGCCGTTCACCCGCCTTCGGTTCCGGGTAGTAGTAAATCCGCATCTCCGGCAGGTTGATCACCAGGCCCCTGCGCGGCCCGGGTGGCAACACATAGCGGCTCGGTATCACTACCTCGGTGCCCTCGCCGGGAATCCAGATGTCGACGCCCGGATTGGCCATGCGCATGGCTTCAAAGCCAATGCCGTAACGACGGCCAATATCAAGCAAGGTGTCCTCGTCGCGGGCCTCGACGATCTGGATCTCGCCCACCACATCGACATCACCCGGCGGCAGCGGAAACACGTTCCGCTGCCGTCGCTCGTCACGGGCGGCTTCCGCCTCGGCCTGCTCTCGCTCCGCCTCGGACACCTCCACTTCCGTGCCCGCGACCTCGTCATCCATCGCCTGCGCAACAGGCGCGACCAGGAACATCAGCCCCGTGAAAAAAGCGAAGACAAGCAGATTAACTGAAAACGAACGGTTCACTCGGTTCATGAAATTCACATCCAGAAGACTTGATTTATTCCCGCGTCCGCCTGCCGGGGATCGGCTAATCTCGGCAGCATAATGGCTTGATTCGAGGCCCAGCGAAACTCCGGCCGGCTCGGTTAATACTTGATTGGTGCCATGGCA
>PXCI01000129.1 GCA_003566675.1 Clostridia bacterium
ATCTCGTCCGCTGTGCGCCCTACCATCTTTACCGCCAAACCGGTTCCACCCACGATGTTGGCGCTCCCCGGCCCGGTGAAAACCGTCGTCACACCAGAAGCCAGTACTATGGGGAACGAAGGATCATCCGGGTTGAGGGAATCGATACCCCTCAGCTGGGCGGTGATGGGATCGGTTATCTCGTTCCCGTCCGCATTGGCCGACACCGATGGTTCTCCGAACAAACCGATGTGACTGTGAGCATCGATGAGCCCCGGAGTCACTACGTGCCCACTGGCATCAATGATCTCAGCTTCTGAGGGCACGCTCACATCCTTTCCCACCGCGACAATCCGGTCTCCGTCCACCAGGACCGTCCCCTTGTCGATGACACCGTGACTCACGGTGTAAACCTTGCCATTGACAATCGCTTTCATGTAATTGACCTCCTATCGACCCTTAACAGAGTCTTCTGATTACCCGGTGAGATCCGCTTCATGACAACAAGTACACAGGGGGGGAATGACACGCCAAGCGTCTGCGCCCCAAAACGGGACTGGGAGAGTGCAAAGAGGTTGTAGAAGCCCGGCCCATTCCTCTTACTAGTTCTTCTTATTCTGGGTGGATTCCTTTCGGCGCAGCCACCTCAGTCTAGGTCCCTCGTCCGCAAGGAACGCAGGCGGTTAAAAGAGGCCACCACCTCATGAGGACGAGGATACGCCAGGTCCCCAGGATGGCCTCGGTAAGGTGATATTCGTTCCCAACCGCCGTCCTTCCAGTCTTGATAGACGCGCTCCAACACCTCACGGAATGACCTCTTCCCATCGATGTAATGCTGGCGAGCATAAAGCATCATGGTGGCGACGCCCCGGGTCTGGCTGGGATCAACCAGTTGTTCCACCTGCGCTAAATCGATGGTCTCCTCTCCGAAAAGGATCGTATCCCGCCCACGTCCCTCCGCTCGCGTCCGCTTGCGACGGTGCGAGTTGATGGTGTGGGGGAGCGGACGGCGGGATGAAAACTCTTGGAACCTACCCCCGGTTTCCTCCACCCGCCCGGTGGGCATGGATTGGCTGATCTGGTGCGCCTCTAATGTCACATCATGAGCCTCATAAGCATCCATGCGGATAACCCGGTCAGCCACGGAGAAGTAGTCACCTGACCCACCCATGACCATGATGGTGGAGACGCCCCTATCCTTGAGTTCTCGCACACGATCGATGAACGGTGTGATGGGTTCACTCTCGCCTCGAACCAGGCGCTGCATGCGTGCATCCCGTATGAGGAAGTTGGTGGCGCTGGTATCCTCATCCATGAGCAGGAGCTCACACCCCAGCTCCAGAGCCTCCATGATATTGGCCGCCTGCGACGTCGAGCCACTGGCTTCCTGGGTATAGAACTCAGCGGTGACCTGACCGCCCGGGAGATCGGAGATAAAAGGGGAAATGTCCACGCCTGCCACCGAACGGCCATCCTCGGCCCTGACCTTAACGGCGGAACTCACAGTGACTAGAAATTCTCTCCCATCACCGGGAATATGATCATACACTCCACGCTCCAACCCTCGTAGAAGCGTGGACTTGCCATGATAGCCTCCCCCCACGATCAGGGTCACGCCATGGGGAATTCCCATGCCGGTCACTGCCCCCCGGTGAGGAACGGACAGGGTAACGCGCAGAGAGGGGGGCGAGGTGAAGGGCACCACCTCAGTGAATGGCAGCGGGAGATCGGATACTCCGCTTTCCCGCGGCAGCTGCGCGCCATCGGGCACGAAGGCCACCAGCTCTTCTTCTTCCAGCCCTTGGCGCAATGCAGCGTGATCTTCGGCCAGGTCTGCCCATTGGCGCAGTTGATCCCACTGGGCTCGCGTCAATGTCAACCCTTCCCTGAGTCCGTCAGCCAGGTCCCGCAATAATTCAAAGGCTGTCCGCCCCAACACGCGCCGCCCGGCCGCCGGTAAACCTAGGCTGATTCGCAGTTCAAGCTCATCGGACCGGATGACAACCGCGGTCCGGTCCAGCAGTTGTTGGCCGCCTGCATCCAGATGAATCTGGCCCGAGCGACCACTGCCCCTTTTTCCGCGCACGTCGCAAACAATCCGCTGGGCCAGCCGAGCCAGATAGCCTGCAGCTCCACGAACGCGATCCCCGTCCGTCAAGTGCTCGGGTTTATGCCAGGGCACGATCAAGCGCAGACGAGACGGGCTGGCAAACGGATCCGCCTGCACGTGGTCAACGTGAAGGATCACACCTCCCTCCAACTGCCACTTACCGGCAATGTCGCGGTAGGCGCCATAGCCACGCCCGTCTATGCGATATAACTGTTGTCGCAACTGTTGCTGTGAAGACATACAATACCCCTTTGGTAAAGCTGACTTAGCGCCCCAGGCTGATCAGTGCCCTCAGGCCACGGGCTCCGGTCAGATAATCCGGTGCCTGTAGCGTGAGAGTAAGAGGGTCCTCCCTCTCCACTTGTGGCCAGACTGAGGCCTTATCGGCCTGCGCCGTATCGCGAAAACGCAGGCGTATTTGTGCCG
>PXCI01000361.1 GCA_003566675.1 Clostridia bacterium
GTTCCTGCCGAGACGACCGACGCGTTGCGCTGGCTGGAAAATCTCCATCCGCCGGAGGTACGTGCTTCGCGCCTTCACGCCATCCAGCCGGAGGGCCGGGGTTTCAAGACCTACGTCCCAAACAACCAGGCCGACATTGTGGCGGCCTCTTGGACGAAAGGCGGCGACGCTTCCATGGCCGACCATCGCGCCGAGAAGTACATTCGCCCCGTGCGCATCGACGCGCCCGCCGACGATTTTGCCGCCGTGCAATACATCTGGCAGGCCGGCGAACCACCGCCGGACGCGCTCGTTTCCGCAATTCGTTCTGTCTCGCATCTCGGCTGGGGATTGGACATGGTTGTCGCGGATGTTGATGAATATTCCGGAAGTGAACCGGAGTCCGGGGAACGCTTTCTGCCGACTGAGGCGGCCGGCGGCGTGGAACTCCGCATCCCCGTCCCCGGCACCTTCGATGCGCTTGTGGCCCGCCACGCCGCTTTTCTCAAGCGTCTCGACATTAATTCCGGTGTCTTCACACCCGTCCCGCCGCTTGCCGCGTTTGACTCTATCACCTACCGCCGCGACACCGATATTGACCGCCCGCCCTACGCGGTCTTCGCCTTGCGGCGTCCGGACGATTCCGCGTTCGCCGCGTTCGATCCCGCGCGGCGCGGTATACATGTCGCCGGCATGATGCGCTACGCAGCCTCCACGCAAGACTTCGCCCGCGCAATCGGCTGGGACAACGATCGCACCAACGCTCTCGCCCTTGGACACGCTAGGGAAAACGCCGTGCCCGATGCGCGTCTGGTCTTCATCCCGCTGCCTTCCATCGAGTGGCAGGGCGAGGAAAAGGGCCAAGTCGTCGGCACCGTGCGGCGGGTGCTTGTCACCGCCAAAGGGTCGTTCGACCACGATGAGTTTGCCTGTGTCATCCGGGAACTGGAAGGGCGCGAGTTGATTGACGAAGACACCAAGAAACCAGTCGCGTTCCTCCGTCGCGAATTCTCATCTGCGTCTGCTGTCTCCAAATATTTCAAGAACGCCCGCCAATGGGTCAGCGTCACGCCCGTTATCCTTCCGGGATTCGACGACAAAAAGAGGTATCGCAAGCGCATTGCATCCGGCGCGCTTTCCGCCGAAGATAAGAACTTGCTTGTACGCAAGCTCGATGCCGTTACCGAAAGTCTTTTGAGAAAGGCGGTGTCGCAAGCGGGGTATCCGGACGGCATCATTCCAGACGGCGGAATCGAATGGCGTGGCATGGGGTACCTGCCGGGCGTGGGAATGGGGTCGGCGTATGCCATACCGTCGCACTTGCGCCAATACCCTCGATTCCATGTGCGACTCCGTTTCACGGTGCCGATTCCGGGCCCGGTTTGCATCGGTTCCGGTCGCCATTTCGGTCTTGGCTTGTTCAAAATGGAGGAAACACACGATTAAAGGAACGTATCGTCCGAATCCGCCGGGGCAGACCTCCGCGATGTCCTTTGGACTCGCTACGGTCGTGGCAGCGGGTTATATCCGGCGCTGTCCGAGTATGAACGACATGTTTTTGTCGTTACCTTCGGTCGCAGCGAACGACGTCATGCAGACCAAACGAACGGAATGAGTCGCAAATCTCCAAACCCGTTGAAAACCATTCGCGAGAAATCATGCGTTTCACCACCGAACAGAAGCTGGCTTCCCGCGCCCGTCAACTCGGCGAAAGCGCGGATGCGAACGTACTGGCGGAGTTGCTGGACCTGACCTCTTCGCCGTCGGCCCGTGTCCGCCGCATCGCGGCCTCCGCGCTGGGTAAGCTTGCGGGGGTGGTGGAGGCTCCGGCGGCGGTCGAGCGATTGCGCCCCATGTTGTCGGACACCCATCCGCAAGTGCGTCAATATGCCGCCAAGGCACTCGGCGCGTATGGAATGGATGCCGAAGCGGCGCTGCCCGCATTGCGCGACATGCTCCGCAACCCGAACGAAAAGGATTATGTCAAACGCACCGTGACCACGGCGGGAATGCGCATCAAAACCGCACTGCAAATTGCGGCGAAACAGGCCGTACAGGCCTGCCGCCGCTGTGGCCACGCAGTCGACCCTGACGAATATGCGCGCAGTCAGCGCTTCTTTGAAAGAACGCTGTGCGACGTCTGTTTCGACCATACCGCGACCGAACGTCGAAACCGCGAAACACAAATCGAAGATAAGAAGCGAATCCGCACGCTCGACGGTACGCTGGTGCAGTCCGATGGCGAACGACGCATTGCCGAATGGCTGCGGGTGCACAACATCGCCTACCGCTACGATGCCCGGCTGCGCATCATCGAAGGGTTTCAGATTCGCCCCGATTTCTATCTCCCCGAATATGATGTCTATATCGAATACTGGGGTATGGATACGCCGCGCTATAAGGCCGGCATGTATCTCAAGCAGGACTTATACATGCATGCCGGCAAGCGTCTGATCTCGCTCTATCCCGAAGATAAAAACCGGCTCGATGATGTGCTGCCGGAAAAACTTTCCCGCCTTGCGGTCAGGCCCGAA
>PXCI01000299.1 GCA_003566675.1 Clostridia bacterium
AAATATCCGAACCGCCATCCTCGTCGAACGCTCGAAGGCGGTCATCAGCGGCAACACCGTGACGAGCGCGCTGGCAGGCTCCGGTATCGTCGTCATGAACGATGCGGAAGACAGCCAGAGCGACGTGACGGTGAGCAGCAATACCATCGAGGGGACGGACACCGCCCTGGTGCTAGCTGCCGACTCCGGCAATCAGACGCTGACCAACGTCACCGCGACCGGCAACACCATTCGCAACAACGCGACAGGCGTGTTGGCTCGCTACGCCGACGATTCCACCGACGTTCTGGTCCAGAACAACAAGATTTACGGCAATACGACCCTGGGTGTGACCAACAGCACACCAACGGTCGACGTCATCGCCACCAGCAACTGGTGGGGCGCAGCCAGCGGACCGTACAATGCAACCGAGAATTCGGCGGGTACGGGCGACGCGGTCAGCGATAACGTCACCTTCGATCCCTGGTACGCGGACGAGGCGATGACCATTCTTTACGTCTCGGTCTCGGAATGGCCGACGGCCTCGGATATCGATTACGGCCAGGCGCTGTCGAACTCCGCGCTGACTGGAGGCTCCGCCTCCGTGGACGGCACGTTCTACTGGACCGACGACACGATCGAGCCGCCCGTGGGCACCGCGAATCAGTCCGTGACCTTCACGCCCACCGATCCGGCTTATATGACCGTGGTGGACGAGGTAAGCGTCAAAGTGCTTCTCCCGGATGTCGACAGCGACGTGACCCTTGCGGGGAACACCCAACTGGAAGACGCTGTCAGCATCGTCTCTGGCGGCACACTCACGATCACCGGCGACCTGACCGTCGGCGATACGCTCGACGTGACTGCAGGCGGCACTCTGATAGTCGAAGGCGACCTGATCGTCGATACGGACGTCACCATTGTCAGCGGCACGGTAGTTGTCAACGGCCAGTTGATCGTCGACGCAGGCCAACAGGTCACGGGCGTGGACGCCTCCATGACCGTCAACGGCGCCACCATCAGCGGTACGTTCGAGATCAGCGATAGCCCCGAAACCCTTATCATCACCGATGACTACATCGTAACCGGGGCCAGCGCCACCAACACCTGGGGCCTGTTAACCACGGTGATCGTCTCCAACGAGACGAAGAACGTGGTCATCTCCGTCGAGGATCAAGGCACGTTCATCATGAACGGCATCACCCTCTCGAAGGCAGCCAACAGTGAGCCCTTCTTCTTCAATGCCGAAGACGGGACCACACTCGAGATCACCGGTTCCGTCATCAGCGACATCGGCATCGACAACGGTGAACTCAAGGAGCGCGGTCTGTTCATAGACACTCCCGCTGCCGTGGTATCGGGCAACACGATCACCAACAACTACTACGGCCTGATCTTCGGCACAAACGCGCTGTCCGACGCGGTGGCCACCGGAAACAAAATCTTCGGCAACACGGAATACGGTGTGTACAATGAAGACCCCGGAGAAGGCGCCGTCAACGCCACCTCCAACTGGTGGGGCCATGCGACCGGTCCTTACCATGCCGGCACGAATGAGAACGGCGAAGGCGACAAAGTCAGCGATGGCGTGGACTATAGTCCCTGGTACGCCGACGAGGATCTGACCGTGTTCGGCATGACCGGCCTGACCGCCAGTCATGGAGTGCCCGGCTATGTAGCCGAAGAGACAGTAGTGCAGACCATCACGGTCACCAACGAGTTCGCCTATCCGGACGGACACACCATGTCAGAACTTTATTGGCTGATCGATCTGCCCGCCGGATGGACACTGGTCGAGGATTCGGCAGTAGCTTTGGACGGGGGCGTCAGTAATCCGAAAATGGATGTAGAGGAAAGCGAAATTCTGTTCACGGGTCCATTGACCGACAACCCCATCGTTTTCAGCTACGATGTGCAGGTGCCCATCGACGAAAGCGGTGTGCACCAGATTTCCGCTACAGCCGGATATGGCATGAATCCGATGCCGGACGGCAGCGATCCGGTTAACCCCGAAATCATGATCGTCCAGCCCGAACCGCTTGAGGTCAAGATGATCGTGAGCCTACCGGAACTTGTGGTGGCTGACAAGGACTACGACGGCACCACCGACGCCACGGTCACCTCCTATGGCGACTTGTCTGGCGTGCTGAACGCGCATACGGGTACGGTTTCCGTGCTACCAACCGATCCGGCCGACGCGACCGCCACTTTCGCCGACGAGAAAGCGGGTAAAGACATCGAAGTGACCGTGACAGGCCTTTCGTTGGACGGTGTTGACGCCGATAAGTACGTCATCTTTGATCAGGTGACAACGGCAGAAATCATAACCGTTCCGATCGATGTGGCTTTGACCCACGGATCGCGCGGGTTCTTCTCTCCCTCCGTCCATATGGGCGCGATGGTGGTGACGAATGTGCTGACATTCGAAGATACAGAAACCCTGGAAGAACTGATCTGGAAACCGGCACTGCCGACAGATTGGACGTTGGAAGACGTCGTGGAAGGCGGCATCGGCGATCCGAGCGTG
>PXCI01000277.1 GCA_003566675.1 Clostridia bacterium
ACCGGATTTTGACCTCCAGGTGTCGGCCACCGTCGAAAGCCTGTAATGCGGCACATAACTCGGGAGGAGGCGGGGTAACCCCCGCCGTCCCCCCTCACCACCCGACATGCGGGTCCGTATCCGACGGCGTTCCGTAAATACACCCGGTGGTGCAACCTATCTCTAGCAAGTTACCAGAGACTGCAGCACTGCGTTCTGCTGGAACGATGGGCCAATAGGCGTTTACCTCCTCCAAGACAGTGTGGCCTTCGAGGAAAGGAGATGTTTAAGGATCATCCAGACTGTTAGATGTTAGATCCCACCACTTGAGCAACCTCAATCTATCTCCAGAACAATACCGATCGCGGCCACGATATCGTCCATCTGGTCAGAAGTAACGTGTCCACGCCGTCGAACGAATCGCTTCTCTGAGACAGACCGAACCTGGAAAGCATCCACCGCAGACAGTTTATTCAGGCCATTGCGTTGACTTGGGCTCAACCTAATCAGCCACAATCTATGGACATAAGCCTCTTTCCACCCAGTTACTGGCACCACGATCTTCAACGGCAATGCCCCGACGTGATCACTACTCACCACCACACACGGGCGGGTCTTCTGCATTTCAGCCCCTTCAGTCGGGCTCAACCGAATGTCCCAGATCTCGCTCCGTGCGATCATCAGGCTCCTCCTCTAAGTCCGCGTCCGCAAGCCACGTCAGCTCCTCATCATTTTCGTAGACCGTTGCGAGGTCCTGAGCATCTCTTCTCAGGTGACGGTCTGAACACCGGGGAACACTTCGACGAACCTCTCCCAGAACCTTAGCTGCAAACGTGTCGGTGATGAGGTTTTCCGCCAGTGCTCGGTACACAAGGAGCCTGAGCCTTCTGGGTTTCTCCGCGGGAATGCCGTTGGGTTCACAGGTTCGCCAACCCATCGATGAAAGACGTCGGAACAGTGCACTGTACGTATCAGTGCTAATGATGTTCAGGTCGTGCGCACGACGAATCCACGACTGGATGCTGACTCCGTACTCCTGCTTTAGAAGCAACAACTCCTCAAAGCTAAGATACTCTCTCCTCGGTCCCAGTTCAGAAAGCGCGGCCTCTCTCGGGATCAGAAAGGCTGCCGCGAACCGATTCGCGACCATCTCAATGAGGGATTGCTCCTTCACTTGCAGAACGAGGTGCCCCAGTTCGTGGGCAAGACTGAACCGCTGACGTTCACCGGGCATGCCCCCGTTGAACGCAATGATCGGCTCCTCCTCGTTGACCCAGCAGGAGAACCCGTCAAATCCGGCAATGCCACGCACCTCAACTACTTTGACACTGTTGTCCTCCAAACGCCCGGTCAGATCGCCAACGGGACCAGCGCCCAGATTCCACCGACTGCGAAGCCTCTGCGCGGCGCAGTCGGCGTCCTCTTCACTCGTTACAGAATACCTAGGCAGATCACAGTCTAGCGCAAAATCTTCAGGGAACACTTCCTCGATCGACATGTATTTCTCTACAGCGTCTACGACTTCCGCTTCCAACTGTGTTTGTGATCTCAGCCCTAGGCGTGAGTGCTTGCGGTAAGTGGCCCGGAGTTCCCGTACCCTCGTTTCCTTGAAAAAGAACTCTATCTCAGTTGACAGGGCACGCGCAATTCGCATGAGCGTACTCGGTCGCGGCTGCGCCAGGCCGCGTTCAAACTTTGACACGGCTGTGGCAGAAATGCCCGCGCTTTCGGCAACAGCTCGTTGTGACATACCCTTCATAGAACGCGCCAGTTTGATGCGCGAGCCAATGTCCAAGACCATCACCCCCTCATTTCGGTTTATATTATGCCAATTACCTATGCTCATGTAAACTGCTGGTTTCCTTTTATCAATCCACGGAGTAGAGGCTTCACAACACCGCCGAATACTGGCGTCATATACGACGCCTAAGGTACGTTGACAAATCCGTAGTAGCGCACGGTGACGACATCAGGCCCTATTGGCGCCAGAATCTAGGTCTAAGATGGAATCGAGCGGGACTGTTGCCATAAGCCTGGGGCCTCGCCGACTGTTGGCCGTCGGATGTACACGCCATGCGAGGACTCCCAGACCCTGCGATCTGCGGTATCGAGTACGAACTCTCTTCCATACACCCAAGCACAGGCGCGCAGCCAACATCCTATTCACACAGGATCACAGGGGAGCCTCTGCCCAACATCGCCACCCACCTACAGAATGGCGTTGAGACCTACCAGGTGAGACCCCTTCCGTATTCGGTGAACTCCTCGAGGCCCTCCAGGTAGTCGTGGACGGTCCCGGCCAACTCGGTGATGACTTCCGAATTGTCCCCATCGATGCCGAAAGCGGTCATGATCCCCAGGATATAGGGGCGACGGCGCTGTTCCACCAGGGCCACCTCACAACGAACTCCCTCCAGTCCCCCGGTCTTGCTCACGAGGGAGATTTCCGGCGGCACCGCTTCCCGAATGGGGCTGGTCTTGGGCTTGCGTAACACCGCCATGATCTCATCACACAGCTGGCGGGTCTCCCACTTGCCAAGATGCAAAACCTCCATCCACCGTACCATCTCCCGGGCCGTCGACAGGTTTTCGCGGCCCTCTACCGCCGCCTTCCAATCGATCATCCTGCGCTTCAGGACAGTCTCCTGGCAACCAATATCCCTCAGCATTGCATTTACATCATTCATTCCTGCTCGGTCTATGCATAAATTGGTAGCTATGTTGTCGCTGACATTGATCATCAGTATGGCCAGGTTGCGCAGGGACAGGGTCACTTCACCGTCGAGATTCTGAAGCACCCCACTGCCACCAACGGTGTCCTCCGGCCTGAGGGTGTACGCTTCATCCAGGTCGATCTCGCCCTCGGCTGACTTGCGGAAAAGCTCCATCAATACCGGCACCTTAATGGTGCTGCCGGCGGCCAATACGGTATCGCCGTTGAAATCGATCCGGTGCCCACTGTTGACCTCCACCAGGTGCAGACCGGCCACTCCGCGGTACCTGCTCAAAATGGAAGCCAGGTCAGCCTCCAGTTCACTCCAGAACATGTCTATCGTCATGGATCTCGCCTCCACGTGAAAGGGTTTCCCTCAGATTTCGTCACCAGGGCGGGACTTCCTCTAGTAGAGAATGGGAGATAGCGCTACTTGGTGTGCCGATCGGCCACCTTAGATGCACCGTAGGAATCAGGCTTGATCTTGGCATTGAACCCACTGCCGGTGACCATACCCACCACCTCGCGGATCAGATGCCGGGTGTCGCCCTTTTGCCCCACGTCAATGTGAATCTCCACGTTGAGGGCCGAGTGGCCATTGCTCGCGAGGCGCCCGGCGAGAAGGCCGGCGAGGTGCAAGCTGAGGGAGGTCTCGTAGAAAATCTGCTGACGCAAACTGGTGAGCTTCCGGTGATACTGGCGATGGTAATAATAGCGGGCACCCTTACCCAGCCGGTGAACGATCACCGCAGTGACAAAACAGATCCGATCCCTCATCTGCGAATCAGACCCAACGATGATCTTGTAATCTGCAGTTGGCTTCTCCCGCATGAACTTCATGATCCCGGCGAACATCGCTTCAAAGCTCACCGGGCCGTCCGTGGGACTGACGAACTCCCCGAAATCATCCCCAAAAGTGTACTTGGTCGCCACGAACTCTGACACGAGACTTCCCTCCTAATACATCGCCATGCATGCACCATGCCTATTATACACAACTGAACGGGGACAGTCAGGTTGCATCGCCCTTCATCTCGCGGTAGTTGCTGGCCATGCTCACATATTCGTCCATGGACAAGGACTCGCCCCGCCTGCGCGGGTCGATCCCGCTCTGACGTAGCAGAACCTCTGTTTCCCCAGTTTCCAGGTCGATCTCCCCGGAACGGGAAAGGGAGTTACGCACCGTCTTGCGCCGCAACCTGAAAGCCCCGCGGACCAGCCTGATGAAGGGGTCAAACTCCACCGGCGGCAGCTGCCTCGGAAGCAGCCGCACCACGCAGGAGTCCACGTCCGGAGAGGGATAAAAGGCGCGAGGACCCACCCGGTGCACGATCTCCGTGTGAGCATAATAGCCCACGGCCAGGGTCAGGATTCCGTAGTCCTTGCTGCCGGGGCCAGCCGTAAGGCGCTTGGCCACCTCACGCTGCAACATGAAGATTCCCGACACCCATGCAGGTCCGGACTCGAGGAGGTTGTTGAGAATGGGTGCTGCCGCCCCATAGGGAAGATTGCCGAAGACACTCACCTCACTGTCCCCAACGGCCTCTCTCCAGTTGAGGGTCCGGGCATCGGCAAAGACCACCTCCACGTTACTGTGCCCGCAGAGTACTTCCTGAAGCACGGGCCTGAACCGCTCATCAATCTCCACGGCCAGGACCCGGTCATAAAGATCGGACAGGGGCAACGTGAGTATACCCGGGCCGGCTCCGATGTCAACCGCCAGGTCTGCCGCCCTGGCCTGGGCGGTTATGATGCGAGCAATGTTGGCGTCAGTCAGGAAATTCTGACCCAGGCTCTGCCTGGGCCGGAGCCCGTGTCTGTCCAGGACCTGGCGCAGATGCGATGGAGTCAGGTACTGCATGCGCCAGCCTCCCCACCCAGGTGGCGGCCAAAAAATAACTCGGCCGCAGCCGTGGTCTCTGCAGCCACTTCTTCCACCGGGATACCCTTGAGATGGGCAATCCGTTCCGCAATGAGGGGGATGAAGGCGGGCTCATTGCGCCTCCCCCGCTTCGGATGTGGAGCCAGGTAGGGGGCATCCGTCTCAAGGACCAGGCGATCCAGGGGAACCTGCCTGGCAACCTCATGGGTCTCCCGGGCGTTTTTGAAGGTCACGACGCCCCCCAGCCCGATGTGATAACCTCGATCCAGGACCTCCTCCATCAGGGCAACGTCCCCTGAGAAACAGTGCAGTAGGACGGGGTGACCCGCCAGTAGCCCCCGCCGCAACAGATCGAGACAGTCTGAGTCAGCCTCCCGGTTGTGGACCACGACCAGGGCCCCGTGTTTCTTCGCAAGGGCGAGCTGCCGGCCGAAAACTTGGGCCTGCAGCGGGCGTGGTGAGAAATCGTAATGATAGTCCAGGCCGATCTCCCCCACACCCAGGACCTCGTCGAGTTCAAGGAGGTGCTCCAGCCAGTCCAAGTCTTTGTCAGCTGCGGCGGCGGCCTGGTGGGGATGGACGCCCCCCAGGGCCCAGACCCCCGGCAGCCGTGCCAGATTGACCGCCGCCCGGGAGCTCGATGAATCGGTGCCCGCGTTTATGATCCCCTCAACCGAAGAGGTGCAGGCCCGGTCGATGCACGCCTTTCGATCGGAGGCAAAGGCATCTGCGTACAGATGAGCGTGAGTATCGACGAAACGCACCTATTTCACCTTGCTTCCCGGGGGCAACACAGCCTCGACGCCGAGCAAAGAGAGATCATCACCGTCTTCTGCCGCCAGGATCATGCCCTGGGACTCCACGCCAAACAGTTTGGCGGGCTGCAAGTTCGCCACGACAACGACCTGCTGACCCTTTATATCATCGGGATCATAGTGCTCGGCAATGCCGGCCACCACCTGTAGCGTCTTGCCGTGCCCCACGTTGACCATCACCCGCAACAAGCGGTCGGCACCCTCAATCCGCTCGGCCTCAATCACTCGCGCCACGCGAAGATCCATCTCACTAAAGGTATCAAAATCGATCATAGGCTTGGTCTCCTCCTTTCTTTCCTGCTTCTTCCCATTGTCTTGCAGGACCTCGTCCGCATCCAGTCGAGGGAACAGGGGATCTCCCCGATCAATTGCGACGCCCGAGGGAGCCCCACCCCACCCTAGATCGTCCCAGCAAGTGCCGTCGAAGGATACAGATGCTTCCAGCCCCAGCTGCCTCCACATTTCCGAAGGCGCGTCGACCAGGTAGGGCCGTAGGGCAATGGCCAGTATGCGCAGAACCTCGGACATGTTGTATAAGATGGTACCCCGACGCTCATCGTCTGCCTCATCACTCCAGGGTGCGGTCTCGTCGATGTACTTGTTGGCCGCATTGACCAGCTTCCACAGTCCTTCCAGGGAATCGCTGATCAGATTGCGCTCCAGGGCCCGGGCTGCCTCCGCCACGGCATCGGCGGCAACGACGGTAAGATTCGTGTCAACCTCCATCATCTCACCGGGAGCCGGAATCACTCCGTCGCAATACCGATTGATCATGGCCGTGACTCGACTGAGCAGGTTGCCCAGGTCGTTGGCCAGGTCCACATTCGTCCGTTCGACCAGGGATCTCTCGGTGTACTTCCCGTCGGCTCCGAAGGGAATTTCACGGAGCAGGTAGTAACGCACTGCATCGCGCCCATACTTGCCCACGAGAATGCGGGGGTCCACCGAATTGCCCCGGGACTTGGAAATCTTCTGTCCTGCCAATGTCAGCCAGCCGTGACCGAAGATCTGACCAGGAAGAGGTACGCCGAGGGCCATCAGCATGATGGGCCAGATGAGGCAGTGAAAGCGCAGGATCTCCTTTCCGATGAGATGAACATCCGCCGGCCACCAGAGGTCGAAATCCGAGTCCTCCTCACCGAACCCAATTGCGCTGATGTAATTGGTCACCGCATCGAACCACACGTATATGACGTAGTTCGGATCGAAGGGTACCGGGATACCCCACTGCAACGCATCGCGGCGCCGGGTGACGCACATGTCCTCCAGTCCACTTTCCAGGAACCGGACCATCTCGTTCCGCCGGCTCACGGGCTGGATGAACTCGGGATTGTCCTCAATGTGCTGCAGCATGGCGTCAGCATACTTGCTCAACCGCAGGAAGTAGGCATCTTCTTCGACCCAGGATATCTCTCGATTGCAGTCCGGACAGTTGCCACCCTCGACCCTGCCCTCCGGGAAGAAGCTCTCACAGGGCGTGCAATACCATCCCGCATAGGGAGCAGAATAGATGTCATCCTGCTCATACAGCCTGGCGAATACGTGCTGAACCACTTTCGTGTGCCTCGGATCGGTGGTACGTATGAATCCGTCCCAGGAGATCCCCAACTCGGCCCAGAGGTCCTGAATCCAGGCGGCCATCTCGTCAACAAACTCCTGGGGGGAGACGCCCTTGTCCCGGGCTGCCTGCTCAATTTTCTGGCCGTGTTCATCGGTTCCGGTCAGATAATAGGTGTCCCGTCCCCTGAGGCGGTGATAGCGGGCCAGGGCATCAGCGGCCACCGTGGTGTAGGTGTGACCAATATGCAGACGGTTGTCGGGATAGTAGATCGGCGTGGTGATGTAGAATCGGTCCCGTTCCATAACCAGCATGCCTCCTTTCGCACTGCATAAAAAAACCCTCGCCTTCGCAGAGGCGGGGGAAACCGCGGTACCACTCTGACTCGCCCGGGCCTCACGGCCGGGGCCTCAGCCGGAGCAAGAGCTCCGGAGCACTGTAACGGGTGCGCCCGCATGCGTCTACTCGCTGCCTTTCGACGCAAGACTCTGGGGCCATCTTCCCTGCGCCGCCGCTGACCGGCTCGCACCAGACCCGGTTCGCTGAGCAACCGCCGCACAGGTACTCCTCCCCTTCATCGCTTTTAGAAGTCTTGTTGCTGATTATACCCATCAGGATAGGACCCGTCAACAAATTCCTCCCAGGGGACCCGAACCATGCCGGGCACGCTGTGGCATCTTGTGTCCGACGTCCACTCGCACGGGGGAAGACAAGCCGTACCGACTCACCCTCTACTATCCTGCCCCGGGACACCTCGTTTCTCGCATTGGATCCTCAATCGCTCAACGGTGCCCTGCAGGCGGGAGACGAACCTTCGCCTCCCACCATGGGGCCAGCGATCCGTCATCGGGTCAGAACATAGCGGTCGAGGAAATCTGCGGTGTGGCTGTGGGCCGTAATCTTGTTCGCCAGTTTGCTTAGGCCGTGCCCCTCGTCGTCAAAGAGCAGGTACTCCACTGCACCGCCCCGATCCCGGATCGCCTTGACGATCTGTTCGGTCTCCCCGACGGGAACCCGGGGATCATTGGCACCGTGAATTACGAGGAGCGGCGTCTGGATCCTGTCGGCTTTATGGATGGGAGAGATGCTGACCAGGAAGTCGTAGTCATGTTCCAGGCTACCGTACTCCCCTTCCCTCAGATGCCGTCGCCACGGGCCGGTGTTCTCCAGAAAGGTCACGAAGTTGGCGATGCCAACTCGGTCGATCGCTGCCGCCCACAGGTCAGGATACTCGGTGATGCAGGCCAGGACCATGAACCCGCCGTAGCTTCCGCCCATCACGGCCAACCGATCCGGGTCCGCGATCCCTTCTGCGACCATCCACTCGACTCCAGATCTGATGTCTCGGACGGTGTCCATCCGCTTCTCAACATCGTCCATGTGGATGTACTCCTTGCCGTAGCCTGCACTTCCCCTGACGTTGGGGGCGAAAACAGCAACGCCACAATTCACCAGGTATTGGGTCAGAGGGTTGAAATTCACCCGGCGCTGACCCTCTGGGCCACCGTGGATCTCAACGACGACGGGCAGGTTCTCATCCCCGCCTTCTTGAGGCCGATACAAAAAGCCAGGAATGCTGAGGCCGTCAAAGCTCTCATAACGGACCAGGTCAGGCTCCACCAGGGACTCCCGCGGAATTCCGGCAGTACCGGCAAAGGTCAACTGCCGACTCTGTCCTGAGGGCACATCATGGAGCCAGACGTTGGCATTGTCCCGCGAACCGTCCACCTTGAAGGCCAGTTCGTCGCCCCCGGGCGACCAGGCCAGGTCACCATATACTCCGGGAGGAAGATCCGTCACCTGCTCGCTTTCGCCAGACCCCGTGTCCCGGATGAAAAGATGAGAATACCCATCAACATTCACCAGGTACGCCAGTCGATCGCCCCGGGGCGATAGCCGCAGGCCCTCGATCTCCCAGTCCATCTCCAGGACATAGCTGAGTACGCCGCTTGCCAGTTCGTAGTACGCGATCCGCCTGAGGTCACGGTCAGCATTGGTGACCAGGTAGAAACCCTCCCCGCTTGGCGCCCATTGGATGTCGGAATAGACCGCCTCTGTACAACCCAGTTCGAGCTGCTGGGACGATCCTTCCTGGACATCCACGAGGAATAGATCATCATCAAAGCTGGCGTTTGCCCGACGGACGATCAGGAAACGGTCATCAGGCGACCAGCCTTCCACCTGGTTGGAACCCTCTCCCTCGAAGACCAACGTTTCATCTCCGGTCACCACGTCCTGGACATAGACGTGAAAATGCACGGGGTGGTTTCGGTTAGCGGCAAAAGCCACGTAGCGACCGTCCCCAGACCAGCCGCCGAAACGGTGGATCACATCGGGATGATCGGTCAGCTGTCTGACCTCCGAGCCATCCGAAAAAAGAAGGAAGAGCTGCTCCCGCTCATTTCCCCCGGCATCCATGCCGAACACGATCTGCTCATCGTTTGGGGAGTAGGCGACGGTGCTGACTCTCTCGCTGGAAAAGCTGAGCTGCTCCGGCCACCCTCCCTCGCGTGAAACCCTCCAGACCTGGGCTGCTCCGGTTGTATCAAGTAGGAAGGCAACCTGCCTCCCGTCCGGGGAAAAAGTGGGGTTATGTGCACTGCGAACATTAAGATAGCGGTTGATGTCAAATGTGCTCCTGGGCACACCTACCACGCTCCCTTTCAGGTGAGATGATGCACCTCCGCCTCTGAACACGCGGATATCACCGATGCACCTGATTTCTACAGGCACCGATGAAGTCCTGTCTCCGATGGCGGATTGGGATGAAAGAAAGCAGTGCGGAATGCTGCTCACACGCAGCGCTCCGCACGCCCTGTCGATCAGAAGTGGCCCAACACGTGCCGCAGCAAGTCAGTCGCTTCTTCCAGCCTGGACGGGGAATACCGTGCCGTGGGGAATCACATAGGTGGATGGAAATCCCCCGTGTTTTTGGGCCACGAAGTTCATAGCATCGTCGATCGAGCTAACCGGCCGCATGCCAGCTGCCGTCACCTGCTCGTCGGGTAAAGATGACAGAAGCAGGATATCGCATTCAGCTGCCATCAGCCGGTCGTGAAAAGCCATGAAACCTCCGATGGTGAAATTCGCCCTCAATGCAGTCTCCCTCTGGTCATCATCGGCGTGATCGAAAAACATCGAGGCAAAATCATCGTTGCCGATGCCCTCGCGGCATTCACTCAGGACGATCAGGGTGCCTCCATCGACAACGGCCCGGCGGGCATTGTAGATCGTCTTATAAGTCTGGTAGAAGTCTATGTCCTTCGGGTAACCTCCGGCCGAGGCGATCACGAGATCTGCTTTCTCCTCGATCGGAACCTGGAAGTGCTCCTGCACCATTCGGCAGCCCACCCGATGAGCAGCCTTCATCTCACCTGCAACGGCCATGCTGATGCAATGGCGATCATCATCCACGATGACATTCAGAAGGAAGGTCGGACAGACCATGGATGCAGCTGCGATGATGTCCTCATAGCAGCGATTACCCTGCATCTTCCCTGCTGCCACTGCGGGGTTTAGACCGCTTCCCGGTTCCTCTTCCAAGGCGAGGGAGTGATTCGCCATGATGGAGTCGTAGCCCGCTGCTCCAGGCAGGATCGCCTTTCCCCCTCCGCCGAATCCGGCCAGGAAATGGTATACGATGCCGCCCGTGGCGATAACCCGGTCGGCACCAGCGACCGTCCGGTTGATCCACACGGGTGTACCCGCTGTGGTGTGGCCCATGTAGACCAGGTTCTCGTCGTCCCGGGACCGGTGATCGATGACCCGCACCCGCCCATATACATCCTCACCCACGAGGTGAACGTGCTCTTCTTCGGTTTGCCCCCTGTGATCTCCCGTGGCAGAGACGATGACCACATCCTCATCGCTGATCCCCGCCCGGTTGAGCTCATCGAGCAGAAGTGGCAGGAACACGTGATGCCTGACCCACGACCGGGTCATATCGCCGATCAGGATGCATACCTGGTCACCCTCATTCACTCGCTCACGAAGCTCGCCTGATGCGATCGGATGGGCCAGGGCGTCTCTGATAACCTCCGCCTCATCCAGGTCCGACGGGAGCGGATCTCCCCGGAGGACCCCCCTCAGCGCATCGGCATACACCTCAACATCGACAAGATGATCTCCGTAGGGAACGCTGTGCACAGTCCTGGACACCCCCTTCATATCACTGTACCACAACTAGCCTCCCCAGGTGCCAGCTAGGCCTCTTCGTCAATGGCCTCTTCTATCAAATATAAGCTCATTTACTCCGAGCAAAATACCCCAGCTATAGCTCAGATAAACTTAGCCCTTACACTAGCTTGATCCAGTCGCCCACCTGTATACTCCAATTCTCGCCATCAACCCTCAGGTGGCCACGTC
>PXCI01000027.1 GCA_003566675.1 Clostridia bacterium
CCACAGAGGGCGGATCTTTCCAGCTTCGCCAGGCGAACATCCCCAGTACCCTCAGAGAGGCAAACACCGGGACAGCGACTAGCATCCCGACGAGCCCCCCCACCCGGGCGCCAGAAAATAGAGCAATTACCACCCACACGGGGTGCAGGCTCACCCCATCGCCCACGACCAGCGGTGAGACGACGATGCTCTCGACCTGCTGAATCACGATCAGGGCAATGAGAATCTTGACAATCACCCGGGGGGAATGGGTGGCGGCCACCAACAGCGCGGGCACCGCTCCCAGGATCGGGCCGAAATAGGGAATCAGGTCTGCGACCCCAGCGATGGAACCCACCAGGAAGGAGTAGGGCAGCCCGATAGCGATGAACACCAGCGCAACCGAAACCCCCACGAAAGCCGCCACCAGCAGCCTGCTCCGGATGAACCCTTTCAGGACCCCATCCATCTCCGACAGAAGATCCTCGACCCGATCTCGCCAGTGAGCCGGTATGAGCCCGATGAACCGACGCGTGAGCGTCTTGCGGTCATGCAGGAAATAAAAGGACAGCACCGGCGCTGCCAGGAGGCTGAAGCTATGCGACAGCAATCCAAAGAGGGCGTTGATAAACTTGTCCATGACCTCGTCCATGGCCATTTCCGTCCGGTCTACGACACTCAGCAGGGCATCCTGGAGGGTCTGTGGGAGCTGCACCCGGTACATACCCTCCTCGGCGCGGTGAACGTAGGCCGTCACCCATTCAATGTATTCGGGCAGCCCCCGGATCAGCTTCTCCAGCTGTGCGACGCCCTGGGGCAGAACGAACACGCCAAGGCTCAACACCACTGCCGTCAGAAGGAGGTAGACGGCAATAATCGCAGGCAAAGGGCCCAGGCCCCGCGACTCAAAAAACCGGACGGCAGGCGCAAGGAGATAGGCCAGAAACAGCCCCAGGAACACGGGTACGAGGGCGGCGCGCAGATACCATAGAAGCAGAATCGAGGCTGCAATGCCAACACAAAAAAGGGCCCGCCTTGCGGCGGGACTCACCCCTTTTGCTCTCCGGTCGCCATGAGTACCTGTCAGGTTCCCATCATCTCGGAGCTCTTCCTCTGGACGCGCCGGGCCATGTCCTCCATCTTGTCGCCCGCCCTTTGCATGGTCGCGTTCCCCTGGTCCGGGGACAGCAGATAAACGCCCAGGGCCCCCAATACGCCGCCCGTCACCATACCCTGCACAAAACGTCGCATATCTGTTGTTCGCCCTCCATCCACGATCAAGATTGCTCATCGCCTTCCAGCGACATCAAATTGCCCTCGTCGTCGATCGAGTAGATGCCTCCCGATTCGCCACCATCAAACTCCACGCAGCAATCATGGCAATAATAGCGTTCGACACCGATCTTGCCGATGATCCGGCTTTCACAGTTGGGGCAGTCTTGCACTGTCTCACGCTCTTTCAAGGCCATTTCAATCACCCTCCATAGGATGACCGCGGGTAAAGGGACCTATGCGCGGGACCGCTGGATGATCCCTCCGCCCAGAAGCATGTCCCCCTGATAACAGACCGCCGACTGGCCCGGCGTCACGGCTTCCTGGGGATCGGCAAATCGAAGATGGACGCCGCGTTCCGGATGGGGTCGGAGTTCGGCAGGTACGGCGTGGGCATTATAGCGCACCTGAACCTCGACCTGCATGGGATGCTTGAGTTGGGGAAAAGGGATAAAATTGACATCATCAAGGTAGGCTCGTTCGACCCTGAGGGCCTCCCGGGGTCCGACGATCAGGGCATTTCTCGCCCGGTCAAGTTCCACCACATACAACGGGTGGGCAGCTGAAATCCCCAGTCCCCGCCTCTGCCCAACGGTGTAAAAGGGAAGGCCCCGATGGCGACCGAGGACGCTGCCCTCCCGGTTCATGACGGGCCCCGGGGTGATTTCCCCGGGAGCCCAGCGGGCCAGAAACTCCCGGTAGTCCTGGCCGAACAGAAAACAGATCTCCTGGCTCTCCGCCTGCTCGCCGACGACCTTCATCCCCCTCTGGGCTGCCATCTCACGCACCCGCTCCTTGGTCAGATCCCCCAGGGGAAAAAGGGATCGGGCCAACTGCGCCTGGCTCATGCGCCAGAGGACATAGCTCTGATCCTTCGTCTGATCCTGCCCCCTGTGCAGTTGGAAGCGGCCCGAGTCCCGGTCATAGCTGCGCCGGGCATAGTGCCCCGTGGCCATGCAGTCGGGCTCCAGGTCCTGGATCGCCTCCCACAGGGCCCCGAACTTCACCGCCGGGTTGCATATCACGCAGGGATTCGGAGTTCGGCCATCGAGGTAGGACTGAACAAAGCCCTCCACCACCCGGCACCGGAACTCCTCGCCCAGGTCCACCACCCGGTGGGGTATCCCTATCTGCTCAGCGACAGCCCCAGCCCGGGACAACATCGCATCCCAGGCACCCGGATCCTCGGACCACGGGCGCATGGTGACGCCGAACACCTCGTGATCCTGTTCCTGTAGCAAAGCACAAACGAGGGAGCTATCCACTCCCCCGCTCATGGCCACAACCACCCTCAAGCCCATGGCACTATCCCGCCTTGACCTTCTTTTGGTAATCCTCAATCGCAGAATGAAGGGCCTCGGCAGCCAGGTTGGAACAGTGCATCTTCGGAGGTGGAAGCCCGTCCAGGGCCTCTGCCACCCGGCTGTTGCTGATCTCCAACGCCTCATCAAGGGTCTTGCCCTTCACCAGCTCCGTCGTGATGCTGCTGGTGGCAATTGCCGCTCCACAGCCGAAGGTCTTAAACTTGATGTCGCTGATGCGATCGTCCTCGACCTTGATATACATGGCCATAACGTCGCCACACACCGGATTGCCAACCTGCCCGACGCCGTCGGCATCCTCGATCTCCCCCACGTTGCGGGGATTCATGAAGTGATCCATCACTTTGTCAGAATACATGGTATCTCTCCCACCCGATTTTCTCGCCCTTATGCCAGAGGGGACATCGCCCGGAGCTTCTTCACGATCCCCGGGAGAACCTCGAGCACGTAGTCCATATCTTCCTGGCTGTTATCCCGTCCCAGGGTCATTCGCAGCGACCCGTGGGCCTGCTCCGCTTCAACCCCGCAGGCCATCAGTACGTGGGAGGCCTCCAGGGTGCCGGAGGTGCAGGCGGACCCTGAGGATGCGGCAATCCCCTGCGCATCCAGGTTCAGAAGCATGGCCTCGCCCTCAATGCCGTTGACGTTCACGTTGACGTTGTTGGGTAGCCGCTCGCGCCGAGGGCCGTTCAGCTGGACCCCGTCCATCTTCAAAAGGCCTTCTATAAGGCGGTCCCGGAGCCTGGACAGGTGGGCCTCCCTGTGGGAGAGCTCCTCCAGCGTCACGGCACAGGCCTCGCCTAGACCCACGATGCCGGCCACATTCTCGGTCCCGGCCCGCAGGTTTCTCTCGTGATGGCCGCCGTGCTCGGTGGGACCGATCCTCGTCTTTCTACGCACGTAGAGGACCCCCACTCCCTTCGGGCCGTACATCTTGTGACCGGACAGGCTCATCAGGTCCACGTCCAGATCGACGACATTCACCGGAATCTGGCCGGCCGCCTGGACGGCGTCCGTGTGCATGACCACATCCATTTTCCGGGCAATATCCGCGATCTTCCGCACCGGCTGTATGGTGCCAATCTCATTGTTGGCCAACATGATGCTGATTAAAATGGTGTCATCCGTCACCGCTTCACGGACCTCTTCGGGATCGACGCGGCCCTCGCTGTCCACCCCCACGATCGTGACGCGGAAGCCCTCTTTCTCCAGGGCCTTGCAGGTGTGCAGCACCGCATGATGCTCCACTGCGCTCGTGATGATGTGATCACCCCTGCGGCGGCTGGCCCGGGCGACGCCCTTGAGGGCAAGGTTATCTGATTCGGTGCCCCCGCTGGTGAAGATAATCTCCCGAACATCCTCTGCCCCTATGAGCTCCGCCACCTGCTCGCGGGCCAGGTCCAGGGCCCTGCGCGCCTCGCGACCAAAGGAATGCACACTGGAGGCGTTTCCGTAGTCCGTCAGCATGTAGCGAGTCACAGCTGTGGCGACACGAGGATGCACCGGCGCCGTCGCTGAATGATCCAGGTATATCCGTCTCAATGCATTAACCTCCCCTACCTGTATGAGATTATCTTCTCCTACCGGCCTCACTCAACACTCGCCACACGACTGCCAACATCCTCCGCCAATTCCTTTAAGGTAACCGAGTCCACCACCTGGAGCATGCTGTCGCGAAGGTCCTGCCAGACCCGGCGAAGGGAGCAGTCGTCGTCACAACAGGGAAGGGCCTCGTCCGTACCGACGCATTCGACCGGCACAAAGGGACCCTCCAGTACCTCCAGCACGTCCCCGACGGTGATGTTCTCGGGGACACTGGCCAGGTGGTATCCTCCGCGAGGCCCGCGCACACTTCGAACGAGACCTGCCCGCCTCAGCGGGGCCAGGAGTTGTTCGAGATAGCTGGCCGACAGGTTCTTCTCCTCGGCAATTTCCTTGATTGAAATGGGATCTCCTCCATAGTGCCGGGCCAGAACGGTCATGGCCAGGACGCCATAGTGACCTCTTGTAGAAATCTTCATAGGAATCACCCGGCTCCATTCCCGACAAAATCACTTGGGTTTATCACCATTAAATTACCATCCTGTTCCCGGGATGTCAAGGGCTCGGTGGTCAAGTTTTTTTGTGCATTTTAGCCTGATCTCATCACCGACCCATTCAACTTCGAAACCGAATTCGTGGGACCGACGCACAGGTGCACAGATCATCTGCGAAGCCCCATCTGGAGGCTGCCGGCACGTTCAACGGTCTTCACCCTGAAGGATCATCACACCCAGACCCCTGTTCGCAACGTCTCTTGTGCCACAGGTCTGTACGCATCACGGCTCCCCCCGACCACACCCGGCCAGGGCCAGGATGCCCTCGATGAAAGGGGTCTTGCCCCGGGTGTATGCCTCCCGGTCGTCGCGGACGAGCTCCGCCAGGCCCATCTTGAGGCGACTGTAGTTCAGAACCTGCTCGGGATGACCCCGAAGGTAGTCGCAGAAGAGGAGCTCCCGGTCGAGTTCACGGTTGCCCGCGGCGCAAAGGTACAGGTGATGCCGCGGCAGGTCCTCGGGCTGGACGAAACCCTCGCGCCCGGGTATGCCCCCGTCGCCTTTATGGACGTATCCAGCCGCAGCCAGTCGGCTGATGGCCTCATCCTTGTCCCTGCAGCCAACGACAGCGACCAGGTCCACGATCGCCTTGGCAGCGCAGCCGGGGATGGCTGTGCTGCCGATATGTTCCATGCAGAAGTGCAGTCCGTCCAGGGCCCGGGCAACCTCGCCCCCCAGCCCCTCATACACCCCTGGCCAACCCGGATCATACTCTACGACTTCAATGGGCTTCGACAACACGATCACCCCAGAGTATTATAGCCCAGCCGAGGGAACGTGTGGTATAGGCCGGTCCGGGGGCTGATCGGAAGGCCAGGTATGCGGCAGGATCTGTATGCTGCAGGGAAGACCTTCTGAAGATGCAGGAGATATCTGGACACAGCGGGAGGAAACGCGTCGGTAATGGCGAATAATTGAAGCAACAACAGCATGAGACGATCTCCCTACCTCGCAGCAACTCACGCACCCCCTGACACCCAATACGATGCACTGGTGCCCATTCCCATGGCCACTGCAATCCGCCGGAGCCCCGGGGCGATCGTGAAGACCGTGCTCATAACAACGGAAAGGAGGATATCGTGGGCATTCATTCCCTCGCATACCTGGCAGCACGACTGGGAATCACGCTTGAGCACTCCCGGTTCATGAACGAGAACGGACGCCTTGTTCCTGTGGGGACATCGTGGCGGATCTTCCTCAACACCCGTGCATCACCCGACGAGCAGCGCCAGGCCCTCGGGCTGTGCCTCGTTGAGTATCACCTCAGGAATCCACCCTTTTTCATCACCGAGGACTTCTCGGTCGACTGGAAGGCAGCCGACGCCGCCCATCCTCGACTCTATGTCACCACTGCGAGTGGCCGTAAGTTCGTCTACGAGCTTCACACCGGGAACTTCCGCGAGGCCCTGTGAAACCACGACGGCCTGTGTGATCGCTCCTGGGCACGCATCGCACGGTCAGGGAGGATATCGGAAACGAAACCCCTGGCTCATCAAAGGATCCGGGTCACCGGATCCAACTTGTCTCAAGAATCTCGTGGACGGATCCAACCGTCCCACGCAATGTCTGATGGGTACGGATGGTACGTGGTCATTCCATGGGACCACATGGGCACGCCAGGTAGCGATACACTCCCCACTTTCCGTGCTCCGATCCCATGCACATGGATCTACACCACCGGGCCTTCCAACACGTCCTTTGCGATGCACCTCTTCAAGAAGGAGCCCTGACCTTGGTCGCCACAGAACGTCCCGTCTACACAGGACACCCTGCCCCTCGCAATGGTCGTATGGATGGGCCAGCCCCTGACGGCCATACCCTCGTACGGATGCCAGTCGCACCCGGTGGCTGAATCCTCAACGGAGAGGGTCTTCTCTGTACGGGGATCGAACAACACCAGGTCTGCATCGGACCCAATGGCTATGATACCTTTCTGCGGATACAGCCCGAAGATCCGTGCCGCATTGGTGCTCAGGACTTCGACCATTCGGGACAGGGTGATCCGTCCCTTCAAGACGCCCTCGGTGTACATGATGGGGAGACGGAACTCCATCCCGCATAGACCATTTGGAACATCGGCGAAGGAGTCCTTCCCCATCAGCTTCTGTTCGTGGGTGAAAGCGCACTCATCGGAACCCAGGGTGGACACCACGCCGTCCCTGAGCCCGTTCCACAGCGCATCAATATGCTCGCGGGATCGCAGCGGGGGACTACAGATGAACTTGATCCCATCTTCTCTTTTCAACGCATCCTCGGTGAGCGTCAGGTAGTGGGTACACGTTTCGCTGTAAACCGGTCGTCCGCGGTCGCGCGCCCTTCCGATCCTCTCGACGCCCTCCGCGATGGACATATGGAAGTCGTAAAGGGCAGCTCCTGTGTGCTCCGTCATGAACAGGGCACGGTTCAATGCCTCGGCCTCCACCAGCGGGGGCTTGGTCAGGGCGTGGTAGATGGGTTCCGTGTGGCCCTGCCTGACAGCCTCTTCTACCAGGTGATCAGAGATCGGGGAGTCCACGGCGTGGGTCGTCCACAGGGCGCGATCTTTGATCTGCTCCAGGATCGCCACGACGGAGACATCATCGTTCATCGTCCCGTGTTTGAGGTTCATCATGAACGATGGGACACCGTCCGCAACAACATCACGGAGTTCAGAGACGACCTGGCGAGTCGTGTCGGTTACGACCAGGTGCAGGGCATAATCGATAGCCACCTTCCCATCGGCTTGCTGACGCCGGTTCTGCAGCGTTTCACTCAGGAGAGTCCCCCGGGGCTGAATAGCGAAGTCGATGATCGTCGTGGTCCCTCCAACACATGCCGCCTGGGTACCGGACTGGAAACTCAACCCGGTCGTCGTTCCCATGAGCGGTAAGGAGAAGTGGGTATGAGGGTCGATCATCCCGGGGAGCACCAGCATCCCCCCGGCATCGATGATTCTCGATGCGTCAGTCATATACTCTGCCCTGCCCAGCTGGACGATCTTCCCATCCTTGACGCCTATGTCAACCCTACTCTCACCCGTCTCAAGGACCACCTGTCCTCGTTCAATACGTAGGTCGAGCACTTTTCCATTCCCTTCGACAGAATCATGGATCTGGGGTCCTCCCTGATACGGATCAGGAGCTAATGAGCGCTGTGCAGGAGCACTGAGAACCCATGATCCAACCTGGCGCCCCTCCTGATATCGAGGTCAACTGGCGTCATGAACCAGCCCCTGTTACCGTTTCCAGCATAACGCAGTTCCCTGGAGCACTCAATGAGGGCCACACGCATCACACGTCTCCCACTTGACAGCACCTCCGGGTGATCGAGATACGACCTGGGCCTCTCGCCCCCAGGGGCCTGATCGCCTCATGTACTGGTTCCGACCATCTCTCACCTGGCCTCCTCGCACGTAGACAGCAGCCTCACTCTGGTCAAAGATCGTCCAAACTGCTATTGTGTCATATGTGTATTGCAACTGGCTCTGTTAGCGAGGAGAATGCAATGACAGCTACTCGCAGCCACGTTCAACTGCAGGCCCTGAGAGCGCGAAACATCCTCATTGCCGCCCACGCGCTGCAGCACATCGTGTCCACATCGCTACCACCGCTGCTTATTTTCATCCGCAGCGACCTGGGCCTGACAGGAACCCAGCTGGGGATCATCGTGGCGGCGGGTGCCGTAGCGTCCGGGATCTTTCAATTTCCCGCGGGGCTTCTGACCGACCGATTCACCCCCAAGCAGCTGCTGGTTGTGGGATACTGCCTCACCCTTTCCGGGCTGTTCCTTCTCTCCAGGGCGCACACCCTCCCCGGTTTCGTGCTGGCACAGGCCGTATACGGGATGGGCAATTCCACGTTCCACCCCGCCAGTTTCACCGATGTGGCGAGGGCGACCCGGCGTTCCGGCGGCCTGGCCATGGGCATGGCCCTTCACAACATCGGGGGTAACGTTGGCACGGCAGCGGGCTACTCCGTATCTGCGATCCTGGGGACCCTGTTGGGCTGGCGAACGGCCCTCGGTACGATCGTTGGGGCCGGGGCACTCCTGATCCTACTGTTCCAGGTGGTCTACCCGGAACTCGATCCGGAAGAGACACAGGATGAGGAGGAGGATCCACCCGCGCGACAGGAATCAGCAGATGCGACGACAGGCCGCAAACGCCTCCGTCTTAACACGCGGTGGATCCCCGTCTATATCATCGCCGCAGCAGCCTTTCTGTCGGGCGTGTTTGGCCGTGGGCTGGCGACCTGGCTGCCGACCTTCTTCGCGGACGCCCGTGGCTCATCGGCCGCGGTGGCAGGGGTTCTCTCAACCATACTCATGCTGGCAGGCGCAGGGGGCTCCCTGGTAGGGGGCGCCCTCGGTGACCGCATGGACCGTTCCCACATCGTGCTGATCGCCACTTTAGGCACCGCTGGACTCATCGGGGTCCTGGTGGGCGTTCCACTGACCGGAATCGCCCTGACGCTGCTTCTGCTCGCCACGGGATTTTTCCATTCCCTGTCTCGCCCCTGCCTGAATGCCATCACCTCCCAGGTTTCTCCCCGGGGCAAGGAAGGCTCCGTCTTCGGTCTGGTTTTTGGCGTCATGTCCATGGGTGGAGCCCTGGCCGGTCCCCTGGTCGGCAATCTCTATGATCGCTACTCCCTCGAGACCGCCTTCCTGGTGATCTCCGGCTTTTTTGTCCTACACGGGATCATGATTTTTCTCTGGGGGCGGAGCAAATATAAACTATCTCCCTCGCAACGGTCCTCATAATGGGGAACCCAGCGCGGATCCGGGGCGGCACATCGGAAACCCATACCTACATCATGGGAGACGTTAGAGGATGGTCGATGATCAGCCAGGGAAGCACCGCTGGAGCAGGCATGAAACGAGAAGGAGAATCGCCTGTAATCGAGAAGGATTCGACATGCGGGTGACACCTTCCAGTGAGTGGTTATATACACAGAGATCATCTATATTCCCGCAACACCCAGTCGGAATGAAACGATGAGGAGGTGAGACGATGCCAGCCAAAAAAGGTGAAGTCTATGAATGCGACAAGTGTGGCAATGTCATCAAGGTCTGCGAAGGCGGCGGCGGGACCCTTGTCTGTTGCGGCCAGCCGATGGATGTGAGGAAATAGATCGCCGCAGTACAGGGCCCGTGAGGGGTCTCAGCGGGCCCTGTACCGTTAACGTGGATCTGAAACCAGAGGATCAGATCCACGAAGCGTGACGAGGCCGTGTAGACTCAGAGGAAGATCTCCGGCGCCAGCTTCTCCCTGACAATATCCAGAATGTCCAGCTCCATGGAATCGATGATTCGGTCCCACTTCTCAGACGTTATCTCGTGGCCGTCAATGGTGACACAGAAACCGGTAGCGGTGGAGGGCCCCTCCACGATGTGCCCCGCCGCCCTCAAAAGATCAACGGCGGCCTCGTGAAGGCTCCTTCCCCTCGAGTAAGTGTCGCCGCTGATGGATACCATGGCCCCTCCCTCATATTTCGTGTCTCTGTTACATCGGTCCTCTAACAGCTGGTGTTAAGTGCAAAAATAAAACGGCAAGCCCCATCAACGGGGCACGATCCTGTCTACTTTCATGTGAAAACTGAACTCCTCGTCATCGTCGCGGATGGTCGCAGCCCACTCGATGAGCATCTGGAACTCGCCGAAATCGGCAATGCCCCACTGCTGGGTGGTGTCCCCCTCGCTGAGCCCAACATCAACCTCGAGCCAGTGTACCGTGGCCTCCAGGTCCCCAATCCTTTCGGTGGTGGAGCGCCCGAGACGCCACTCTGTCCCCTCGGGTAAAGGAGGGGCCCCGGGCACACCCAACACTGCGTCTGCCCGCAGATCATCCATCGCATAGAAGGGAAAAAGCGCCATTTCCAGCACCCCTTCCATGATGGTCTCTGCCACGATGGGGTCAACGATCTCCCCGTCGATCTCGGCCTGCCCCGTCGTCCCTGTATCCTCGTCCACCCAGACTCGCAGTAGGTAATCCGGGCCATCTTCCCATTGAGACATGTCCACGTCGATGACGATCAGCAGGAAATCCGTCCCCTGCACGGAATCGGTGCCTTCCAATTTGTAGTGAGCAGTAAGGGGCTGGCTCTCAAAGGTCAACGTCCAGGCCAGTTCGGAGAAATCCTGGATTAGCGAGCCAATGTGATTCGGATTTCGCCACTGTGTGACCAGCAGGCCATCGTCGCCCGCCGGTGGGGGAGATGGGGACGGTTCTTCCTCTTCCTCTTCCTGCTGCCCTGGATCTGCAGGCGCTGTCGGTCCGCCTGCCTCCTCCTCGGGTTTGGATCCACAACTGGCAACTACGACCATCAGCGGCACCACCACGACGAGGACGACGAACCATCGCAATCGTTCATGAATCCGATGCATGTAGGCGCCTCCTTCTCTACTGCTCTGGGTCTACCCTTCGCCCCGGTTCGCCCAAATCCTTCCGCATGTGCCGTATTGTGCCCCACCCCCCCAGGCAATCAGTGTACCCTGTCTTTCGGCGATACCCACCAGGGAGTC
>PXCI01000158.1 GCA_003566675.1 Clostridia bacterium
CTTGTAAAATGTCTGCAGTACGTCCTTCCGGCTGAGAACTCCTACCATCTTCTCAGTGTTGTCGTCTGAGAATACCGGAATCAGGTCTGACCCGTCGGAAAGCTCAAGTGCCTTGATCAGATCGTCACTCTCGTTGAGTCTGACCGACCAGGAGGAAGCAATCTCACCAGCCAGAACAGATTCTTCCTGATCAGCATCCCAGTATCGCAATATGCAACAAGAACTGAGAATACCCACGAGATCTCCTGACTCCTCGCAGACCACGGGCAACTCGTCAAAAGCAAGGTTCTTGAAGCGCTCCCTGAGCTCCCTGACAGTGGCTTTGTCAGACACTGCTGCTAGATCCGTGTTCATGGCCTCGCGCACCAGTATGCCCGCAAGAACATCTTTGGCTGCGCGGTCGGCTTCTTCAAGAGAAGCCTCAATATCCACACCCCGATTGAAGAGTTTGGTGGTGTAGATGTTCTTCTTCTGATAGAACCGCGAAGCAACAGCACTTACCGTGCAGGCCAGGATCAGGGGAAGCATGCTCATGGGATCACGGGTCATCTCAAACAGCAACATGACTGCAGACACAGGAGCATGACTGATACCCGCAAAAACAGCGCCCATGCCAACCATCGAATACGGTGCTGGGCCCGCAACGATTCCCGGCATCCACGAATGCGCCAACTGTCCGTAGGCACTGCCCATCATGGAACCGATGAACAGAGACGGACCAAAAATCCCACCGGAACCCCCACTTCCCAATGTCAGGCACGTGGCCAGGATCTTGGCCACCATGAATATTGCCACCGTCTGCAGGGGCAACCGATTCCACAGGGCATTCTCCATTACCGGGTAGCCTGTGGCCATAATCTGTGGGATCGAAAGGCCCAGAACTCCCAGCAGAAGTCCACCCACCGCGGGTTTGACCGCCTCGGGCAGCGAAAATCTGTGGAAGAAGTGCTCCAGCGAATACAACGAGTTCTCGTAAAACAGGGCCACGGCCGCAGCAACAAGTCCCAGGCCCACATATGGCAGTAGTTCCATCCAACCGGTCATTATAAACTCAGGTATTTCCAGAATCGAACCGGTGCGGCCCAAAACCGAGTTGGCCAGCTTGGTGCCCACCACGGCTGAAAGCAAAATGGGGCATAGACTTTTAAATTTTATCTCTCGCAGAAATACTTCAAGCCCAAATATCGCTCCGGCCAGGGGTGCATTGAAGGTTCCGCCCACTCCCGCTGCAGCCCCAGCACAAAGCAAGGTCTTGATATTGTCTGGGCTCATCTTGAGAAACTGTCCCACTGAGGACCCCAAAGACGCACCGATCTGCACGATGGGGCCTTGCCGTCCTGCGGCCCCTCCCGAGCCAATGCAGATGGCCGAGATCAATGCCCTGAGGGGAGCAACTTGAAAGCGGATCCGCCCCCCCCTGAAAGCAACCGACTCCATAACCGCTGAAACCCCGTGACCCCGGGCCTCCTGGGCCACATAGTGAATGAGCGGCCCAATGATCAAGGCTCCGACGACAGGAGCCAGAAGGCGATGATACCAGGGTAGTCCCTGCACCACATCCATGAACGTCTCCGCTGTTGTGGGAGCGTAGAAAATGGTCTTCATGAACCTGATGAGGTAGTGAAAACCCAAAGCCCCCAGACCGCCAGCAATACCGATCAACACTCCCAGAACCAACATCACCGACAGTTCCTGATCACCTGTCTTCCGGGACAGACCACTCACATATTCCTTTAGCTCATTCAAGCGCCGATGTACGAGCTGGTCCACACCAACCGGCTGCCCAGCATCTCCCATTCCTCTCACTCCTCGCATGCAACAGATAACCGACCATACCGTCGGTTCAGGATCATTGGGAGTCATGAAAAAATGGTGAGGCCAAGAGGAGTGTATCAGTGTATTGTAGGAGCGTCAAGAACTTTTATGACTATTTCAGTCACCGTTTCGCAGGCAAATCCCTCAAGAAGACCCTGCCACAGGATACATCCCAAATTACCGTAAATGTCCCTACAGGGTCAGGGTGTCTTGTCCTCGCTGTCTGCTCGTCTGAGGGTAACACAAAGCCTGGGCCTGTCCGACTCAGGCCTCCCGTTGAGGCATGCAAAGCCATTCCCACCTTCTGGCCATGTCTGAGCACTTTGTACAGGCCAGAGCGGAAGAGCACAACCAGACGTCATAAAATCCTGTGTCGTTATGTTGCATTGTCCCTGTGAATATAGTAAGAGTAAGTAAATCTAGGGGATTCTGAGTAGCATATAACGTCGTCTGATCTACCCATCCCGTGCGATGGAACAGGGGAGCCGTGCTCATCGTCAGACAAGATGACGGCGTTACAATGCGGACGGTGGATGTCCCTATGCAGGTGTGACGCCGGGTTATGATATAATGATTCTGATCACTGGAGAGAGAGGGGATCCTGCTTGGCAAAACGAAACGGCAGTTCGCGACAAGGAAGGCGGAAGAAAAAGTCTGTCCGCTGGTCTCGCATTCTGTTGCTGTTGTTCGTTATTACCCTCATGCTGGGTATTGGCGCCGGAGCAGTATTTGTGCTGGATGCAGTCCGGGCAATGCCCCACATTCAGGATGTCAGACCCCAGCCCCAGGTCACCTCCTTTGTCTATGATGCCAGCGGAGAGAAGATTGCTCCTCTCCGCGGACCTGAGCATCGCATCATTGTGGAGTTCGGGGATATCCCCGAGATTGTGAGACAGGCTTTCTTGGCCGTGGAAGATCATCGCTTCTATGATCACTTCGGGATGGACATCTACCGCACTGCCGGTGCGATGTGGTACAACCTACGGGAAAGAACCCCCGGGGGCCCCCTACAGGGCGGCAGTACCATCACGCAGCAGCTGGCCCGAAACGCCTGGCCAATAGGTATGGAACAAACCTACCAGCGAAAAATACAGGAATCTTTCCTTGCGATACAGATTGAGCGGGCCTACACCAAGGATCAGATCCTTGCAATGTACCTGAACCAGATCAACCTGGGACACGGAGCCTACGGGATTCAGGCAGCAGCACAGATCTACTTTGGCAAGGATATCTCGGAGCTCACCCTGGGAGAAGCGGCAATCATAGCGGGACTGCCCCAGGCACCCTCCAATCACTCACCCTATGTCAACATGGAACAGGCCACCAGAAGACGCTCTACTGTCCTTGCAGCCATGGTCAGAGAGGGTTACATAATGGAGGCCGAACAGCGCCAGGCCAATATAGAGGAAGTCTCGCTGATCGGCCTGCCCGAAGGGATCAACTCCACCGCCGCTTCTTTTGTGGACTACGTGCTGTCTCAGCTGCTCGAACGCTACGATCCCGCGATAGTCTACGGAGGTGGAATCCACGTCTACACCACCCTGGATCAGCGGATTCAGCAGGGCGTCGAGGAATCCATCCAAACCCATCTGGACGCAGATTTCCCCCTGGGCGAGTTTGAAAAGGACCTGCAGGTGGCCATCGTAGTCGTCGATCCCATGACGGGTCACGTCCTGGCCATGGTCGGAGGACGCGATCACAAGGCCATGCTCGAGCACAACCGCGTCTACCAAACTTACCGTCAGCCGGGTTCGGCTTTCAAGCCCATCGCGGTATATACCGCCGCCCTTGAGGCAGGCTGGACGACAGCCAGCATCATTGATGATGCTCCCGTCGAGTACCAACTGACCACGGAGCGCTTCGCACCTCGCAACTACAGGGAAACCGGGTGGCCCCTCGGTGCATACAGGGGACTGACCACCATGCGGGAAGCCATTCGAAGATCGGTGAATGTGCCCGCTGTTCGAACGCTGATGGAAATTGGCGTGGACACAGGCTTTGCAGCAGCCGAGAGACTGGGCATTTCCAGTCTGATCCCTGAGGGTTCGATGAACGATCGGAATCCCTCCCTGGCCCTCGGAGGCCTGACCAGGGGCGTCTCGCCTATGGAACTCACCCTGGCCTACTCATCCTTTGCCGCCGGAGGAATCCGTGCGGAACCCATCGCAATCACCCGAATCGTGGACCGCCATGGGAACGTGCTGGAGGCGAACGAGCCCCAGCGGACCGTTGCCGTCACCCCACAGATCGCCTATTTGATGACGGACATGCTGAAGAGCGTGGTAAGTGACAGCCGGTCGGGCTGGAACGACAACTGGGGCACGGGATGGAGAGCTGACCTCTCCGCGGACTGGCCCGTGGGCGGAAAGACCGGAACCACCGACGACACCATCGATCTCTGGTGGGTGGGATACACCCCCATGTACGCTGCAACCGTCTGGCTGGGCTTCGATGAACCCGCCAGCATACCCGACATCGTGGGAATGCATATGCCCAGCGGTCTGTACCCAGCTCTGATCTGGAGAGACCTCATGGAAGTGGCCCACGAGGGGATCGAACCCTTCGAGTTCGACCAACCGCCTGACCTGGTGGAGCGAACGATATGCATCAAGTCCGGCAAGCTGCCGGGAGAGTACTGTCCCCCCGGACAACAGCGTCGGGAGCTGTTCATCCAGGGTACAGAACCCTTGGAGATCTGCGACATCCACGTCCAGGTTGTGGTATGCAGCAATCACCCCAACCTGCTGTGGGACCCTCTGTGCCCGGAGTTCGGAGATCCCGTGGAGAAGGTCTTCCTCGACCGCCCCATCATCGAGGAACCGGTCGTGGATAACCAGGGGCGGACCCTTCCGATGCCCTGGGACATGGCCAATGCCGTACCCACTGAAAGCTGCGTCGATGTCTACGGCGCCCGGGAAGACCTGGCTGAAGTCACCCTTGATCTGACCGTCGGTCCCCGGGGTTTCGTGCCGACCATCCTCCAGGCCACCCTGGACCAGGTGGTCCATCTGGAGGTCACCTCGACAGAGGGAGCACACCTGATTGTTATCGACGGGCTGGGAGTTGAAATTGGAGTAACAGATGAGGAACCCGTCCGGGTGACCTTCACTCCGGAACAGGCGGGCGTGTTCCGGATATACTGCGCAGACCACTATCCCAATAATCGAAATGAACAGGGACGGTTCATGGTGACCCGTTGAGGGCCTTCAACTGAGGCTAACAACGGTCACACCGTCCCCCCCTTCCCGGGGCTCAGCGGAGTCCCAGCCCTTCACATAGGGGCTCTCATCAAGGTATTCGCGGATTGCCCTGCGCAAGATCCCCTCTCCCCTTCCGTGTATTACGGTAACGGAGTTGAGACCGCCCAGTATTGCGTCATCGATGTGTTTCTTGACCCTCTCCAGGGCTTCTTCCACCGTCATCTGCCTGACAACCACTTCCTGAGAGAGGGTCTCATGCTTCAGCCTGCGCAGGTTGCCAGTGGCTGTGCGGGTTTCCCGTTCCTCCGTCTCGACACTCACATCCTGGGCCAGATCCCCGAGGGGCAGCCTGAACTTGACCACTCCGATCTGGACTTGGGCCTCTCCCCTGTCGCGATCGAGGTCCAGGATCGTACCCGTTCGCCCCAGGGAGGTAACCTGGACCCTGGATCCCGGGCGGAGCCTCTCCACATCGGCTGGCACAACCTCGGAAGCCCCGGGCTGTTCATCTTCCGGCTCCCCGGGTTCCTGTTCCTGCAGGTCATCGAAGCGCGATACGGTCCGACCCTGTAGCGAGTTCAACAGCGCCCGCAGGGATTCTGAACGCTTCAGTACGTCATCTGCATCCGGGACCTCATCCTGGCCGGACCCAGATTCGCCTTCCCTGATGCGAAAACTCCTCTTCATCTTCGCAGCCAGATCATGAATCTCTCGCAGGAGGATCCTGGATTCCTCCCGCGCTGCATCCACGATATCCCTGGCCTCACGTCGCAAGTCCTCTATGACCTTTAACTGCTCATCCCTAATCTTCTTCTCACGAGTGGCTGCACGTTCTCGCAACAACCTCGCATCTCCAGCCTCCACCTCAGCCTCCCGACGCCGCCGCGACCATTCCTTGCGATCCGCCTCCATGGCAGCGATGAGGTCCTCAACACTCCCCTCCTCATCGGATAGAAGTGAACGGGCATCCGTGATCAGTTCATCCGGCATTCCCAATCGGCTCGCAATCTCCAGGGCATTGCTCCGGCCGGGCAACCCCGTATTCAGGTGATAGGTGGGAGAAAGGGTCTCGACATCGAACTCCATGCTGGCATTTTCCACACCATCGAGGCGATAGGCAAAGGTCTTGAGGCGACTGTAGTGGGTGGTCGCCATGGTCCTGGCCCTCGTAGCGTGGAGCTGCTTCAGAATCGCCATGCCCAGGGGAGCTCCCTCAGACGGATCAGTGCCTGCACCGAGTTCATCCAGAAGGACCAGTGTCTGGCAGTCGGCCAGTTGCACGATGGGGATAACATTGCGCATGTGGGACGAAAAGGTACTGAGGTTCTGGGCAATGCTCTGCTCGTCGCCAATATCGCAGTACACGCGGGAGAAAACACCCACATCGCTTCCCTCATCGCAGGGCAGATGCAGACCCGCCTGGCACATCAGAACCATCAGGCCCACCGTCTTCAGCGTCACCGTCTTGCCCCCGGTATTGGGCCCGGTGATCACCAGGGTGTCAAAATCCCTGCCCACCTCGACATCGATCGGGACGACATCACCGGACAGCAGCGGATGACGGGCGTTTTTAAGATAGACATACGGTTGGGCATTGGTGTCGGGCTTCACCGCATCCGTCTCCTCGGCCCAACTGGCCCTCGCATAAATGAGGTCCAGCTCCGCCAGCACATCCTGCTCCAATCGAAGCCCCTCAACATTGTGGTGGACCATCTCGCTCAGCTCGGTGAGAATCCGGTGAACTTCGCGTTCTTCTTCGGACTTCAGGTGCTGAATCTCGTTGTTGAGGTCCACTGCCACCTGCGGTTCCACGAAGACCGTGGCCCCACTCGAGGACTGGCCGTGGACAATGCCTTCGATCCTCTTGCGGTGTTCCTGTTTGACCGGAAGCACAAAACGACCGTTCCGCTGAGTCACAATCGGCTCCTGCAGGTAATCCCGGTTCGCTGATCCGGTGGCCATACTTTCGAGACGATGCCGCAGGCTGTCTGCCCTGGCTCGCAGTCCTCGCCGGATCCGGGCGAGATCTCCACTGGCATTGTCTGCGACTTCCGCCTGATCGTTGATGCAGCGCTCAACTTCCTTTTCAAGTCGAGACGACGGCTCCAGATCCTCGATCAACTCGGCCAGGAAGGGTGCCGTCTCGGCCCGGGATGACAGGAACTTCTTGAGGTTACGGGCAGCCCGCACACAATCCGTTGTAAGCAGGAGTTCCTCCGCCGACAGGACGCCTCGCTTCTCTGCCCGCCGCAGGATCCCGGCAAGATCATGGATGCCCCCAAGGGGGATGCTCGAACGCGCCATCAGGGTGCGCATTTGGGCCGTCTGTTCCAGCAGGCGGTCCACGGTCTCAAGGTCACCGGCTGGCAGAAGGTCATCAACCCTTTTGCGTCCCAGCTCACTGCTTGCACACTCCCCAAGGCGCTCCCTGATCTCGTAGAATCCGAGGTGAACGTGGGCGTATTCCCTCAAGTCCGCCTCGTCTGGCAGATCGTAGGTGTCGACAACCCTGTCCTGCATCAGTTCTGGACCTCCCGCTACAACCGTGATGTGAATCGCTTCTGGATCTCCGAGGCCGGAGACCCGTTCAAAAGATCCCCTGCACTGCACCACCCCTTGCGCGCGCAATCCACGCCATACCGGATCATGCCCAGGCCGTGACGGGAATGGGCATCGGAATTGACCACCAGTGCCACCCCCAGTTCCCGCGCCCTACGCACCCAGCGCCAGGGGAGATCCAGCCGGTCCGGAGAGGAGTTAATCTCCACCGCCGTACCGCTGTCTCTGCAAACCTGCAGAAGTTTCTCAAGATCCGGTGTCTCCGGGTGACGGCTGCTGAGAAGCCGTCCCGTTGGATGACCGATGATGTCCACGGCAGGATGCGCCGCGGCCCGGACCAAACGATGAGTCGTCTTCTCTGAGCTGCCTCTGAGTCCCGTATGGACAGCGGCGACGACCACATCCAGGCGAAGCAGCACCTCGTCAGGAAGATCCAGAGATCCGTCGGCGCCAATCTCCACCTCAACACCATGCAGGAGACAGAATCCGGGATGTCTTTTCCTCACCGAGCGGATCTCCTTCGCCTGCTTCCTGAGCCCTGCGGCATCCAGTCCCTGCACCACGGGAAGAGAGTGGGAATGGTCCGTGATCGCCAGGTACTGCCAACCCCTTTGCTGAGCCGCTGTGACCATGTCCTCGATCGACGCGGCGCCATCGCTCCACTCCGTGTGGCAATGCAAATCTCCACGCAGATCGCCTTGATTCACCAGGCGGGGCAACGTCCCCTCGAGTGCTGCGTCTACCTCGTCCCCCAGTTCCCTCAACTCCGGGGCGATAGGTGGTAGTCCCAGCCGCAGGTAGATCTCCTCCTCAGAAGCACCCCCGGGAACCTCCCCACATCGATACCCAAGGGCCTCAAGGCGCTCCAGGTGGGCCGGTGCACCCGTAAGGCGGACCATGGCCTCTCCGGCTGCCTCTGGAGGGACAAAGTGGATCAGGCAGATCTCATCACTTTCCAAAACCAACTCCAAACGGGGCCACGACGACCGCGCCTCGGAAGGCGTCGACCGAACCTCGCGGACCCACAGCAGCTCCTCCAGGGATAGATCCTCGATGGAGCCATCACCTTGAGAAACCACGAGCAGTTCCAACAGCCCAATCGTCTCCGACCTGCGGCGGAGAGAGCCCACCGGAAATACGTCTCGTATGCCCTCGTGCGAAGCCAGGGACTCACTCAAACTCGCGGCAACCCCATCCGCCCAGTCCAGCGTCATGCCCCCATGGTCCCTTTTCCTCTGAAGACTATCAAGTATGCCCAGCTCTCGGCGGGCCCCCATACCGGGAATCTGGCGCAACCTTCCCTCACGCGCCGCACCCTCAAGCTCATCGAGAGTGGATACCCCCAGCGTCTGGTGGATTAAGGCAGCGGTTTTGAGCCCCAGGCCCTCAACCTGCAAGAGGTCCAGGATCGATATCGGAACCTTCTCCGTCAGACGCTCAAGATGCTCGCACCGCCCCGTGCAGATAATCTCCCTGGCCTTACTCGCCAGGGCCGGTCCAACCCCGGCAATTCCCTGCAGACCATCCTCCTCGAGAAGCCTATCAAAGGATCCCTGCACGTTGCGTATGTTGCGCGCAGCCCTGCGGTACGCGTAGGACTTGTGCGGTTCGATCCCAGAGATCTCCGATAGATCTGCTATCTGGTCAAAGACATGAGCAATCGCCTGGGCCTTCCAGTTCATCTGCCCTCTCCCCTGGCCTCGCCCCTGTCATCTCGCCGAAGTGGAATAACCGGGTCCTCATTCTTACGCTTCTTCTCATACTCCTCCTCAAGCATCTTCACCACGCGATCGTACCGTTCCTGGATCTCAAGGTACTCCTCAGCCAGGTTCAGGGCAGTAAGCACCGCCACTCGAGTCACATCCATGTTCGGCGCCATTTCAGAGACCTCTTTCATACGGTAGTCCACCTCCCGCGCCACTCGCCGCAGGTGGGTCACCGGCTTGTCCCCGCGCAAAATGTAGGATCGGCTAAATATCTCCATCTTCACTTCATTCATATTCGCCGGGGAAACCTCGCGGGTTCCCAGTCGTCACCTCCCCCCATCCAGTGTATACCGTTTCTACGAACCTTCCCGACGTTCCTCCACAGCCCTGGCAATATCCTCCCACCTCTGGTACAAAACCCGCAGCCGCTCCTGTACGGTTTCGAACTCGTCGGTCAGTTCCTTTCCCCGCCCTCCGGCGTAAGAGTCCGGGTCGCCGAGCCGATCCCCCAGCCGGAGTTCCTCCTCCTCCAGGGCCTCGATCTCCTCCTCGATCTCGGAGAGGCCTGGTCCAACCGGTTTCTTCCCCCGCGTCCTGCGTCTTCGCCGGACATCCGGGGATCGGGTTGATACAGCAGGCGTTCTGCTCCGGCGCTCCGAAGCCTTTCGGGCCTGCATCGTCTGGCGATAAAGGGAGTAATTGCCCTCGAATATCTCCAACTCCCCCTCCTCAAGGATCCACAGTTTCGTTGCCACCCGGTCTATGAAGTAGCGATCGTGACTGACAAAGATCACCGTGCCCCTGTAAGAGTCGAAGGAACGTTCAAGATCCCTCCGGGCCTCCAGGTCCAGGTGGTTCGTGGGTTCATCCAGGACCAGTAGAGAAGCGTCCCCGAGGGCTATCTGGGCCAGAAGAAGTCGGCTGCGCTCACCACCACTGAGATCCGAAACCCGGGTAAAAACGTCCTCATCCCAGAAGCCATACCGGGCGAGATATTCCCTGGCCTGGTGTAAGTTCAGCGAACGACTCGAATACATCTCCTGCAGCACCGTGGACTCGTCGTCCGGACCGGAGAGATCCTGGGGGAAGTACTCCCAGGTGACCCCCGTGCCCCAGTTGATCTGCCCCTCGTCCGGCTCGGTCTCGCCCAACAGCACACGCAGAAGGGAGGTCTTCCCCGAACCGTTGGGACCAAGCAGGCCGATGCGGTCTCCCCGGAAAACCCGCAATTGAATGTCCTTGCAGAGGGTCAGGTCCCCCCTTCTGACCGTCAGATCGTCGGCCTTCAGCACCTCGCGGCCGCTCCGACGGCTCAGGGGAAACTCCACCCGCATCCCCCCGCGATAGTCTGGCGGGTGCACAATCTTCTCCATGCGATCCAGCCTCTTCTGTCTGCTCTGGGCCTCCCGATAACGCTGTCCAGCCCGATACCGACGGATGAAGGACTCCAGGCGCTCGATCTCCTCCTGCTGCCGCTCATAGGCCTGGATCTGCTGGAGACGCCGCTGCTCCCGCTCCTGAAGGTATCCCGTGTAGTTTGTGCTGTACTGCTCCACCCGGCCACGGTGGACCTCAAGGATCTCCGTCGCCACACGGTCAAGGAAATAACGATCGTGGGACACGACCATCACCGCCCCATTGTAGCGGACCAGGTAGTCCTCCAGCCACTCCGCAGAAGCGAGATCCAGATGGTTTGTGGGCTCATCCAACAAAAGCATCTCCGGAGCTGCCAGCAGCAGCGTGGCCAGTGCCAGGCGCACCTTCTCTCCGCCAGAGAAGCTCCCCACCTTCCGCTCGAGATCCTCCCCGGAAAACCCAAGACCCGCCAGGGCCTCCCGCGCCCTGGCCTCCATGTCATAGCCACCGCGGTCCTCGTAAGC
>PXCI01000021.1 GCA_003566675.1 Clostridia bacterium
ATACCACAAATAAAGACCACCCCCTGATTCTCTCAGAGATGGCCTCCCCTATCAAATATAAGCTCATTTACTCCGAGCAAAATACCCCAGCTATAGCTCAGATAAACTTAGCCCTTACAGCATGAGCCCCATTGACCGGAGATAATGTTAAAGTCACTGGTAGGGACAGGATACATTACCCGGGGAGCCCCCATCCCGGTGGGGTGGTGAACTGCGCCTTTTAGGGGTAGTATTGGGGTAGGGTACCCGCATTGGATTATTTTACACCGATAGCAGGACATCTGCGGGGTATTACGCAATATCTAGAGGCCATTTGACCGTGAAGGGTCATCGCATGATGATTGGGGAGCGTTACCGGAGGAATCTACTGGGAGCCATCGGTGGCCTGGGGGTACTGGGCTGGACGCTGGTCTTTCCCTTCTACGGGCCCCTGGCATTCAGCCTATTGGGGGAACAGGCTGCCTGGGGAACTCATGCCTTCGTGTTTGGATTGGCCCTGGGATATGTCCTCTGTGCGTGGCAGGGGCGTAACACCGTCATTCCGGCCACCTTATCATCGGTGATGTCAGTCGGCCTGGTAACGGCCTCCTTGCTGAGTCCATGGGCCCTCGTGACTGCTCTTCTCATGATGTTCAGCGGAGCTGCCACGGTCGGACCAACCCTGGCCTGGACCAACTATCTCGCCGACACCAAGAAGCGCGTTTTCCCGTTTATCGCCGGCGTGGTGGGTGCCAACCTCCTGTGTTATGTCGCCACGATTGCAGCCGGAAGCCCGGCGTGGAGTTACGCGCTGGTAGGTCTCACCGCGGTGCTGTTTATCACGGCCTCCGTAGCCCTGGACAGGGAGGCAACCGGCACCACACGAGCTGAAGCCCTACCCTGGCCATTTCTCTGGCCCCTTCTGCTGTTCATACTGGTCTCAAGTTACGTGGGGGGTCTCCTGTACGGCGCGATCATACCGGCCGTGGAGGGATGGGCTGGTCTGGGTTGGCTCAGCTTCTGGCCCTACATTATGGCCTTCATCATTGCAGGATTCCTGGCATCACGCAGCTATGAACTACTGCCCGCCGTGACGCTCACTACGTACGGGCTCGCCTTTTTGCCGCTGGTCCTGCTGGAATCGGCGATGGTAACACACCACTGGATCGCCAGTTTCATCGGGGTTACGGTAGGAGCGGCTTTCGCTGATGCTTTCATATGGCTGTCCCTGGTATACCTGGCCAGCCGAGGTCATCGGAGGGTCATCCCGGCGGGACTGGCGCTGAATGTCTTTGTCATCTGGACGGTCAGTGCTCTTTCCGATCTCACCATCTTGAGTTCGCCTGAGCGTATGCCCATGGCCTCACTGTTCAGTGCCGGACTGCTATTCGTACTCATTCCAGTGATCATCACCAGGCTGGCCCCCTCCCGGGAGGCAGATCGTGAGTGGTCGCCCGACACGGTGGATGTCCTGAAGCAGGTATCCAGGCCGGACGTAGTCGATGATCTCACCGATGCCGAAAAAAGGGTATGCGAGCTGCTCCTGGTGGGCAAGACCAACCGGGCTATCGGCGAAGATCTGTTCATTTCCATCAACACCGTGAAATTTCATGTCAGAAACATACTGAGAAAAAGTGGCTGTGCAAACCGCAAGGTGCTGATTGATAGGCTACTGCCTGACGGGTTTGACGCCACCCCTGTTAGCCTTCCATTGAAAAGCCTGGACGAGTGATCCGGGGGGCAACCTGGATCCCGCATTCTCCACTTCCTGCTGGATCACCGCGCCGAGCTTGTCGGGCATCCCCTGGCATCTCCGATTCCTATCCTCCGCATGTATTGCTGGGGGCACCCGGAACGCAGAACTCGCCCTCAATACAGGTCGGGCCTCTTTCGGCCAGGCAAACCTCGGTTTTTTCGATAGCTGCAGGAACAGGGACCAGACTTCGTGAACGCAGTGGTCCCACTACGCCTATGCCCGGGGATAGCCTGCAAACTCTCGAATGCCCATTGGAATCCCCCGTCGAAACAAACAGACGGGGGATTCATCCCTGTTTTTGGCCACCGCAAGGCTTGGCCCCGATATGCTCTACATACAGTCCCTTGCGTGCTGCGCCAGCTCAGAAAACCCTCGCGTGCTCATCTGGCTGACCGATCAATCCCACCAGTCCTCTGCCAGATCGAAACGGACCGTCAGATAATTCTTGTCGCTCCTGACCTCTGCTCCCGGCCACTGTACGATGTTGTCGGTGATGGTGAAGGACGACGTCCCCTGGTCAACGTGATGAGCCGCTGGCCAGTACGGCCAGATAAACTGGGTTCGGTAGTAGACGGAAACTAGCCCCTGCTCTTCAAGGGGCATGTCGTACAAGATTGCCCCCTGCTCCGCCCGGGGCACGTCGGGCAGGTAGGGGCCTACATAAGAACCCTGCGCGTCGCGGCCCAGGAGGATGTTCTGAGCGGACCACATCCATTCCTCGATATAGACGTCGGAGTACCACATCTCAAGGTTTTTGCCAGGCCGGCTGTACTTCGCAAGATGCCGATGCCCGACCTCTAACCATTCGACCCGATCCAGCTCCGGCGATACTTTCCCGCGCACCCAGCCCTCAAGGGTGTAGGGTTCCAGTCGGGTGTTCTCGTCCGGCACGATCTGTAGGGTATCAAAGGCCTCGAAGAAGAGGCCGCTCCAGGTCAGTTTCGCGAACTCCACGTGTCCCCGACCTGGAGACTGTCCCAGGCCGCTTATAGTGTACTCGTGAGGCTCCTGTTCTCTCGTTATGTATTGCGGGCTATCGGGATCCCCGACGCCAGTGCGGGTATCAGTACCGACCAGAGTTGCCGAAAAACTGAAAATGCCGCGGTCACACGCGGTGATATCCCAGGCAGACTTCGGCGCTGGCAGGGTCACCAGATAGCAAAGATCGGTGTCATGGTTCACCACCATCACCACCATGGGTCCCGAGTCGGCATCTTCGCGGCGAGCCACGGTCCAGTTGATCTCCTCATCGCGATCGAGGACCTGGTAGGGTCGATCTGGATGTTCGGCGTTGCCACAGAGGACGTGGATCCCCAGGGGCATTCGTTCGGCAATGATACCCGTGTGCCTGGCGTACACCTGGTAGATCTCGGTTCCTCCGTCAGCGCTGACAACAAAGTCCCTGAAGCCCATCAACTCCTCGGCCGTGACCGGATCGAGACCCTCCTCCTGGCGAAGCAGGTTGATCACGTGCAGAACGGCCCGGTCGACCCGCAGTATGCGCCCCCCTACTGCTGCAGGTATCGACACGGGATCGTCGTCAGGATCCGGAGCCCGAATTTGGGTTGCCGCCGTATCCACGAGGATTTGCTTGATCTGCCCGGCGCTCAGGTCGGGCTTTAGACCGCGCAATATGGCCGCTGCTCCGGCCACCTGCGGTGCCGCAAAGCTGTTTCCATTCTCCATCACGTTTCGTCCGTCCCTATCGTGGTGGGCGATGATGCCGACGGCCACGGTGGCCAGGGTGATTTCCAGCCCATCGTCCTCGTCGTCGCCGGGTGAGGGCATGTAATTGGAGAACACCGCGCGCTGGGCCCGGTAATTGAGGCCACCAATGGTCATCACGTTGCCCTGACGCTGTCCGAACCACTCCCCAGTCCTTGCCACCGGGAGGTTGTCATTCCCTGCAGCGGCCACGAACAGCATCTCCGGGTAGTGATCGCGGGTCCAGTTTACGAACCGGCTGAACGTATCATGAATTGTCTCCAGGAGCTCTCTCTCAAAGTCATCCATGTCGGCTGCCGGCCGGGGCGGTCCCAGGGACAGGTTGACGATGCTCGCTCCCGATTCCACCAGCTCCTTGAGTTCGACCAGGGCCCGGACCACGAAAACGTGATCCTGGAAGTGCATCAGCGTGGGGTCGGGGTCGTCTTCCCCTGGATCGAGTTCCTCGCCGGGCTCCTCGTCCGCACCCTCCTCATCTTCGTCATCCCCCTCATCCTCCTCATCCCCGTCTTCCTCTTCCTCGACCAGCTCGACGTCCTGTATGTCTGCACCCACCGACCGGACAATGACGGAGAGATTGTCTCCGAGAACGGAAGCCACGCCTATGCTACGCCCCACGCGATGGTCCGCCGCCAGGGTATGGGTTACGGTCGTTGCATGACTCACCCGGGAAAGGCCCGTCCCGGTGGGTTCTGCGCCGAGATCCGTCTCTCTCATTCCGAGGACTCGCGGCCCGCCCGTCACGTTCATCTCGGGGCTGTCTCCCCACATTCGGCTGTCGAGGACACCCACGGTGACCGGGTGCAGTTGCACATCGGCCATGGCGATCATGGTCCACGCCTCGCGGAGGCCGATCATCTCATAGGGTCGGGTCAATGTCGGGCGATCGACGCCGCAGATGGCTGGATTGCACAGGTGAAATGGATCATGGTAGTTGGGATTGCTGGCTGGATTGCAGCGCTCGATCTCAATGCGGAGGTCGATATCCATGGCCACGTTGGGCATGGCCATGGCCACCTTATCCAGTCCCCGTGCCTCCTGCAGGCGCGCCCGCAGCTGCTCGACGGTATCATCCGGGGTTTCCAGCTGGTAGGCATCGAGCAGTTCGATCTCACCGACCAGGGCGGCATTCCATGCATCGGCTATGGCCTGGGCATCTTCCCGCCCGGTACCGGGATCAAGAATGATCCAGATTTGGTTGGTTGGTGCCAGGATGCCCTCTGCCAGGGACACCAGGTCTTCGGGATCCGGCTCCCTGATCTCTGTCCGACCGAGATCACGTACGCGGTCGGTGTGTATAGCGGCACCGATATGCTCGAGGACCGGCCGCTCTGGAGGCTCGTGATATTCGTCTTCGGTGGCCTCCCCGGGTTCCTCGGGTGTGTCCTCGGGTGTCTCGGGTGTCTCCATCGAGTCCTCGTCTGCAGGTTCTGATCTTGACCAGCACCCAGTCAGCCCCAATACCAGGACACACAACAGGGTGATGAGAAACATGCAGAAAAGCCTATGCATACTCCAACGGGCGAACCGCAATGAACCAGGGCGGGTTCGTTCTGGCTGTAGCACTTCTGACCACCAGCTTTCGGAATTATGTGGGGTATACGGCAATTCTACCATTATTGCCGGAAAAAACCGCCACCCCGGGAGGGATGGTTAGGCCACAGCCCCAGGGGTAGTATCAGGGTAGGATGAACGGTGGGGGCTGTTTCCAGGAAACTCCGGTACATCTGCGGGTCATATTGCGAACAATGAGGGACACGTGACATCGAAATAATCCATGACCTTCAAAGAGAGCCACCAGAAGGACTCTACCGGGTGGCACGGACAGCCTGGAGAATCCCGGTCCTTCCCTATTGCTGACCCGTCCACGGTCCTTCAGAGGTCGTCGCGCTCCCGATGGAGATCTGCCTCCTCATGCGTGAGGCCGAGGTGCTCCCTTCGAGATTCGACACCAGGTCAAAGTACCTGTGGCCCCTTGATGACCAAGTCATTGCTCAATTCCTTCTTTATCGTCAAAAAGAAGGCCGAACCAGATCATTGACACCAGGGCGTGAAACCACGTCAGGCGATCCACCAGACCACGTTGACCAACGCTTCGACCGCGACATCCTCGGGAGATACGTCGTAGTCGGGCGGTGCCATCGCAGCGTGCACCGTCAACTCGATACTCGAGTCAAAACGAACTTCGGACCAGCTGTAGTCGATATCCAATAGCTCCCCGAGTTCGACGCCCGCTGCAGCGGCGAGCCGTTCCGCCTTGCCTTCGTGAGCACAGCCTTCGGGCTCCCCAGCGGCGGGACCGGGAACCATCTCAACCGAAGCGCACAAAACGTCCGCAGGTCCCCTCCCCGCAGGGCAGGTGCTGCGAGGAGGGCCCCCTGGTTGAGGGCCCCATACACACGGCGAAGAGATTGATCCTTCATGGGTTGAATGGACGGAGTAAACGTGCCAGCTCGTGCTCCGCGTCAGGCGCCCCTCGGAGCAAATCTCCTTTCGATCTCCTCGATCTCCACCGAGTCCCCGCTCATCTCGGCCACCCATGCGATGAAGGTTCCGGACTCCGCATCGGGTACAGCGAGGGTGAGCGTCACCTCCGCCCCGTACTGGGCGTCCAGATCCCGGTAGGGGGCATTGCGCACGTGGTGTTCCATCGAGCCCCAGAGGGAGTAAGGTACGTTGAGGCGGAGTACCCGGTGCAGGACCCGCTTCTCGATCCCGGCAGCATCGAGGGCCTCGCGCCCGGCATCGCTGTAGGCCCGGGCCAGCCCCCCCTTTCCGAGCAGGGTTCCCCCGAAGATCCGGGACACCACGACCAGGCAATCTGTCAGTTCCCTTCCCTCGAGAAGCTGCAGTAGGGGCATCCCCGCGGTTCCCGAGGGCTCTCCTGCATCGGAGTAGCGAGCATCCGGCACCTTCAATCCGACCCGGTACGCGAAAGCATGGTGACTGGCCGTGGCGAACTCCCGGGCCAATTCATCGATCACCCGTTCGACACCCGCAGCGTCTGACAGGGGCAGGGCGGTCCCGAAGAACTGGGAGCGACGACGGTCGATAGCCGCTCTCCCCCGGCCACCCAGGGTGTAGTAAGAACCTACTTCGCCAAAGCGATCCACGCGTTCCTCCCATCCCCGCCGATCACCGGCATTACCTTGGAAAGAACTCCTGCACCACCTCAATCACACCCTCAACGAAGGGGCTACGGGTCACCCGGTCCACCTCTGGGTGCAGCTCCGGTGGGGCGTTGGCAACCAGGACTCCCAGGCCGGCGGCCTGGAGCATGTCGATGTCACCGCGGCTGTCTCCCACGGCGACCGAGGCAGCGATCGGGATCCCGAGGTGACAACACACGAAATCCAGGGCTGAGCCCTTGCCTCCCCCGGACGGAAGTATTTCGACCAGGGTCGGCAAGGTGCCGATGACGACGGCATCATCGCCCAGGCGCCGTTTCCAGAAGGCCTCAATCTCGGCGGCGCTGTCGGGATCCACCCGGAGAGCGAGGGCATTCACTTCTTCGCTGAAGCTAAGAAGGCTCTGGGCCAGGTTATCGTCAACCTCAATGGGCACATCAAGAATGCGGGCATACCGGTCGGTGGCCGGGTGGGAGCGATTGGACCAGACCTGGCACCCGGTGTAGGCGTAGGCCGCGGCTCCCCGTTGATCGCAATCCTCCACGACTGCAGAGCACAAATCCCGGGGGAGGAACTGCTCCCGCAGGTCTCTCCCCTGCACATCTCGCACCACTGCCCCACTGCTGGCAATCACCGGGCCCAGGATCCCCAGGCGCTCGGCATAGAGCCGGGCCGAGCAATACGGCCTCCCGGTGGCCAGCACCACCGTCACACCCCGGTCCTGGGCCAACTGCACAGCCTCCTTCGTCCGCTCTCCGACTTCGCGATCAGGCCCCAGCAGCGTATCATCGAGATCCAGGGCCAGCAATTTGTAGGTCAATACCTGTTCCTCCTCACTCGGATCAACGGAGAAGCCTCCACAACCTTCCGTCGATGCCGGCATCGAGCTCCGGATCCCGCACCCCGCTGGCGCGGGCAAAGCGGCTCAGTGCCGCCTGGAGCTGGCGGATGGAACGTCCCTCCGACGCCCGCAGGTAGGGCTGCAGCGCCGAGGCCTGGGCCACATGCTTCGCCCGCCCTTGGGACCACGGAACCACGTCATGGCGGGTCGTTTTGTGAAAGGTCACCTTGAACTTGAACAGGAGTTCGCCTAGGGCCTCGATAGGCTGCTCGCCGTCATCGATGCGAAGATCGATGTACCGGTGATCCAGGCAGCGATGACCCTCGTTCTCTGCCACCACGTACAGCGCTGCTGACTGTTGGCCGCGGCGATCTCCCCCGGCCTCCTGCCCTGCGATGAGCGCCTGCATCAACCGGTCTGCCAGTTGACCCCGCGCACCCTCGAAACCAGAGGCCATCTCATGCACCACGGCGGAACGGGCCAGGGTGTTCCCCTGGCAACAGTAGCCGTCTCCGACCAGGTGCCCCGCCCACTTATCGCACCCTTCCCCGGTGTGGGCAGCAGCCTGGCCCCTCTCATCCACCAGGCCGACCTGCCGGATTTCGGGATGCTCATCTTCGTCGAGGAGTCTTCGGAGGGCCTCCTCCGCGTTCAAGCCATCCCGCATCAAGCCCAGGCCGCGAGGGCCGAAGGTGGCATTGGCTCTCGATTGGGTTGCAACCGCCCCCACACCCCAGTAGGCCCAGGGAACGATCCAGCCGACCGCCAGGAACTTGGACTGCACCGCCACCCCCCACTGCTCCGCATCCGGGTCGTAGGCGGCAATGGAAAACGTAGACGGAAACGCCGGTTCCATGGATCCACTCCCTTCAGAAAGAACCACCAGGTCTACCCAGTGGCTGCGGGTTTTCCGGGCAGCGTCATGCAGTAAAATACGCAGACCAGGGTCACCATCGCTCCCATGGTGAAGGTCGCGTGATAGCCGATCCCGCTCCACAATGCGCCGCCGACCACCGGGATGATCAATCCCAGGATGTGATTTATGGTGCTCCCCATGGCCAGGCTCGGTGCCACGTCCGCATCGTCGGCAATGTCGTCCAGGTGTACCGTGATCGCCGTCTCCATTGCGGTGACCAGGGTACCGAGTGTGTAAGCAAGATACAGGATCGGCAGGTAGGCAACGAAGGCGTAGGCCAGGGTGCTCACCGTGGCAATCACATAACCCAGGATCAGTGTTGCGCGAGTTCCCCACAGATCAACGAGTCGCCCAATCGCCGGACGAACGAAGATGGCCAACCCGTTGCTCGCCGCCATCAACACAGCAACTGCCTGGACCGTGACGCCGTACTCGTGAACCAGCAGGAAGATGGCGAAGGTGTTAAACACGTGCCGCTGGGACGCGGTGAGAAGGCGCAGGACATAAAAGGACATGTACTGGCGTCTGAGCACGAAGGCCGGCATCCTGATCTTGGCACGCTGCCGATCCCCCTGAAGAAGCATCAGTACCGCAGCCGCTGCTGCCAGCACGGCAGCCGTCCAGAAGATGATCTGAAAATACAATCGGCCGGTGAACCACTCGGCGATCAGATAGACGCCTCCGATTGCCAGCAGTGTGGCCGCAGCCTGGGCACCGGAAAACTGGCCCATCCGGAGGCCCTTCTCACCCTTCTCGGATCCGGACAGGATCATGGCTGACTGCATGGGGTGCAGCATGTGAAATCCAATCGAAAGCACCAGCGTCGCCCCAATGAGCTGAGCGAACGTCGTCGTGAGTCCAAACCACACCAGTCCAGCCGAAATCAGCAGGCCACATATGCCCACCACCGTGGACTGGCTCATAAAGGAAACGGCACCGATGAGTACTACCGTCAACAGGCCAGGGACTTCGCGTATGGACTGCACCAATCCCAGTTGTGCGGGGCTTATTCCTACGATATCATTTGCAAAGTTATTGAAGGCAGTGTTTTGAAGGCCCAGGGCTAATTGTAGTAAGAAGACGACGGCTAGTAAAAGGACCATCATACTGCTCCAATTCAACGTCAGCTGCTTCCACGTCTTCACCCGCTCACATCCTTCACCGTAGAATTCGGCCGCTGCCCCTGCCAGAAGGAGGGGACGCGATCCAGTTATCGATCCGCCCTTTGACCGTGATCCGGGAGCAAATCCGTTGATTCCCGAGTATATCGGGCCCAGGGGTCGTCGATGAGGGCGGTCGGTTGTGGCCAGAACCGCCTGGCATTCGCCCTTGGCTGCGGACGTCTCGACGCACGCTCTGACCGCCGACCCTGGTTGCTCTGAGAGGAGGTAGGTCTTGTAATCAGGCAGTACGTGAAGAAGGCGAACATGAAGAGTGTGTACATGCGGAGAATGAACAGCGTCACCGTACCCACGATCTATCACCTCGCAACCCATCCTGTCCAACCCGTATCAACGTCGCCTCGGCCATATATCACGGAGAGGGCGCCTCGGATTCCTCCTGATCCTTTGTCTGCTGACGGTACTGGGCCCTTGTGATCAGAACCTCACGGGGCTTCGGGCCCTGGTGGCTGCCGACCACGCCCATGTTCTCCAGGATGTCGATCAGCCGGCCCGCCCGGGTGTAACCGACGCGTAACTTGCGCTGCAGCATCGACACCGAGGCCTCACCGTTTTGCAATACCACCTCGATTGCCTCTTCAACCTTCGGATCCTCGTCCTCATTTATCTCACTCTCCGGACCCTCGTTGGCCGCCACCATGACCTCGTCCAGGTAGTCCGGCGACCCGTGCTCCTTGACCCATTGCAGGAGTTTTTCAAGATCCTCATCGGAAACGAAACTGCCCTGGGCCCGCATGGACTTGTCCCGGCCCACAGGGGAAAGAAGCATGTCCCCATTGCCCATGAGCCTCTCCGCCCCCGACGAGTCGAGGATGATCCTGGAATCGGCACCCGATGAGACGGCAAAGGCCAACCGCGAGGGAATATTGGCCTTGATCACACCTGTTATGACATCCACAGAGGGCCTCTGGGTTGCGACCACCAGGTGAATTCCTGCGGCCCTGGCCATCTGGGCCAATCTCTGGATGGCGTCCTCAACATCCACCCGTGCCACCATCATCAGATCAGCCAGCTCATCGATGATAATGACAATCCGGGGCATTGGTTCACCACCGGTTTCCAGCGCCTTGCGGTTGTAGCCAGATATGTCACGGACACCCCTCGCCGCAAACTCCTTGTACCTTCGTTCCATCTCCTTGACCGCCCACGTCAGGCATCCCGCCGCCTTGCGCGAGTCGGTGACCACGGGGGTGAGAAGATGGGGAAGGTCGACGTAGGACATGAGCTCGACCACCTTTGGGTCAATCAGAATCAGTTTGACCTCGTCAGGGCGAGCCTTAAAGAGAATGCTGGCAATGATGCACCGTATACAGATGCTCTTTCCCGAGCCTGTAGCCCCGGCAATGAGCAGGTGCAACAGGTCTGCAAGCCGCACTACCACCGGCCTGCCGGTGATGTCCGATCCCAGGGCTAGGGTCAGCGGATCGGGAGAACGCTTGAACTCCTTGCTCTCCAGGATCTCCCGGAGCAGGACCGAGGACACCTTCCGGTTGGGGACCTCAATGCCAACGGCGGACTTACCGGGGACGGGAGCAACCACCCGAACCCCCGATGTCGCGAGGCTCAACGA
>PXCI01000142.1 GCA_003566675.1 Clostridia bacterium
ATGGGCAGTCCCGTTTCGTAGCTGCCGGGATAGCCCCCCGAGGCCAGCACCACGCAGACAGCACTCTCGCCCCGCCAGCGCAGCCCCCTCACCTGGCTCTCCAGGTCGCCTGCAACGCCCGAAGCCGCCAGGAGCAGGGGGACCAGGTCACTCTCCATCCGGGGAAGGACGACCTGGGTCTCAGGGTCGCCAAAACGACCGTTGAACTCGAGCACCATCGGACCCTCGTCGGTGATCATCAGTCCCGCGTAAAGCACCCCGCGGAAGGGTGCACCTTCACTGGCCATCGCCTCCACCGTCGGTCGCAGGATCTCCAACTCGACCCGATGGGCCAACTCCTCACCGTAGAAGGACACAGGCGAGAAGGTCCCCATCCCCCCGGTATTGGGGCCCTGTCCCCCGTCGAGAAGAGCCTTGTGATCCTGGGAAGGGGCCAGGGTGACCAGGGCCCTGCCGTCGGTGATCGCCATCACGCTGAGCTCCTCGCCTGTCAGAAAATCCTCAATGAGCACCCGGTCTCCGGCAACACCGAACCTCTTCTCGACCATGATCCCGGAGAGGGCCTCCATCGCCTCATCGTGATCAGCGGCCACGATGACGCCCTTCCCCGCTGCCAGGCCGTCGGCCTTGATCACCGCTGGAAAGGATCTCTGCCCCAGGTGAGCTGCCGCTTCCTCGACGTCGGAAAAAACCCGGTACGGCGCCGTCGGAATTCCGTATTTCTTCATCAGGTCCTTGGCGAAGACCTTGCTCGCCTCGATCCTCGCCGCGCTCTGCGAGGGCCCGAAGGCGGAGATGCCCTCCTTCTCCAGGGCGTCCACCAGCCCCGCGGCCAGGGGATTCTCCGGTCCCACCACGACCAGGTCCACGCCCAGGTCCCCCGCCGATCTGACCACCGCCTCGATGTCTTCGGCGTCTCCGGGCACCCGCTCGGCCACCGGAGTCATCCCGGCGCTTCCAGGCAGGGCTACGACCCGGCTCACCAGCGGGCTTTCTGCAATGCTAACCACCAGGCTGTGCTCTCTACCTCCGCTGCCCACCACCATGATCTCGTAAGAAGCCATCTTCATCCCCCCGTAAAAAGATCAATGCACAAAGTGTCGCCTGCCGGTGAATACCATCGCCATGTCCGCCTGGTCCGCGACATCTATAATCTGCTCATCCCGGATGGACCCTCCCGGCTGCACCAGGGCCGCAATCCCAGCATCGGCGGCCACCTGCGCCACGTCCGGGAAGGGCAGCATCCCATCGGATGCCATGACCGCGCCTCGCGCTCCCTCTCCTGCAGCTTCCAGGGCCAGCCGGGCCGAACTCACCCGGTTCATCTGGCCAGCGCCCACGCCGAGGGTGGCTCCATCCCTGGCAATCACAATGGCGTTGGACTTGGTGTACATGGCCACGGTCCAGGCGAACGCCATGTCCGCCCATGCTCCGTCCCCGGGCTGGCATCCGCCGACAACCTCCCAGGTCGAACCAGGGGGCGTCCCCTCGTCACGTTGGTTTAGAAGCATCCCGCCCTTTATGAAGCGCCCGGCCAGCTCGTCCATTTCCAATCCAACCAGGCCCGCCTCCTCCTGGCCCAGGCCCGCAAGGCAGAGCGCCCGGAGCTTCTTCCGCCTCTTCAGCCGCTCCAGGGCCTCCTCGGTGTACCCGGGAGCCACCAGCACATCGAGGAAGAGCTCCCGCTCAGCTATGAGCTCCACAAATTCCAGGTTCACCGTTCGATTGACGGCCACCACCCCACCAAAAATGGAAACGGGATCCGCATCGTAGGCCCGGCGGAAGGCATCAGCCAGGGTCCCGGCCACCGCGACGCCGCAGGGATTGTTGTGTTTTAGAGCACAAACAGCAGGCGCCTCGAACTCCGAGGCCAATCCCACCGCCACGTCCACATCCAGCAGGTTGTTGTACGAAAGATCCGGCCCCTGGACCTGGTGCAGGCGCTCCAGCGAGAGTGAAGAGGTGCTGGGCGTGACATACAGGGCCGCCGTCTGATGGGGGTTCTCACCGTAGCGCAGGATCCGGGTCCTCTTCAGGGGAATCGTCAGTTCCTCGGGATACGACATGTAGCCCGGGCTCCCCTCTCCCAGGTAGGCTGCAATCAGGGAATCGTACCGGGAAACGTGCCGGAAGACCTCGGCCGCCAGCTCGCGCCTCATCTCGGCTGTGACATCACCGGTCTGCTGCAGCTGTTCCAATACCCGGGGGTAATCCCGGGGACGGGCCAGGGGAATCACCGAGGAGTGGTTCTTGGCCGCGGCGCGCAGCATGGTCGGTCCCCCAATATCTATGTTCTCCAGGGTCTGCTCGTGGGACCGTCCCGCAGAAACCGTCTCCTCGAAAGGGTAGAGATTGACGACCACCATGTCGATGGGCTCGTAACTCCTCTCCCGCAGTTCCCTCGCATCCTCATCCCGGTCCCTCCTGGCCAGAATCCCGCTGTGAATCGCCGGATGAAGGGTCTTGACCCGGCCCTCCAGGAGAGAGGGATGCCCCGTGACCTCGGACACAGGCGTGACGGGCAGACCCTCGCCCTCGAGGAGGGAGGCCGTCCCTCCGGTGGATACGATCCTCCAACCCAGGTCAACGAGGCCGCGAGCGAGGGGGATCAACCCCTCCTTGTCTGAACAGCTGATCAGGACGATGCGCCCTTCAGTCATTGCGTATCCTCACCCTTCTACCCTGTCTTTGCAAACGTCGCTCAGCATACAGCCCAAGTGCCTGTGGATACAGGCGGTGTTCCAACCTCAGAATTCGCCTCGAAAGGCAATCGACATCATCTTCAGGGTCAACCGGGACAACGGCCTGCAGGATGATCGGACCCGTGTCCACGCCCTCATCGACAAAATGGACCGTGCACCCGGAGACCTTCACCCCGTACTCGAGAGCCTGGGCCTGGGCGTCCAGTCCGGGGAAGGCCGGCAGGAGGGAGGGATGTATGTTGAAAACGTCCCCGGGAAAGGCCGCAAGGAAACTCGCCGGCAAGATCCGCATGAAACCAGCCAGGGCCACCACATCGATCCGGTACGCCTCAAGGAGCCGGAGCAGGCTCTCACCAAAAGCGTGGCGGTCCGAGGGCACCTCCAGCACCTGGACCGCCACCCCGGCCCCCCGCGCCCGCTCCAGGGCGGGGGCGTCCCCCTGGTCGCTCGCCACCAGGGCGACCTCCATGTCCAGGTCACCCGAGGAAACGGCGTCCAGGATGGCCCCCAGATTGCTGCCCCGGCCGGAGGCCAGGACCGCCAGCCGAAACCTGTCCGCATCACCCACCGTTATCATCTCCCTCCTCGATGACACCCATCACGTGGGCCTCAACCCCGGTCTCCCGGGCCACGCCCAGCGCCCGGTCGAGATCCCCCGGCGGCACCACGGCAACCATACCCACCCCGAGGTTGAAGGTCTTGCGCATCTCCTCCTCCGCCACTCGTCCAGCGTCAGCAATGAGATCGAACACAGGGGGGCGCTCCCATGAAGACCAGTCGATGCGCGGGCGAGTCCCACGAGGTAGCGCGCGGATGATATTGCCGGGGATCCCGCCTCCGGTGATGTGAGCAAAGGCAAGGGCTCCGCCCCGTTCAAACAGGTCCAGTACCGGGCGCACATAGATCCGGGTCGGTCGCATCAGTTCTTCGGCCAGGGGGACCTCCAGGGGGGCGATCACCTGCTCCAGGTCCCAGCCCTTATCCCTGACCACCTGCCGCACCAGCGAGAAACCGTTGCTGTGGAGGCCAGCCGACGGCAGGCCCAGGAGCAGGTCCCCGGGCTTCGGGTCCCGGGGCAGAAGCTCCCGGTCGCCCTCGGCGATCCCCAGGGCAAATCCAACGAGTTCGTGATCGTCCAGATGATATACGCCGGGCATCTCCGCGGTCTCGCCTCCCACGAGGGCGCAGCCCGCCTCCCGGCATCCCTGGGCAAGGCCCTGTACGATCTGGAGCACCGGTTCTGGCTTGAGCTCCGAGGCGGCAATGTAGTCCAGCAGAAACAGCGGCTGGGCCCCCTCGGTCACCATGTCATTGACCACCATGCCCACGCAATCCACGCCTACTTCCCGGTGACGGCCTGTCGCCGCGGCCAGTTTGATCTTGGTGCCGACAGAGTCGGTGCACGCCACCAACCGGGGCCGACGATAGTCCCTCCAGGGCGGAAAGAAAGAGGCGGCGAAATCGCCGAAGTCATCGGTGGTCCCCTCGATCCACGTTCCCCGAATCGCCTCCTGCATGCTCGCCACAATGGCGTCGGCCCTCTCAATGTCGACCCCCGCATCACGATACGTGGTCCCCTCGGCCATCTCAATCAACCTCCCCAAAACAGTCTTCGTCGGTCTCCTCGGGCGGTACGGGGTAGTCACCGTCAAAGCAGGCGGTGCAGAAATCGCTCCGCGTCCCCCCAGCCGCCTCAGCCACACGATCCTCGTCGAGGTAGGCCAGGGAATCAGCTCCCACGATGGCACGGATCTCCTCCACCGTTCGTCCCGCCGCGATCAACTCACCCTTCGAGCTGGTGTCAATCCCGTAGTAACAGGGATAGCGGTACGGTGGCGAACTGATCCGCAGATGGATCTCCTCGGCCCCCACCGCTCGCAAGAGTTCGACCAGGATCTTCGAGGTCGTGCCTCGCACGATGGAGTCGTCCACCAGGACCACCCTTCGACCCTCCACCACCTTGCGCAGGGGATTGAGCTTGAGCCGCACCCCCAGCTTCCTCAGTTCATCGCCGGGCTGGATGAAGGTCCGGCCGATGTAGCGATTGCGGACCAGGCCCATCTCGTAAGGGATTCCCGCCTGCTCAGCATATCCGGTGGCAGCCGAAAGGCTGGACGCTGGCACCCCTGACACCACATCGGCATCCACGGGGTGATCCATCGCCAAAAGCCTCCCCAGCTCCTTTCTCACCTGGTGGACGTTATGTCCCTCCAGGTTGCTGTCAGGCCGGGCGAAGTAAATGTATTCAAAAATACACAGCGCCGACGGGGCTTTCCCGGTGATCCTCAGACTCGTCAGGCCCTCATCATCAATGCGAAGCAGCTCACCAGGGGCCACATCCCGTACGAAGGTTGCCCCGGCCGTATCCAGCGCACAAGTCTCCGAGGCCACCATCCACCCGTCTCCCAACTTGCCCAGGCAGAGGGGCCGTATGCCGGCGGGATCCCTGGCAGCGAAGAGCTGGCCGGGCGTCAGGGCGACCATAGCATACCCTCCCCTGACCTCCTGCAAAGCCTCCAGGAGACTGGCTCCCATCTCATCAGAGCGCGCCCGGGCCGTCAGGTGAGCGATGACCTCGGTGTCCGAGGTGCTCTGGAAGATACTTCCTCTCCCTTCGAGGCAGCGACGCAGGCGCGCTGCATTGGTCAGGTTGCCGTTGTGAGCCAGCCCCAAAGATGTTGACTTCAGGCGCACCACCAGGGGCTGGGCGTTGCGCAGGGACGTGTTTCCCGTCGTCGCGTAGCGTACGTGTCCCACGGCACAATCCCCTCGCAGGGACTCCAGCGTCTCCTCCCCGAAGACCTCTGCGACCAATCCCAGGCCACGATGCAGCTTCAGACCATCATCTCCGCTGCAGGCGGCGGCGATCCCAGCCGATTCCTGGCCGCGGTGCTGCAGCGCATAAAGAGCGTAATGGGTCAGGGTCACCGCATGGGGATGCCCCCAGATCCCGGACACCCCACACTCTTCCCGGAGCGTATCTCCGGTCATTGCAAACCACCCTCTCTGGCTTCAACAAGATCCGCAACCGGTATGTCGATTCGCCTCTGTCCGGTGGCAACGCGAAGGAAACTGCCCCCCACCTCACCGATGACGTCAAGTGGGCATCCGAGCTCCCGGGACCGCTCCAAGAGGGCCTCCAGGGACTCCGGCGCGGCGCTCACCAGGTACCGCGGCCCACCCTCACCGAACAGAATCTCATCCGCTCGTTCTCCGGCCTGCAATTCGATCTTAGCACCAAGCTGGGACGGCGAAAGACACGCCGCCTCGGCGAGAGCCACTGCGAGACCACCATCGGATACATCATGGGCTGATCGGATCCATCCGCGGGCAATGCCCACCCGACACGCCTTACCCGCGACCCGTTCCGCCGCGAAGTCGACGGTGGGCACGGGCCCAGCCACCTTCCCGGCGACGATGTTCAGGTACTGGGATCCGCCCAGGGATCCCGTTCCCCCACCAAGGAGAAGAACCGCATCGCCGTCCGCTGCAAACCCGGGAGGGACGCATCGCGAGACATCCTCCAGGAGGCCGACCATGCCAATGACGGGCGTGGGATAGATCTCCCGGCCTCCCGTCTCGTTATAGAAGCTGACATTGCCGCCGGTGACCGGCGTACCGAGGGCCTGGCAGGCCTCACCCATCCCTGCAACCACTTCGGCGAAGCGATACATGACCTCGGGCTTCTCCGGGCTGGCAAAATTCAGGCAGTTGGTCACCGCCAGGGGACGGGCGCCGACAGCAGAGAGATTTCGATAACTCTCGGCGACCACGTTCATGGCCCCCCTCCTGGGATCAAGGTGACAGAGCATGCCGTTTCCATCGACTGCGACGGCGATTCCCTGCCCAGAACCCCTGACTCGCAAAACAGCCGCATCTGCACCTGGGTTCATCGCGGTGTTGATCCCGACCATGTGATCGTATTGCTCATAGACTTCCCTTCGGGAACAGAGATTGGGATGGGAGAGCATCTGCAGAAGGACACGATTGAGATCCTGGGGTTCGGGGATCTCCCCGGCGTGGAAACCCGGATCCGGTGCAGGGGAGCGCATCGGTCGATCATAGGCGGGAGCGCCCTCCGTCAGGCTCAGAGCGGGTATGGAGGCGACCTCTGTGCCGTCCTCCAGGATCCTCAGCTGGCCGTCCGACGTCACCTCACCGATCCGCGCGGCCTCCAGTTCCCATCTGTCGAAAATATCCTCCACTTCACCTTCCCTGCCACGGTGGGCGATGACCAGCATCCTTTCCTGGGACTCGCTGAGCATCACCTCGTAGGGCGTCATTCCCTCCTCGCGCAGGGGCACCCGGGTCACATCGATCTCCATGCCCATCCCGGCACGGGAGGCCGTCTCTGAGGCGGCCGATGTCAGGCCCGCGGCCCCCAGATCGTTGACGCCCACCACGGCATCACTGCCCGTCAGCTGCATGCAGGCCTCGATCAGCAGTTTCTCGCGAAAGGGATCTCCCACCTGCACGGCGGGCCTCATGGACTCCGTTTCCTCATCAAACTCCCTGGAGGCCAACAGGCTCGCCCCGTGGATGCCGTCCCTGCCCGTGCGGGCTCCGACGATGAAAACGGGGTTGCCCGCACCCGAGGCCCGTCCCCTCACGAGACGATCCTTCGGCGCCAGGCCCAGGCACATCACGTTCACCAGGGGATTCTCGCGATAGGCCTCGTCAAAATAGATCTCGCCCCCCACGGTGGGGACGCCGACGCAGTTGCCGTAGAAGCTGATCCCCGACACCACGCCTTCAAATAGATAACGGGTTCGGGGATCCCCGGGATCACCAAAACGCAAAGAGTCCAGCAGGGCGATGGGGCGCGCTCCCACGGTGAAGATGTCCCGCAGGATCCCTCCCACCCCGGTGGCGGCCCCCTGGACCGGTTCAATGGCACTGGGGTGGTTGTGGGACTCGATCCGGAAGGCCAGGGCCAACCCCTCCCCCAGGTCAATCACCCCAGCATTCTCCCCGGGGCCCTGCAGCACATAGGGGGCCTCGGTGGGCAGCTGCTCAAGGTGCCGCCGGGAGCTCTTGTAGCTGCAGTGCTCCGACCACATCAACCCGTAAAGACCCAGTTCCAGGGGATTGGGCCGCCGGTCGAGGTCCTCACAGACCCGATGATATTCACTCCGGCTGAGACCCACGTCCTCCCAGGGGGTCGTGATTCGCTCATCCTCGCCTGATTGCACGGTTCCCAGCCTCCCTGTACCCCTTCACGATGGAGCGAAAAATGTAAGCGCCGTCGGTTTCTCCGAGAACAGCCTCGGCACATCGCTCGGGATGGGGCATCATACCCATCACGTTCCCAGCGTCGTTTGAAAGGGCAGCGATCCCGTCCCAGGATCCGTTGGGATTGTGCCGGGGGTCGGATTCGCCCTCCGGCCCGCAGTACCGCATCAACACCCGGCCCCGCTCGCCGTTCAAATTGGGTCGGTAGTTTCCCTGGTGATGGGCGATGGGAAGACGAAGTACCTGGCCCACCTCACACTGCCGGGTGAAGGGGGTATCGATATCCTCCACCCGCACCCAGCAATCATGGCAGGAAAATCGGAGGTGGCTGTTGACCATGAGGGCACCTGGAAGTATCCCTGCTTCACACAATACCTGGAAGCCGTTGCAGATCCCCAGTACCAGCCCGCCCCGCAGGGCGAACTCCCGCACCGCATCCATGACGGGAGTGTGGGCGGCAACCGCTCCTGCCCTGAGATAATCTCCGTAGGCAAAACCCCCGGGCAAGATTACGCAGTCCGTTTCGGGCAGATCCTGGGCGGTGTGACGGACGTAGTCGACGGGAGCGCCCAATACGTTTCCGACGACATGGTGACAGTCGCGGTCGCAGTTGGAACCGGGAAACACAATCACGGAAAAATGCATGCCGCCCACCTCCTCGGTCATTGCTCCTGTACCTCGATGCGGTAGTCCTCCAGGACCGGGTTGGCCAGAAGTCTCCTGCACATCGCATCCACCCGACCCATCTCCTGCTCCCCTGCCAGTTCAATTTCCAGGTATTTGCCAACCCGAACCCCGCTGACTTCATCGAAGCCCAGTTGGTTCAGCGAGGCCGCCAGGGTCTCTCCCTGGGGATCCAGGACACCCTGCTTCAGTGTGACAAAAACCCGCACGAGCATTTCAACCCTCCCATGCAACCCGGCGATAGACCTCCTGGTAGGCGTCTTCGATCCCGCCCATGTCATAGCGGAAGCGATCCTTGTCCAATTTCTCGGCGCTCTCCATGTCCCACAGGCGGCATGTATCGGGAGTGATCTCATCGCCGAGAACCAGGGAACCGTCGGACGACCGGCCAAATTCCAGTTTGAAATCCACCAGCACGAGTTTTCTTTCCGCAAAGTAGTCCCGCAGCATGGCATTGATGCGCCACGCATCCTCCTCGATGCGGACGACCTCCTCCTCGGTACAGAGGTTCAGGGTACGAATGTGATAGCGGTTTAGCCAGGGATCCCCCAGATCATCGTCCTTGTAGGAGAACTCGAGAATCGGCCTGGACAGTTCGATTCCCTCCTCCAGGCCCAGTCTGCGAACCAGGCTCCCCGCCGCCACGTTGCGAATCACGACCTCCAGCTCGAACATCTCCAGGGCACGAACCAGGTGATACCGATTTTCCATCTGCTCCACGAAGTGTGTATTGAGTCCACACTTACCGAGATAGCGAAAGATCGCCGCCGAGATGTGAGAGTTGTAAAAACCCTTGCGCCCAATGGTGCCCTTCTTGTCGCCGTCGAAGGCGGTGGCCTCGTCGGTGAACTCCATCAGCAGCAGATCGTCCGATGGCGTACGGTAGAGCTCCTTTGCCTTCCCCCTATGTAACAGTTCGCCCTTGATCTCCTCAACGGGCCTGCTGACCAGATCGGAAATACCTTCTACCACGTCACATCAACTCCAATCTTTTGAATACCGTGTCAACATGGGTCAACTGCTCCTCCAGCTTGAAGCACTGTTCGAGTTCCTCGGGATCCATTCGGCTAGCCACCCGCTCGTCTTTGCCGATCAGTTCCCGGAAGGACTGCTTCGTCTCCCACGCCTCCATGGCCGCTTCCTGCACTGCGCTGTAGGCCTCCTCGCGTCGCATTCCGGCACCGACCAGGGCCAGTAGGACCTTCTGGGAAAACACCAGCCCCCCGGTCATATCGAGGTTTTCGCGCATGCGGTCGGGATAGACCCGCATATCTCGGATCACAATGGTGAACCGTTTCAACATGTAATCTGTGAGGATCGCAGAATCGGGTATGATCACCCGTTCAACCGAGGAGTGCGAAATATCGCGCTCATGCCACAGGGCCACGTTCTCCATGGCCGTCGAGGCATTACCGCGGAGGAGACGGGCCAGGCCGGAGATCCTCTCGGTGACGATGGGGTTTCTCTTGTGGGGCATGGCCGATGAGCCTTTCTGCCCAGAACGGAAGGGCTCCTCAACCTCTCCGACCTCGGTCCTCTGCAGGTGCCGGAACTCGGTGGCATACTTCTCCAACAGGCTTCCCACCATGGCCAGCTGGGTCAGAAAAGCCGCATGACGATCCCGCCCGAGAATTTGTGAACTCACCGGGGCCGGATGAAGACCCAGCTCCCTGCAGACCATCTCCTCCACCACCGGAGGCACCTGGGCGTAGGTCCCCGTGGCACCGGAGATCTTTCCGAAGGAAACCTCGTCGATCGCATCTTCCAGCCTTTTTCGCGCCCGCTGCATCTCCTCAAACCACAGGGCAAGCTTGAGCCCGAACGTCACCGGTTCAGCGTGAATCCCGTGGGTACGCCCGATCATCGGAGTGTCCCGGTACTTCTTTGCCGCCTCGCCGAGGGTCGTCGTGAAGTCATCAACATCAGCCAGCAACATCTCCCCGGCTTCTTTCAACTGGAGTCCCAGGGCCGTATCCAGAACATCTGAGGACGTCAGGCCATAGTGAATGTGACGAGACGCCTCTCCGACCTGCTCGCCGAGGGAGGTCACAAAGGCGATCATGTCGTGCCGGACCACGGCCTCGAGCTCCTCGATGCGGGAGACATTGATCCGGGTCTTCTTTTCCACCTCATCCACGGCTTCGGGGGGTATTTTTCCGAGTTCAGACCAGGCCCGCATACATGCCCCCTCGACCCGCCGCCAGGTCTCAAATCGGTATTCGTCCGTCCACAGACGCCCCATCTCGGGCAGCGTGTATCGGGGAATCAAGATTCACCACCGAAACCCTTCTTCTGAAAATCCTGATCCTTCTTGTCGACCAGTTCAGACTGCTGCCGGGAGAACTCTGCCAGCCTTCTGCGGACATCATCATCGGTGATGGCGAGAATCCTCGCCGCCAGGAGAGCACCGTTCTTTGAGCCGTTGACCGCCATGGTTGCCACCGGCACCCCTGGGGGCATCTGTGCAATGGAAAGCAGGGCATCGAGGCCGTCAAAGGCCCACGCCTTCAATGGAACGCCTATGACGGGCAGATCCGTGTGAGCGGCTACCACCCCGGGCAACGCCGCCGAGGCACCCGCGCCGGCAATGATCACGGAAAGACCCCTGTCTCGCGCCTCTCTCGTCCACTGCACGGTACGGTCCGGCGTCCTGTGGGCCGAGCAGATGGTGGCTTCGTGCGGTAGCTCCAACGCATCAAGAATCTCCGCTGCACCCTTCATCTTAGGAATGTCCGAATCACTACCCATAATTATCCCAATCCTGGGCAATCCAATCATCCTTTCCCCGAACATTAACTTCAATTACAGTTTAATTGTTCGGCAAAACGCCGTCAATCGCCAAAGACGTGATGGCCTTGTTACTGCAGATTCTAAGGTCCAGGGTATCGGGGTTCCGGGTTCCTTGAGCCGTGGAATTTCCGCGCTAACATTGAGTGCTTCGCAGCCTGATAGCCTGCAACATCCCTGGCATACATGGTTGCTTGAGTGGAAGATTCGACGTCGTGCAGGGACGGCTCAGTACCGGTGAATCCGATCTCTGGTGCAGGCGAGGAGAGGACGGTTGAGGAATTCGAAACCGTCGGTGTGCTGCCCCCCGGCGCAAAGGCTGTGCGACCGCAAGGCCGGGAGACAGCTTGGACGGAATGTTCGTGTACTAGGGGCTGCAGTGACAAGGCCTCACAGTGTTACCAGATGCCGACAGTCTAATTCGATACCATGAGCATTTCCTCATCAATGTCACGGAGATCAAGGACCATGATGTATCGATCGCGCCCTCGACCGTATTCATCCTGCCGATACTCTTCGATGTCGAAACCCAACTTGTCCGAATACAATCTCACTGCAGGCTTATTATCGGTATCCACAGTGAGACTCATCTTGCGAAAACCCTGCTCGCGGACACTCTCACATACAGACAGCAAAAACAGGGTACCAAGACCCTGCCCCCGCAGTCCTTCAGCAATGGCAAAATCGAACAGATAACACTTGTCGGGATCCTCCCAGTCTCGCATTAAAATGGCAATACCACTGATCCGGTTTTCATCCTCCTCTTTGAGGACGAACACATTGCCATGACGAATCTGGGGAACGAGTCCCCACTCGTCCATACCCAGATCACCGAAAATGTCCAGTTCGAAGTTGACCAGTCTCCTCAACAAGCTATGGTTGAAGTCCTGAACCAAGTATATTTTGAGTCTACCAACATCATCAAGGTCCTTGATTGCATGTGCAGGTAGTCGCGCCATCTCTTCTAGATGCACAGATCATCAATCTCCTAACGTTGGGTTCATCCGATACGGTTATTATGATGATACAGGAATGCATTATACATGGTCTGTTGAATAGAATCAAACGTACCCGTCATGCGGCGTGCAAAAGAGCAAATAGTCACCAGGCCGATCCATCTCGGTCGGGACGACCGGACCATAGTAAGTGCACAGTCCAGGCCCCTCTGCCGCCCATTGAAAGGGCCTCCGTTCACGACTACGATGTAAGTGAGCGCCTACTCACATTGGAGAATCAAAGATGCCAGATAGCGAAGACAGGATTTCAGGGGCGCAAAAGGGAATCATCGCGGCAGCGACGCAGCAGTTCGCAGATCAGGGCTTCAGGGGAGCCCACAGTTGCCGACATTGCCCGGGGAGCCGGTCTTTCCGAGGGAGGTAAGGACGAATACTTTCCCCGCACACCCACCCTGTTCACGTGACGAACCTCGGCCAATGTAGGGCTTCGTCTTGTCTTGCAGACTCGCCCAGCCCTTCACGCCTCGTCCAGGGTTCGTGCTCCTCGGGTCACGGTTTTGCCTCCGGCTTCCTTCAGATCCCGCGTCACCGCGGGCACCCTTGTCTTCAGCTAGTGGTTCTACGTGGCCACTCCCCCCAGCGGACTTTCACCCCTAGCATTCGCCCATGCCGGGCACACCACACGAGAATCGGCCTTCCCGGGGGGCGAGAAGGCCGTCTATCGGGGGACAGTATTCACCTTGTACCAACTGGATGATGCCAGCAGAGCAGATGAAGCAGTGCACATCATCTTGAACTCACCTACCATTATAGGCACCCCGGCAGCGAAGGACATCGGGTGATGCCCGTATTGTAACCGGTCCTCTCTAAGGTGTTCACCCGATGCGCTGCCACAAACAGGAATACCGGTCCGCCTCGCAGGAGAATCCGGGCCAGGCGGAAAAGAATAGATGTACAGGGGACAGGGTCGGGGCCTGACGAGATCCGAACGAGATAGGGACTCAAGACCACCAGGGGAGGTCCATCATGATCAGCGCACTACACCTGCTCATCACCTACCAGTGCACCCGGGAATGCCCCCACTGTTTCGCCTGGGCAGGACCGGTCGGCCCCACGATGACAGCCGAACAGGTCACCGAGTTCATTGAGGCCGCCGTCGCCGCCGGGGTGGAGAAAATCGCATTCGAGGGGGGCGAGCCCTTCCTGTACTATCCCATCCTGGCCCACGGGGTCCGCCTCGCCCAGGAGAGGGGCCTGGGAGCCACTGCAGTCACCAACGGGTTCTGGGCCGTGTCGGAACGCGATGCCCGTCGCTGGTTGGCACCCCTGGCCGAGCTGGGCCCCCTGGGACTCGCGATCAGCACCGATGACTATCACGGTGGATCGGAAGAGGCCCGCCGGGCGGATGTCGCCGGACATGCAGCCCGACAGATGGGGATCGAACCCATGATCTTCCGCACCTCCATAGAAAACGTCATGTTCAGGGGGCGGGCAGCCCACCAGCTGACCGATTCGGCAACCCGGTCCGCCCCGGCCGAGTTCACGACGTGCCCCCACGAGTCTCTCCTGGAACCAGATCGAATCCACATGGATGCCGAGGGATTTCTGCATCTGTGCCAGGGACTCTGCCCGGGGCGTTCCGGGGACGGCAATCTCCGCGATCTTCTGGACCGCAAGAACCTGGAGAGGCATCCCATCGTGGGGCCCCTCGCCTCTGGAGGACCCGCGGCCCTGCTTGATGCCTTCGATCTGAGTCTCACGGGAACCTACGCAGATGCCTGTCATCTCTGCTACCGGGGCCGGGAGGCACTCCGGCCGCATTTTCCGGAGTACCTGGGACCCGATCGGGTCTACGGGGTGTTCTGAGAGCATCGGGGTCAGAGGGATATGAGCCCTTTCTTGATAGCGTACTTGGTCAGGGCCACGCGATCGTGCAGATCAAGTTTGTCCATGATGTTGGATCTGTGGGCTTGCACCGTCTTGATGCTGATGTGAAGTTCGTCGGCAATCTCCCGGTTGGTCATCCCCTCGGCCACGAGAGTTACGACCTCTAACTCCCTCTCGGTCAGACCGTCGTAAAAATCCTGGTCCCGGGAGGACTCCGTATCACCACTTCCACCGTCAGCGATCAGCGTCTGGGCCACCGAGGGATGCATGATGGTGTTGCCTTCCATCACCCCTTCAATGGCGGAGACCAGCTCTCGTGTCGCGGTCCTCTTCACCACGTACCCCGAGGCCCCCGCCTTGAAAATCGGGTAGATGTAGCCCTCCTCGTCGTGCATGGTCAGGATCAAGATCTTGGTCTGGGGAAACTCCTCCTTGATCCTGCGAGTGGCCTCAATCCCATTGATCCTGGGCATACTGATGTCCATCAGGACCACATCCGGATTCAGTTCCCCGACCCTCTCCACGGCAGCCTTGCCATCGTCGGCCTCACCCACCACCTCGATGTGGTCGTGCCCTGACAGAAGAGATTTGATGCCCTCTCGGAGAATCGTGTGGTCGTCAACGAGAAGCACCCGGATTGTGCGCGTCACGCGAACTCCTCCCTTCACTGTTGTGCATGGCACCAGGATGGGGAATCTCAGCTATGACCTCTGTTCCCTGTCCGGGTGTCGATTTGACCTCAAAGGTACCGCCCAGCAGACTGGCCCGCTCCTGCATCCCAAAAAGGCCCAGGCCGGCGTAGGGGCTCTCGCGACCCTGTGGTTCAAAACCCGAGCCATCATCGGCCACCCTCAGCACCACCTTGTCGGAGCTGAGTTTCAGGTTGATCACCACCAGGCGCGCGTCTGCATGCTTGATGGTATTGGTGATGGCCTCCTGGAAGATGCGAAACAGCGCGATCTCGGTGTCCGCAGGCAACCTCTCGTCACTTCCCTGTACATCGAAGCGGCAATCCACGCCGAGGGATTCCAGCTTGTTCATCGCATACCAGCGCATGGCCGGAACCAGGCCCAGGTCATCCAGGATGCTGGGGCGGAGGTCGAAGATCAGTTTCCGAATCTCCTCCAGGGCTGTTTCGGTGAGATCTCTTGTGTCCTTCAACCGCTGCCGCAGCGAACGCAACCGGTCCAGGTCCGCATCAGCATCGTCGGCCAGTTCACCCAGGGAGCCGAGGGATATTTCCAGGTTGATGATCAGGGTCGTAAGGGCCTGGCTGGTTTCATCATGGAGCTCCCGTGCGATACGCTTCCTCTCGCGCTCCAGGGCCTGCAGGGTTCGCGAGGAGGTGAGCCTGCGGCTTTGCTCCAGGTTGTCGAGGACCCTGTTGAGAATACTCCCAACCCTCGCCAGTTCCTGGTCACCGGTGATCCCCCGGGCCCGCGCCCGGTAGTCACCCTCCTGAACTCTGCGGACGGTCTCCATCAGCTGGAACAACGGGCGGAACAAGATCCTGAGGGAAGCGTAGTTCAGGTACAGGGCAACAACGGCCACACCAACCCCATACAGTCCAACGGCCGCTGGAGGGAGCGTTTCCAAAAGGCCCTGTCTCCCCAGGACCACAGTGATGAGAAGGGGCGGCACCAGGGTGATCAGCGAACCCGCCAGGACCTTGTAAATCATCGGCCAGCGAGCATATCTTCTCACGATCGGACGACCAAAGCTGGGCAAGGATCCTCACTCCCACTCGATCGTTCCCGGGGGCTTGGACGTGATATCGTAGGCGACCCGGTTAATCTCCTTTACTTCATTGACGATGCGTCGAGCGGTGCGATCGAGAACGTCATGGGGAATCCGGGCCCAGTCGGCGGTCATGGCGTCCTCACTGGTCACCGCCCGAAGAATGACTGCCCGGCCGTAGGTTCTTCCGTCTCCCATTACCCCCACACTTCTCGTATCGGACAAGACGGCAAAGGCCTGCCAGATTTCACGATACAGACCTGCAGCCTGGATTTCCTCGGCGAATATGGCGTCTGCCTTTCGCGCCAGGGAGAGCTTGTCCCGGGTTATCGCTCCCAGAACTCGCACTGCCAGCCCGGGACCCGGGAAGGGGTGCCGCCAGAGAACCTCATCGGACAGTCCAATCTCTGCACCCACCAGCCGCACCTCGTCCTTGAAGAGCTCTCTGAGCGGCTCCACCAGCTCCATTTTCATGTACTCGGGCAGCCCCCCGACGTTGTGGTGGCTCTTGATCACCGCAGAACTGCTGGTTCCACTCTCCACCACATCGGGATAAATGGTCCCCTGCACCAGGAACTGGTAGTCCCCGAGGGCTGCAGCCTGTTCCTCGAACACGTCAATGAACTGATGTCCGATGATCTTTCGTTTCTCCTCGGGGTCCGATACCCACGCCAGGGCCGTGAGAAATCTGTCCCTGGCATCGACGGATACCACGTTCATGTTCATCTGGTCCCTGAACATTCGCTCCACCAGTTCACGTTCGCCCTCGCGCAGTAGGCCGTGATCGACAAACACACAGGTTAACCGATCTCCGATCGCCTGGTGGACCAGGGTTGCGGCCACCGAGGAGTCGACGCCTCCGCTGAGGCCGCATAGGGCACTTCCATCGCCCACCTGCTTGCGAATCTCCTCCACCGATCTGTGGGCGAATCTGCTCATGCTCCATCCCCCCGGGAGCCGGCAGATCCGGTAGAGCCAGTTTTCGAGGATCTTTTTCCCCTGGGGGGTGTGATGCACCTCCGGATGAAACTGAACCCCATACAGCTCCCGCTCGGGGTCGGCCATGGCCGCCACCGGGGCATCCGGGGTCGACGCCAGACAGATAAAGCCAGGGGGCAACCGATCGACCAGGTCGCCGTGGCTCATCCAGGCATCAATCTCATCGGGGAGCCCGGCCAGGAGCTCTCCGCCCCCGGAGATCGAGACCCGGGACCGGCCGTATTCTGCGTTGGGAGCCGGACGGACGTGGTTCCGCCCTCCGAAGTGTGCCGCGACGAGCTGGTGGCCGTAGCAAATCGCGAGCACCGGCACGCCCAGGGAATACACCTCGGGGTCGGGCCACGGGGCATTCTCTGCATATACGCTGCCGGGCCCGCCGCTGAGGATCAGTCCTCCTGGCCCCCTGGATCGGATCTCCTCCGCCGGGAGGTCTCCGGGGACAATCTCACTGTACACGCCCAACTCGCGGACCCGGCGGGCGATCAACTGCGAGTATTGGGCACCAAAATCGAGTATGAGCACCTTATCCTGTGTCTTCACTCAATCTCTCCCCTTCATTCCATCTCTGTGACCACGCCCAGGTAGGGTAGATCCCGGTATCTTTCGGCGTAATCGAGCCCGTATCCGACAACAAACTCGTCGGGGATCTGTCTGCCACAGTAGTCCACGCAAACCGGGACCTCACGACGTTCAGCCTTGTCCAGCAGGACACACACTTTCAGGCTCCGTGGGCCCCGCGATGCCAGGTGATCCCTGAGATACCGGAGGGTCAGACCCGTATCGACGATGTCTTCAACGATGATGACGTGACGTCCCTCGATCGACGTATCAAGATCGTGGAGGATCCGGACAATCCCCGAGGAAGTGGTGCTAGCACCGTAGCTAGAAACAGCCATGAAATCGAGGGCCGTCGGCACGGCCATGGATCGGGCAAGGTCCGCCATGAAGACGACCGCACCCTTGAGGATGCCAACCAGGAGCAGCGGGCTTTCAACACTGACTTTATTCCGATAGTCGCGGGATATCTCAGATCCCAAATTCTCTACCATCTGCCGCAGTTCATCTTCATCAATTAGAAGGCGAATCGGTTCCTCTTTCCAGTACTGCACAATCCCGCCCCCCTCATAGGCAAAAGGAACGCTGAAGGCTCTTTCCTTCCCACATAACCCGGGGAACACCCGACGACAATGCAATTATATCCGAATCTCCGGGCCACTCTCTACCGTTCGCTCCAAAGCTGCATCAACCAGGCCGGCACCCGGTCCGGTTCGGCCTCTTCGCCACCGTAACCCTTGAGGTCCACCACCGGTGTCCCATCAAAGGCATCGAGCCCCCTCACCCGGAGTTCCCCGTCGCCCACATGGAGCAGGCGGCACACCGTCACGCCCACGGGATTCGGCCGCGCCGGACTGCGAGTCGCGAAGACCCCCACCCGGGGGAGATCTTTCCTTCTTTGAGGATGAACCGCGAGGGTGCTGCGGCCCTCTTCGGACGTGCGGTGAAAACAGAATAGAACCATCGCGTGGGAGAAATCCTCGAGGCCGTCCAGGGCCGGCCAATACGGCCCCTTCACCTTGATGACCGACTCTATCTCTCGCCACCCCCCTATGGGGTTAGAGGAGATCCCGTTGACAACACAGCCAATCGGTTCCAGTCTCACAGAAGTTCACCTCATAAAAAAGTCCCCATCCCCGCGCAGGAGATGGGGACCTCGCTTGTGCCTGTCTAGAACATGTTCATATCGCCCATGCCGGGAGGCATGCCTCCGCCTCCGCCGCCCATGTCGTCACTCTTCTCCTCCGGAATGTCAGCGATCAGGGTCTCCGTACTCAGGACCATGGATGCGATGCTTGCCGCATTCTGCAGAGCAGAGCGGACAACCTTCGCCGGGTCAACGATGCCAGCCTTGATCATGTCGACATACTCCATGGACAGGACATCGAAGCCAACGTTCTTTTTCTCGTTCCTGACGCGCTCCAACACCACGGCACCTTCAAGACCCGCGTTGTTGGCGATTCGGCGCACGGGAGCAGTGAGGGCCTTCTTGACCAGCTCAACACCCGTGGCCTCATCGGCAAAGTCCGTCTCCACGTCGGCCATCATCTGGGCTGCCCGGAGGTAAGCGACGCCGCCGCCGGGAACGATGCCCTCCTCAACGGCCGCCCGGGTGGCATTCAGGGCGTCCTCGATGCGCAGCTTCTTGTCCTTGAGTTCGGTCTCGGTGGCTGCACCAACGTTGATCACGGCAACACCGCCCGAGAGTTTGGCCAGACGCTCCTCAAGCTTCTCCCGGTCGAAGTCACTGGTGCTGTCTTCAATCTGGCGCTTCAATACTTCGATCCGGTCCTGGATCTCCTTTGCCTCTCCATGGCCCTCGACGATGGTGGTGTCATCCTTGGTAATGGTGACCCGACCGGCGCGACCGAACATATCCTGGGTCACGTTCTCCAGTTTCAGACCGAGGTCCTCACTGATGACCCGTCCACCGGTGAGAATGCTGATATCCTCCAGCATGGCCTTGCGACGGTCGCCAAATCCAGGGGCCTTGACCGCTGCAGCCTGAAGGGTGCCGCGGATCTTGTTGACCACCAGCGTGGCAAGGGCCTCACCCTCGATATCCTCTGCAATGACCAGGAGGGGTTTGCTCAGATTGACGGCCTTCTCGAGCACGGGGAGGAAGTCATTAACCGAACTGATCTTCTGATCCGTGATCAGTATGTAGGGCTCTTCCAGGACGACCTCCATGCTCTCGGTGTCCGTCACCATGTAGGGGGAGAGGTAGCCGCGGTCAAACTGCATACCCTCCACCACGTCCAGAGACGTGTCCATGGTGCGGGACTCCTCGACGGTGATGACACCGTCCTTGCCTACCTGCTCCATGGCCTCTGCGATGAGAGAGCCAATTTTTTCATCGTTGGCAGAGATTGAAGCGACCTGGGCGATGGCCTCCCGGCCCTCAACCGTGATGCTCATGTCGCGGATGGCCTCCACCAAGCTATCGACGGCAGCAAGAATTCCGCGCCGAAGGATCATGGGATTAGCACCGGCCACCACGTTGCGCATACCCTCTGAGACCATGCTCTGGGCCAGGAGAATCGCGCTGGTAGTACCGTCACCGGCGATGTCATTGGTCTTCGTGGCAACTTCCTTGAGAAGCTGGGCACCCATGTTCTCATACGGATCCTTGAGGTCAATCTCACGGGCAATGGTGACGCCATCGTTAATGACCGAGGGAGAACCGAATTTCTTCTCCAGGACCACATTCCGCCCCTTGGGGCCAAGGGTGATGGTCACTGCGTCGGCCATGGTATCGACACCGCGCTGCAGCGCGCGGCGTGCCTTCTCATTGTAGATGATGCGCTTTGCCATCGGTATACCTCCCTAGCTATTCTACCTTCGCGAGAATATCTCGCTCGCTCAGAATGAGTACTTCTTCACCCTTGAGTTTGACTTCTGTTCCCGCATACTTCGAATAGATGACGACGTCCCCCTCGGAAACCTCCAGAGGAACCTTCTCTCCGCTGTCCAGGGTCTTGCCTGTCCCAACGGCCAGAATCTCACCTTGCTGCGGCTTCTCCTTCGCAGTATCGGGCAAAACGATACCGCTGCTGGTAACCTCTTCGTCTTCGATCACCTTGATAACAACCCGATCGCCTAAGGGCTTGATCTTCACAGCAGTTCCCTCCCTTATGTTTTAGATGGACATGGTTCGCTGGTTCGCGCTTTTTGTTAGCACTCTCCCGAGGTGAGTGCTAACATCAAATAATATGGTATTCTTACCCGGCTCCCACGTCAAACCTATAATTCCCCAATCATTGGCGGAATTATGCCTTGATGTGCCACCTTATCCGGTTATCATCAGCTTTCGACTCTACACACCTACATAGGGCCAAAGAGAGATAGCGAAAGCCATAACAGTCAACCAGAGATCCCGAGGGGCCATGTTATGGAAGATGGAGGAAATTTCTTGCCTGTCGGTACGAGTTTTCCCGAGCTTCCTCGCGCATCCAACGGTTGAGCAGGTACATCGCCACCGCCAGGTAAGGCCCGGCGATGAGCTGATGGGTCAGGGTCGTGGGGGGCAAATCGTGGATCCAGTGGGGGAACATCCCGACCTCGATGATCCTCTGGGCCACAGCCAGAGGGAAGGCAAAGCGGAAGTAGGTGAAGAAATCGTCGAGCAGATAGAGGTGAGGAAACCCCCACTCCCGCTGCTCAGGCCACAAGAGGAAATAGACGATGTCCCCTGAAAGTTTGACAGCCGCAAAAAAGACGATGAAACGGGCGAAATGAGGAAAGTCTGGAGCCGTAGCATCCATAAACCACGCGCTGAACTGGCCCAGCACCAGTGCTGCGGCTGCGAGCAGGGTGAACCTCTGCACCCTCGGCATATCAGCCCCCCTTCCCGATGCTGCAGTCGGAAGCATCATGCCGATGATTTCCCTGCGACGATCTCCACATTTACCACGGGAACCACCGCCCTGCGCCCGTCTCTGAGCAGCACCCTGATAGAAGGCAACTCTGCCTCGGTCTCATATCTTTGGCTCAGGGTCAACACCTCCTCCACCTCGCCGTAGGCCCCAAAATACGGAGAAGTGATGATTCGAACAAGTTGGCCGGGTTGTGGCTCCCCCTCCGCAATGCTGACCTCGGAGAAGGATTCCCCTCCATCGACCGGGACTGGGATCAATACCTCGGGCCTCTGGGCCCCCGCCCGGACCTGCGTCCTGCCGTTGATAGACAGCATCACACCCTCATACAACCTCAACACAGCGACAATCTCCCGGGGAAGACTCAGGCGGCCAAATCCCTCGGTGAGGATAATGGTCATCGATAGGTCCTCTTCTCCTGTCATCCCCGCCCCGAGTTCTGCCTTCATGAAATGCACAAGATCCAGTTCATCGAGACCACCGACGATGATCCCACGGGCCCCATATTCCTCTGCCCGGGAAAGGACCGCCTCATCGGCTATCCCAGCCAGGGCCACCACCCGGTCTGCCACCTGGGCATCCACATCCTCTGGGCGTATAACCCGGTCGGCATCACCGAGGACGAGAAGTTCCCCAAAGGCCTCGGCGCCCACTCCAAAGACGCCGTTAAGCACCACCGAGGGTCCCCGGATCACCACGCCCTCGTCCCCCAGGATCTTCTCCACGGTACCCGTAATGTGCGCCGCTAGGCGGGTGACCTGCATCGGCCGCACGATGTAGACCAGGCCGTTGTGCGCATCAACACGCTGGATTGTTCCTGCCGCAGGCGCGTAGGCGTAGACCATCCCAGCGGCCCCGGGGCTGGCTGCAAGAACGGCTCCCTGCTTGACCTCTTGCCCCTCCCGATACTCCATGTACATGCGCACCATGGCCGGCCATACGTCCAGCTGCCGGGCAACATTGACCACCAACACCGGATCGGCCGACTGGGCATCCTCTCTTATCAGTATTCTACCGTGCACGGCGGACACGTATTCCACCACGCCGCCCACGGGGGACTGGACGGTCGTGGATCCTCCGAGGATCCCCTTCTTCATGCGGGCTAAGATATCGCCCTTGGTGACGCGCTGCCCCACCGCCACCTGCAAGGATCTCTGCATGTCACTGCGAGAGATCCGGGGTCGACCCATTTCGGACTTCAGGTCCACCACGTAGGGATCTCCGGGGATGAACTCTGTCCGAGCCACGAGGGTGTCAGGGCTAACCCGGTCTCCCTCGGCCACCAGGATCTCACCCGGAAGGGGAAGGCGCCTCTCCCGCCGCACCGTCTCCCTGCGTATCACTGAATAATGTTCTCCTCCGGTCACCGCACTACCTCCTCACTAATATCACTACGCTCCAGATAATCCGACGGGTACGCATCCAGCGTCTCCACCCAGGACCGGACGGCCTCCATGCGCCGGTCGTCTCTACGGGGGAACCGGATTGGTCGGCCGCGGCCGTCGATGATCAGGCCCACTTCACCGCCGCGGACGTCGGCCCTCACCCGGACCCCCGGCCCGTCCCCCACGTCAAAGGAAGATCGAGGGACGATATCCAGGTGGACACTCTCATCGGCAGCGAGGGGCAGGACCTTGAAGCTTCCCACTCGGATCAGCTCAGAGGTTTCCTCCCCGGACTCTGAGGTCAGGTGCATCTCAGCCATCACCGTCCCCCGTCTCCCCTCTCCCAGGGGCGCGATCACGGTTGCCAGGGGTACGAGGCAATCACTGACCAGCACCTGTTCGGCCACATCGGGCAGCAGATCCGCCACGGCCCCCAGGTGGGGCATCATGAAGGCGCGGTCCACGTACAGCCGAACCACACCCTCGGGTTGGGTGGCGTCCAGCATCATCATGGCCGCCTGCGCCCGGCGAGGGGCGTGGGACAGCAGTCCACCGCTCCCCACAATCACATCCACCTCGTTCATGTTTACCAGGGTCTGCCCGGTACTCGTCTGCTCCAGGGCATGGTCGTAGGTGCGTGTCTGCTTGATTCCCTTCAGGCCCACTGCCAGTTCACGGTGTTCGGCCAGGGCCAACCTGAGGGCCTCGCGCCCCACGGCCTGTTCGAGCATCAGGTCCCGCAGGGTGACCGGCAGGGCCGAGGGACGAATGGTCTTGTTGTAGAGCCAGTTACGCAGGTCCCGATCCGAAACCGAAATCGGAAGCCACCGCATGATCTGCTCCTCCCCGGCCTGGGTGAACACATTGGCGACGCTGTAGCTCATCCCGATGTTGGCGCTGACGGAACGGTTGAAGGTTCCCCCCATCACGCTGAACGTGTCTGTTGTCGCACCGCCAATGTCCACGCCGAGGACGTTCACATCGTACCTGGCCGCCATGGTGCGCATCATCTTGCCTACGGCCGAGGGGGTGGGTTGGACGTGCTTATTGGCCCACTCCAGGATCGTTTTATAGCCCGGGGCCTGCTCCATGACATGGTCAAGAAACAGATCGTGGATCTTGCCCCGAACCGGCTCCAGGATCTCCTCCTCCAGGGTGGGTCGGATATTGTCAACCGTGTGCACATCAAAGCTGTCTTTCATGATGTGGGCAACCACATCCCTGGCATTCTGATTGCCGGCAAAGATCACGGGCAGATTCCGGTCATCCCCCAACCTGGAACGTGGGTTTGCCGACGCCACGTATTCTGCAAGAGCTGCGACATGAGAGACGTTCCCCTGGTTGGTACCCCCGGCCAACAGGACGATGTCGGGTCGCTGGTTACGGAGCAACCTGACCCTCTCTACCACACTGCGGCCGTCATCGGTGGCGACCACCCCCATCACGATGGCACCCGCCCCCAGGGCCGCTCTCTCAGCACTCTCCGCCGTGATGGCCCGCATCAGGCCCACGCACATCATCTGCAGCCCGCCCCCTGCGCTGCTGGTGGCCACAAAAAGGTCTGCGCCGGACCCATCGTCGGATCGGGGAGTAATCAACTGGTCGTCCTTGAGAAACCTTCTCGACATCTCTTCTTCCAGGCGCACCAGGGCAGCCCGAAGGCCAATCATTACATCCTCCTGGGGCGCCTCGACGGTGGTTTTCGCTTCTGCCCGTCCGGTGACCCGGTAGTGCTCATTGGTTCGTTCGATCAGCACAACCTTCGTCGTGGTGCTGCCCACATCAACGGCCATGATGCTGTTGTACGGGAAATCCGTCTCTGTCATGCCGATTGCGTCCTCCAATCCTCGCATCTGTCAAAGAATCCTCCGTCTGTGTAGTAAATCTTGCACGGTCATATTCCTCGCCATGCCCGAGGGCAGGGCCGCACCCACGTAGAAAACGGCGGCCGCAACCAGGGCAGCAATGATAAAGGAGCGGGGGGTCATCACGTAGGGAACCAGGGTATACCGGATCAACAAGGTGACCACGATCCACGTTCCCACGGTGCCCGCGATGATGCCCAGAAGGGCGGTCAAAAAGCCCTCCTGAAGGAGCATCATCCGCACTTCGTCGTTGAACGTGCCCAGGGCTTTGAAAACCCCCAAATCCCTCTGCCTTTCCAAAAATGCCAGCAGCAAAACGTTCAGAACGCCCAGGGCACAAAAGAGCAGGATCAGGATGATCACAATCCTGCCAGAGGAAAAGACCCCGGTCAGGAGTCCCCCGGCCATCTGCTGCCCGTGGATCCGGCTGATCATCGTCGCGCCGGGCAAAAAACCCCTCGCCTTCCTTGAAGCTTCCCCGGGTGCCCCCGAGCTTAACAGGATGAAGTTGCCCCCGGACTCCCCGGCAAGGGGTGGAAGGTGGACCCCGGGCAACCGAATCATTGGGTCACCGAGAAAGGGGTCATCGGTGGCAAAGAGCCCGCAGACCTGGTAGGTGGCGCGGTGGGACATCCCCCCCGAATCGAGCCACTCCACGTTGAAATCATGCCCCACTTCCAGGCCCACACTCCGGGCTGCTTCCAGCGGGAGCAGGATCTGCCCCTCGCCGGTGGGGAGGCTCCCCTCCTCGAGCTGAAGCATCGCAGCGAACCCCGGGCCTGCCCCTTCCTCGAAGGCACCATCTTCCAGCCCGACCAGGTAATGGTGACCCAGGGGACTATACACCGGGACCCGATGGCCCGAGGCAAAGGCCCTCACCTCGGGGATGAAGTTCAGCCGGTGAATCTGATCTGTCGACCAGCCCGACTCCCGGAAAGCAACCACATCAGCAATCATGGGGATCTCAGCCACCTGGCCGCGGAAGCTCAGCTCTGTTGCACTGAAATACGAATCAGACAGGACAAACACCAGTACGGTCAGGGCAACGCACAGCGCCATGATCGCCGCCCGCCACTTCCTCCGCCGAATGCTCCTGGCCGAATAGGGGAACATGAGAGTCCAGGTGTTCTTCACAAATCGGAAGGTGCGGGCGTTCAGATTCGCCAGCAACCGGGCCACAGGCGACAAAATAATCTCCAGGGAGGTCTGGATCCCCTTGTCGTCCCCTCGTCCGGAAGCCACCTCACACCTCCTCCCTCTCGATGGCCCCGTCGCGCATGTAGACAATCCGCGAGGCATAGTTCCTGGCAGCGTCATCGTGGGAGACCACCACGAAGGTCTGCCCGCTCTCCTCGTTCAGGCGGCGAAATAGATCCATGACCTCTGCACTGCTGTGGGTGTCCAGGTTCCCGGTGGGCTCGTCGGCCAGTACCACTTCAGGCTCATTGGCCAGGGCCCTCGCCACGGCAACCCGCTGCTGCTCTCCTCCCGACAGCTCATGGGGGTAATGGTCCATGCGGTCACTGAGCCCCACGGATTCCAACAGGTCCTGGCATCTTCTCTGTGCCTCTCGGACATCCAGGCCGATCAGCCGCATGGGAAGTTCAACATTCTCCTTCGCCGTCAGGTCTGGCAGCAGATTGAAGAACTGAAAGACAAAACCCACTTTCGTCCGCCGCATGCGGGCGAGGCTGTTCTCATTGAGGTCGCTGTACCGTTGGTCCTGCAGCATCACCTCGCCGAAGGTCGGCCGGTCCAGCCCTCCCAGTAGATTCAGCAGGGTACTCTTGCCGCAACCCGAGGGACCGGTCAGAAGCACAAACTCTCCCGGATAGATGCGCATGGAAATACCGTCGACGGCCCTCACCCCCGCACCGACCAGAAAGATCTTGGTGAGATCCGTCGCAGTGACAATGGCAGCCTTCTCAGACATCCCTCAACACCTCCATGGTGGTCTGCTTCAGCGCCAGGTAGGCCGGCAGCAGGCCGAACAACCCCGCCACCAGAACCGACGCCCCCACGACCATGAATCCCGTCCTCAGGGTCATGATCCCAACCTCGGCCACACTCACCGCCGACAGGGCATAAACCCCCGTCACCATCAGTCGGACGGCGACGAAGCCCAGGGTCGCCCCGATCATCGACATCAGAACCGCTTCAATCAGAATCAAACCCATCACCTGGCTACTGGCCATGCCCACCGCCTTGAGAATGGCCATCTCCTTCCGTCGCTGCATGACAAGGACGTACATATCTCCGACCAGCAAAAGGCCGGCGACAAGGAAAATTGCCACAACCAGCAGGGTCGACACGTCGGCGGGCACGGCGCTCTGTCCCCTCTGCTGTCGACCGATGATGGCCTGTTCAGGGACCGTCCGCACCGTCGTCCCCGGCAGCTGCTGCTGCAAGCTGGCAGCGATCTCCTTGGCCCGGAACATATCGTCCAGAACCACGTTCAACTGATAGGCACGCGGCGCCTGTCCCGGGGGAGCGATCGTCTCCCAGATCTTCTGCCATGTCGCCGCAGGGATGAAGAGATCTTCCGTCTCGACGTAGTGCTGGACCATGATCATGGTACCCGTGCCCCCGCCGGGACCGACCTCGAGCACGTAGCCCCCGGTTTCCGGATCCCTCAGGGGCCTGACACTGGTGGGAAAAGCAAAGAGCCCCACCACCTGCAGATCAAATTCCGTGATGTCGTCCCAGTTCCAGAGGGGATATCCCTCGGCGTCGTATCCAGCCAGGGCGGGAACCTCGAGGGTACGGACATCCCCCACCTGTGGAACAGGATATCCGGGCCTGATTCCCTCCTCGGGGGGAAAGGCCCCGCGGTTGCCCTGGGCCAGGGCAACCAGGCTGCCCTCATCCTCAGGCTCCAGCCACCGCCCCCGGGCCAGGTAAGTTGAGACGTCCCACGTCTCATCGAGATCCGGATCCCGGGCCCTCAGGGGCGCAGGGTACCTCGCCTGTTGCCCCCCGATACCCGGGATCACCACCCTCGCTGGGAGTTTCAGCAGGGGCTCAACCGCAGCGACACCCGCAGGAAGACCATCGCCGAGAGGGTCATCCTCTGCCGCGAAAAACAGGGTCTCACCGGAGGGGGAGATCAATCCCTCCTCGTAGATTCGCGGGTGGAAGAGCAGCAGGTCGCTCAGTCCATAATCACCGCGCAGGCCCCACTCCCAGGGAGTATCGCCGGCAGCCTGGGCATCCTCCGCGCCCACGCCGAGACGCCCGGGGTAGATCACGATGTCTGCCCCCATCAGTGTCCTGTGCTGCATCCACGACACCTCCGGATACCCTCCTCCGAGGGATAGAGAAGCCGTCATCACCCCAGCGGCAATCGCGACGCCGATCATCCCCAGAAGGTTCTTCGTCCAGTTGCGCCGAACGTTTCTGACGGCCAATTGCCAGAGCATTGCGTTCACCTCGCAGAGAAGTCGTCTTGCCCGTATTGTCGCACCAATTCACCGTCTTCCAGCTGGATCACCCGGGACGACCGCTCTGCCACGCCCGGGTCGTGCGTGACAAGCACCAGGGTCTGCCCCAGTCGTTTGTTCAGATCCTCAAGAGCTGTCAAAATATCGTCGCTGGTCCTCTGGTCCAGATTGCCCGTAGGCTCATCTGCCAGGATCACTGCGGGCTCATTCGCCATGGCCCGGGCGATCGCCACCCGCTGCTGTTCACCCCCCGAGAGCTGTCGGGGAAAATGATCACCGCGATGCCCCAGCCCCACCATCTCCAGCAGGAAATCGGCCCGCTCCTCCCGTTCGGGTCGACTCATCTGGGTATTGAACCCGAGGGGGAACCGGATGTTCTCCCATGCCGTAAGATGATCGACCAGGTAGAAGCGCTGGAACACAAAACCCACGTCGAAGCGTCTCAACTCGGCCAGCTCCCTGTTGCGCATCAGGCCGATATCCCGCCCGCGAAGGAGGACGTCGCCCTTCGTGGGAGGCTCCAGGGCCCCCATCAGGGACAGTAGGGTCGTCTTGCCAGAACCCGAGGGGCCCATGATCGATGCAAACTCTCCCTCCACGATGCTCAGGTTGACGCCGCGAACGGCGGCAACCACTCCGGCGCTGGTCTGATACTCCTTGTAGACATTCTGAGTCTGCAGGACAGCAGGTGCCTCAACAGACCTACCCTCTGCTGGGCTCATCCAGATCCCTCCTTCGTTCCTACTGGCTCAGGCCAGATGTTCACCAGGGTCCACCAGTCGAAGTCCGTATCCCCCCGAAGATGGGAGCTCAGATCCCGGGAGCCGCTCAGAATCCACGCAACCCGGCCGCCCCAGAGAACGAGTGCACCCTGGGCAATGGCCCAGAGAATCATGGTGAGGACGGGCAGGGTCGGCGTCGGCCCATTCGCCGGGGCCAGGGCGAAAATGCCCAGGAGAACCACGCCCCCCAGGACGGTGCCTGCAAGGGAATCCCAGATCAGCTGAGTCCGGAACATCCTGCCGATGTCCTCCGGGCTCATACCCACCACCGCATAGATCCCAATGATCACCTGTCGATCCAGAACGATCACGAGCACTGTCAGCGTCACGGCGATGCCGACCACGAGGAACATCAAACCCACCAGGCCGCTGACGCTCGCAGAGCTGGTTCGCCCCAGGTGGGCCATCCGATCCCGCACGGCACCCCGGTACCAGAAGGTCGGTCCCACCCGGTTGATGAAGGGCGAAGGCAAACCCCCAAAAGAGGCCAGGTATCGGTTGTTCTCGGGAGAACCCGCCGATGCCGACAAGTCGAAGGCGTAAGCTGGAGCCCGGACCCGGGGGAGACGATCCCGCAGATCCCTGACCAGGTCCTCCACCGACCCCCTGGGTGAATGCCACAACCAGAGGGCATTGGCCCGGGGCATGAAAGCTAGGGCGGCCATCTCCCCCACATCGCCCAGAATGAACTCCGAAAAGACGTCCTCCGATCCAAAGACACCGCTCACGGTGAACTCTGCGGGACGGTAGTCGCCCGTTTCCGGGTGAAGATAACCGAAGGAAAAGGGCTCCCCCACTTCCAGAGCCAGCCTCTGCATAAGCGCCTCTGTGACCGCCACCTCGGAAACGCCACTGCCCGGAATCCTGCCCTCGGTGAAATCGATGCCGGTCCTGAACCGCACGTCATCAAGATCGACGCCCCAGGTCTCATGGGTGCCAGCGGCGGAGGTCATGTAGGTGATCACCCCGAACATGTTGTGCCTCGGCTGATGACGCACTGTCTCGATCGCACGGCCCAGATCCAGGGGTGTGCTCAGCCTCGTCGTCCAGTCAGGATAATAGACCAGCAGGGGAAAGGGCAGATCCAGGGGCTCGGTCTGGTGCGCTCCCAACCCTGCATCCTCTGACCAGATGCTGTACAGCCCATACATCACCAGGGATAGGGCAATGATAGCGATAATGATGGTGTGAGCCGTTCGGTTTGCCTTCCACTCCCGCCACACCAGGCTGAAAGACCCCTGATCACCCATTGCGCATCACCTCTCCCGGCGAAAGCTTCATCATGCGGAGAAAGGGAATCGCCGCCACGAGCAAGCTCACGCAGAATACCACCCCCGCAACCAGCCCCAATCCACGGAGCAGATTCATTGCGATCGCCCACGGCCCCATGGCGTTGGACAGCCACAGGTGGATCAACATGGGACTGGCGAAAAGGTAACCCGCAAGGGTCCCAAGGGCCGAGATGACCAGGACCTCCGTAGTCGAAGAAATCAGCAGCTGCCAGTTGTGGCTGCCCAATGCCTTTAGGGTCGCCAGCTGCTTGCTGCGGGTGATCGTCAACACGTACAGGTTGCCCAGGTAAAGAAGTCCAGCCAGCAAAACCGCTGTGACCAGGAGCACTGCATCGAACCATCCTGGCGCCGACAGAAGAACCCTGTCCGAGGCGAGAAGATCGCGATAGCCGGCGCTGATGTCCTCCGGCGGTATGGCAGTCGTGACTATGGGCAGGTGATCCGACAGGGACACCATTTCTCCGGTCGTCATAACCGTGGCCCCCGGCGTCGCCTCCCGGATCCGGTCGGCCACCACGTTGACCCGGGAGAAATCGGATACCACGACAAGATACTCCGTGACCTCGGCCCACGGGCCGCCCCCGGACTGGGCAAGGAGCCCGCCGAAAGTTTCCTCGCTAACCCAGATCTCTGGCAGCGACAAATGCAGGGGCTCGTCAATGTAGCGGCCAGGAGGAGGTGGATCATCATCTGCAAACCGCACGATGGAACGAAGGCCCGCCGGGGTCAGGGCACTGCCGAGCCAACTGATGCGCCCGGCGGTGAACTCCAGGGTCCCAACCACGTCGAGGGAAACTTCAAGTCCCTGCACGGCATCTCCCTCCCCAGGCAGCACAAGGTGGACAGGATCTCCCGGGGCCACCGATGCATCCGCTCGAAGTGACGGCCCCCCCTGGGCCATCACGGCCCGGACACCATCCCAGCGATCATAGCCGTAGGTTTCAGCCTCGGGGCCACCGCCACGGATGATGTAGTTCTCAAGCACGCACACCGGTTCTCCCAGGTCATCTGGACCCAGGACGCGCCCCTGGACCAGCGCAGATGACAGGCCATAATGTTCATCGACGAGGGGATCCCTGGCCCGGATCTGCACCCACCAGGTGTAATCACCGCTGATCATCCTCGCAGGAATCGTCCGGTAAGGCGTCACGTGAAGGACACCCTCCACACCACGAATCTCCTCCGTCAAATCCCGAGACACGGATTCCTGGCCCATGATACCGTCCCGGACAATCCCGGGGAAGAAGTAAGCGGTAAGGCCGGGATTGTCGGGGGATCGTCGAATCATCTCCCATGCTCCCCCGGGCGTAGGCGATGAGGTACCGGGAAGCCCCAGGGCCTCCGGAAGGACCACAATATCTCCCCCCAGGGCCGTCCGGGTCTCAAAATGCGCACCACCAGGCTCCCCCCCTGCCATGATCAGTGCCGAGACCAATACCACCGTGGCCAGCGCCACACTGATCATCGCCAGGGCGCTGCGCTGCAGGTTGCGAATCGCTGCCAACCATCCAAGGGTGAAAAACACCGTTGCCTCCCTCCATCACAACCGCCCCTGCTGTGATGGTCCACTCCCCTGTTATCCCGGTTGCAACTCAGTAGCAACGGGACGGAGTTGCCTACAGCCGAAAAGACATCCGATCGGGGGAAGAACCACTCCTCCACTGCTGATCGAGGGCCGAAAACCATGACCTGACCCCGGGCAGTGCCGAATGACAGCGGCGAGAGGGATCCCTCTACGAACGATTGGCCCCAACCGTATCACTCGATAGACCCCAGGGGCCCACCGTTTTTTGCGAAACTCCGGTCTTTTGATTCCCATTACGCCATTTCACGGGCATGTTCCCCTTCGTCAATCCACTGATCGTTGCAAAAAGACGGCAATTGCAGTAATATTGTGTGTGCGAAGACTGATGGTTTAACTATATTGCACTTCACTTTCAGTATCAGGGTGATGCAGAGGAGATCAATATAATCTATACTAAGCTGAGCCGTCGCCCCAGCACCGCTGCATCCCGGGGTAATGTCTGCATTGACCCGTCAGTGCATTGCAAAGGAAGAATCCACCTTGCCTCACAAAGATGGTTTTGCCGAGATGGTAGGCGCCCGCATACGGGAGCTGCGAAGACAGGCAGGTATGACGCAACGCGACCTTGCCGGAGAGGACCTGAGTCCTGGCTTTCTGAGCCAGGTTGAGCGGGGTCTGACCGCCCCATCTCTGCACTCTCTTCACATCATCGCGGAAAACCTTGGCGTCAGCACATCAACCCTCATGCCCGATAGCCCCCTCGGGGAGGATGATTGCCGGCCAACAGTCGAAATTCTGCTGTCTCTTGCTGAATCCCAGCGCCTTATTGGCCAGATTGAGTCAGCCCTGGCTTCTGTGCAGCAGGCCCGCCGGGAACTGGAAGAGGAAACAACCGATCGCAATCAGCTCAGGGCCGCCGCCTGCCTGCAGTCCGGGTTGGCTCATCTCGAAAGAAAGGCCAGCGATCTGGCCTTTTCGGATCTCACCGCGGCAGCGGAGCGGTTTGAAGCGACACCGGATCCAGAGGGCATCCTGAAATGCCTGCTGGGTATGGCAGAGATGCACTTCCAGCGCGAAAATCCCCTCCTGGCAATTCAGTTTTTTGATACTGTGATCCACCGAGCTGAGGAACTGGAAGAAGGACAACAAGATGTCTACCGGATGCTCGCCGAATGGGGACTCGGCCGAGCCTATCGGGCCCTCAAAGAGACAGAGACTGCAAGCGAATTGCTAGGCGAAGCCCTGACGCGCGCGAACGTGCAGACGGATATCACCCGGCAGGTGATGTACTCTGTGGAAATGGCCCAACAGAATCTGGCCGAAGGAAACTACGACGAGGCCCGGTATCACGCTAGCCGAGCAAGGACACTGTCAACGCTCAGCTTTACCCAGAAGGCCGAGGCTGAGATCCTGCACACCTCTGGTCTCGTCTGGGAAGATGCCGGAGAAAGAGACCGGGCCCTATCCTCTTTGTCTGATGCCGCGCAAATTGCCTCTGAGCTTGGCGACTCCATCCTTTTAGCCCAGATCCTACTCGCCAGGGGCACAATCCATCTCAGGGAAGACGACCTCTCTGAGGCCTCGGCGATCACCGCTGAGGCCCTGGCAATCATCGACGCCACATCCGAGCCGGTCCTGCGAGGACAGGCAGCCCTGCTCGCGGGGAAAGTGGCCTTTTCCAGGGATCAGCACTGCAGGGCCCAGACCCTGCTCACAGAAGCCGAGAGATGTTTCCGTGGGGCTGGGACGCTATCCATGCTGGCTCAAACCCAGGCCGAGCTGGGAAAGGTCTGTTTGGCCACGGGACAACGCGATGAGGCCCTTCACCGCTTCCGCAGGGCCAGCGACCTGTTCTCCCGGATTTCCCCGGGGGGCAGCCCGCCTCACCCACGGACCCATCCCTGACTCCTGGCCATCACTCAAGTCAATCCGTGTTGTCGCCCTCCATTGACATCCGAAGTACCACCATCGGGACGGTCAAAGGAAATCTCCACATCAGCCTTCCAGTCCACCTCGTGCGTCGGACACATCTGAAGGAACAGCGGTCGATCTCGTCGCAATTGTCATTGAGCTCTTCGCCACATGGGATCCGCATCTGGGCTCTCTGCCCCGAACCGGCCTGGGGCATGCGGTACGATTCACCGTTCACCGGGCTCTGGCTCCCCCGGTTGACCAGCAACCTGAGTCATGACGATGATTCGAGTGGTGGAAAGGGGCTTGTGATCCTGTTCTCGATTTACCCATCGGCACCTTCTACCGTCAAAGATTTGGAATGGGTCCACGGCCTGTCAATCGGGAAGACCGGAGCCAGTGAGTATCGTTGACAACACGAAGACGCTGATGCATTTGGATCTGGTGTGAATCCACCTCGGATCACCTATGATCCCAGAGACATGGGGCAAGCTCGCTCAGCAAAACGGGAAGGACAACAAAAGCGCCCGGTTCTCTCTGATCCGGGCGCTCAATACCCTATTGGTCGTCTTTGCCCAGGCGCGAAAGAAGCTGCTTTGCCAGGGAATCAAGATCCGCCCCCTGGGCCAGTTGCAACAGCTGGGCAATGTCGGGGCTTGGTGGCCGTTTAGAGCCCGTATCTGTGAGGGGCCGATCGATCACCCCGGCCCGCGTAAGCTCAGAGTATTCCTCTGGGCTGAGCAGCAACACCTCCAGCAGCTTGTTGATATACAGGGCTGAAGAATTCAACTTATCCGACAGAAGCATCATATCATCGGCGATGGTTTTCATGGCCGCTAGAGGCTTGACACTTCTTGGGTTCGACCCGCCCATCGCAGCACCCAGGTCTGCCATACTACGACCTGATGGCATCGCCTTTTCTGAACTGTCATTTGCCTCGTCTTTCGGCCTGTTCTTCTCCTCCTCCGTCACACAATCACCTCGCTCCCCCCTACGACACCGTCAACTACCTCATTTATACCTGTATGCAGAAGATGCGATCGCTGCAACTCCTGAATTTCAAATGCAACAAGGATTCTGCCTGACCCGCGGGCCACCCATGTACTGGCTTCAACCGTCGCATCGGGTGAGGTGAGTGCAAGTACTGCGAGGTAATGCAGCCCGGACTTGCCGAGTTGCTTCTGTTGCAATACCCGGATGCTCAGCAGCTACGTCTGCATCCAGGTTGGATCTCTGCGAAGACCAGGCTGATTTCGGGTGAAGAAGGTGCTCCCCTACTCTCCTGCCATTTGCTTTCCCATAGCGCAATCAACCCACCTCGACTGCTCCCGGTCTTCATTCGTTCATTCCCAGGCGCCGGAGCAGCGCCAATTTGGCCAGATCCTCGAATCGGACACCATCACCCGCCTGCGAGGATTCCTTGCTGCCAGGGTTAGACATCGCCTGTGAGCCCGGGTCAGAAAATCCCTGCCCCCCTGTCAAATTTACGACCGCCAGGATATTCCTCATCTGTGTAGCAGCTTGTGCCAGCTGTTCAGACAGGTGCATCATATCGTCAGCCACGGCCTTCAATCTGTGAGTCGTGAGCTCACGAGACCCTGGATCGCTCGCACCAGTTATGGAACCGATCTCAGAATCTGATCGTCCTGCTCTGTGCTCGACTGGATCTCCCTGCAAATACTCAGGCACATAATCACCTCGCTCCCACCCAAAGGCATGTCGACTCTCATTAGTACCTGTATGCAAAAAGAGAAACTCTTGCTCCCAGGTGACAGCAAAATAGTTAACATCTTCACGTGCGAGTGTATATTATGTACTGAACCGAGGGCTCAGACCCCGAAATCCCTCGGGGAGGTGAAGATGAATGCCTTTGCTCGGTACAGGTAGAACTGGTATAGACGAGCTGCTCCTGTTTCTCCTGCTGGCAGGAGGAGTGGGCCGCGACCGCACCGGCATCGATGGACTGCTTCTGTTCATCCTGCTCTCCGGCATGACAGGCCGTGGTCTCTGGTAAATACCAAGCAGAGAACTCTAGCCGACGTGGGGAAGCCTACAGGCCTCCCCACCCCCCTTGACGAAAGTGATACATTCCGCCACCCCAGACCTACGTTCAGGGACTACATCATCCGGATAAAGGAACACATAAACGGACATAAACGGGGGTGAGCAGAGGACAGCCCCGATGATCTCCTCTCCTGCGTACTGCCCTGCTGTTATCAGCCATGGACCTGCAGCGGCCAGGACTGTGCTCTCAGACCGGCCACGGCCTGAGGCAGTAACTGAGCCAACCAATGGCAGAACCTACTGACCAACCTCTACGAACACATTTATGTCGCCGTGTGTATTATGTAGTGAGTCTGAGGGCCAGACCCACAGATCTTCCGGGAGGTGAGAATTAATGCCTTTGTTCGACACAGCTGGCACCGGTCGTATGGATCAACTGCTTCTGTTTCTCGTGCTGGCAGGAGGAGTCGGCGGCGTCGGTCGCACCGGCATCGAGGAACTTCTGCTGTTCCCCCTGCTTTCTGGCGACATCGGTCGCACCGGCATCGATGAGCTGCTTCTGTTCATCCTGCTCACCGGCAGCCTTGGCAGAGGCCACACCTAGCTCATCCACAGATTCTAGCCGCCGTGGGGAG
>PXCI01000060.1 GCA_003566675.1 Clostridia bacterium
TGTGAATGGACACGAAGACGTCCGCTTTGAGGGCATTAGCCATTTCTGGTCGATCATAGATATAAACATCGTAGTCCCCGGTCCGCGTCATGATCACGTCAGCTCCGGCATCACGGAGCAGGGCTTCCACGTAGAGAGCAATCTCCATATTGATGGTCTTCTCCTTGGTGCCAGAGACTCCCGTCGCACCCGGATCCTTTCCGCCATGTCCAGGGTCAATCACCACTCGTCGTCCAGCGACGGAGGAGCGGGTCAGACCTACGGTGGTCTCATAGAGCCCACCAGCGGTGCCATGTGTAACATAGGGTACAAGATCGTCCTTCAGATCCAGCACGACACGCACACCATCGAAGTTATCCCCCTGTGCCCGACTGTGACGCCCAATTCGATAACCCAGGATTCTGTCGGTGTTCACCCTTTCTCCGTCAAGATCCGGGTCTCCTACTGCACCGTGGAAGTCCATGACCACCCGCGCGGGATCCCTCAGAGCAAAGACACGGGGCTTGATGTTCATGTTGCTGACCACGGTCAACTGTCCATCGCTGTCGACGCGTATGTCCTGGATCCGGGCGAAGTCCAGAGAGAAGCCTTCCTCGTCCGCTCCAAGTTCATAGTGCACCGGGTACCGGAAATCTACCGTAACATAGAGTTCGTCATCCACCGCCGAGGGGCGGAATCTGACCAGGTTCACAGGACTGTCCTGGGGAAAATCATGAGTACCCAGCATGTCTCCCGGGACCGACACACCCTCAAAAAAGAGGGTAAGCCTGTCATCCGTCTCCCTGAGCACCTCAGTGTAAAAAGGCCCCCCTATCGAAAAGCGCAATCCGTACACCGAAGAGGTGTCCACGAGAGCCACGCTGGTCAACTCACCCTCGGACAGATCCGATGATTCCCCGGGATGCTCGCCGACCTCTTCTTCCTCAGGCTCGGGCTCGACACTGGGAGAGGATGCTACCGTGACGGTGCGGGTAGCGTCATCCCAACCGACCTCGCTTCCAAAGGCCTCGGCCACGAGCCGAATCGGGACCAGGGTCCTGTCACCTATGATCAGCGGGGGAACATCCATGGTATAGGTCTGGCCGTGGACGATGGCCACCGGATCATCAATGCTGAGAAGGACATGTTGATCGTCCGAATCTCCAGTGATCAAAACCTGTCGGGTCGCTGCAAACCAGTCGACCCTCCATCCCAGGCCCTCGGAGACCAACCGGATCGGGACGAGGGTCCTGTCACCTATGATCAGGGGCCCCACATCTGCCGAGGCCACAACCCCATTTATGATCAAATTCACATCGGAGGAGGATGCAGCATGGGCAACATTATCTGCAGGGGATAGGGCAATGCAAAACAGGCAGACCAGAAGTACCGCTGACCATCGAAGCGACATGCTCCCAAAAATCGATCCCATCAAGGTACCCTCCCAGCAATTTTTGGACATTTCGACATCAGTCACACACTTGCCTGTTCAAATTTCGACGGAAGAATATTCATTCCTCCGCATTATGTGGCAATGTAACCAACGTGTAATCCGGGGATGACCCGGGAAGCACAAAAAAATGAGCCGTGCGCCACCGATCGCCCCCAGTTTGCGGCCCAGAGCCCAGCTGGGGGCCTGAAACTTGACGCAATACAAGGTAAGATTAGGATACGTATATTGGGAGCTAGCTCAAGAAGAGGGGGATCTCATGGGAGATACCAGCGAACTCAACACATGTCCGACCGGAATCATCTACCATGAAAAATACCTGGAACACGATACGGGCAACCACCCGGAATCGGCTGACCGGATTGAGCACGTCCACAAGGTGCTCCGTGCCGAAACCGGTGACTGGAACGTGACATGGCAGGAGCCGCGATCTGCATCCCTTGATGAGTTGAAGTTGGTCCATGACCCCACCTACATCGAGTTCCTGCGCAAATTCTCCCAGGCGGGCGGCGGATCCATCTGGGTGGACACCGCCTGCTCCAGGAATTCCTTTGAGGTGGCTCGCCTGGCCGTGGGAGGCGTACTGGAATCCATCGATGCCGTCATGAAGGGCCAGCTGCAAAACGCCTTCGCCCTGGTCCGACCTCCAGGGCATCACGCCATGCCCGATCGGGCGCAGGGATTCTGCCTGTTCAACAACGTCGCCGTCGGCGCCCGGTATCTTCAGAAGGTGCATGGAATCGAAAGGATCCTTGTGATCGACTGGGACTGCCACCACGGAAACGGCACAGAGCATGTCTTTTTCGATGAGGCCTCAGTGCTGTATTTCTCTTTGCACGAGGAGATGACCTACCCTGGAACCGGCAGGGCACAGGAGGTCGGATTCTCCGAGGGCACCGGATACAACGTGAATGTCCCCCTGCCCCCGGGCTGCGGTGACGGGGTGTCCAAGGAAGTATTCCTGGAGCTCCTGGCACCCATCGCGCTCCAGTACGGCCCCGAGTTCATCCTCGTCTCTGCGGGCCAGGACGCCCATCACGCCGACGGCTTCAGCACGATGCAGATGACCGCACCGGGTTTCGGCCGGCTGGCCCAGATCACGGCCGATCTGGCTAACAAATGCTGCGATGGCAGGCTGGTGCTCGCCCAGGAAGGCGGCTACAACCCCGTTGCCCTGGCCCACTCCATCCTGGCGATCCTTTCGTCCTGTGTCGGACGGCACAATGAAGTGCCCGACCCCTTCACCAGACCCGGGGAGAAGGATCCGGAGATCGCCCTGCAGTACCTGGAGCAAGTGAAGCACATCCAGCGGGCCTACTGGGCCGACCTTTGACCCGCAGCGCAGCCTGCGCATGCACTTTCAGCACATGACCGTGGCGAATAGGCGATGAAAATCCAACGTTCTTCCTTGTCCCGTTCCACTTGCCCTGGCAATAGGCCAATATTTTCTCCGTTCCCCACACATCGGCAGCATTCCAATCCCGCACCTGGGCCATCACAGGGATGCTGCCCGGGGTGGCAGTCCTGTATCGATCTCGAGTGTGCGCAAAGTGATAGACTGAACTATTCCCACCAGGAACACCCCTCTGGCCCTGAATGGTAGGGGATCAACGCCAGTCGGGAGAGGCGAAAGTTAGGCTAATGATGAAGCCGTGATGCCCTCTTTCGACGGGCGCTCCAGCACTGAAAACGATGCTTCCTGCCCGGGAGACTTACCGGACGCCCCCCGTCCCTGCCCCCGCGGTCGCTTCAGAACTCATCTGACTCCAACAGGTCAACGAGGTCCGTCACTGCCATAACCACCAGCTCGTTCTGGCTCATGCCCAGGCCCTCGGCATGCCTGGCAAGCCGCTCCTTGACATCGGCCGGGAATCTCACCAGGAGTGCCTGGTCGGGCAGCCGATCATCGGCGAACACGATGTAGCTTTCGGCAATGCGGCTGAGCGTCTCACCCTTACCCATCAACCATCTGAACAGCCGGGAGACATTGGACTCGCTCAGGGGGCGTCCCCCCGGAGCATACGCTCGTCGAATCATCTCCTTGGATATGTGAATCCTGTCGCCGTAGATCAGGATGCTTCCGCCCTGTACTTCCTCGGTGGTCCCCTCGTTCTCCTCTTTGATGGCATCGGCGAGTTTTCTCGTAGCACCGCGCTTTCCCGGGAGTACGACGTGCGCCATTGTCTATGGCCTCCAATCACCGAACCTCTCCAGGAGAAGTCCAGCTCCCCATTTGTGCTGAATCAGGTCCGAAGGCACGAACATCTGGGTGTTCTGCAGCTAAGCATACTGAACCAATTCCGCCGGTGATGCCGCGGCCAACACCTCCAGGAGCTCGGGAGGCCGATGCGTAAAGCCCTCGACCATGTCTGCCAGGGTATCGCGTTTCAGGCTGCCCAACCCCAGCATGTCCCTCAACTGGGGGACAGCACCCAGAACTCCGCCACAATCACATGCTCCACCACTGACGAAGACCTCCAGGGACCCGGTGATCTCCAACGTGACCTGGCCGGAGTGCAGCGAGAAGCTATCCTCAACCCAGGCCTCCGGTTCGGATGCGACCTCGCCAGCCAGGTCGGACTCGGAATACCACGAAGGACGGAAACCGAGGTCGGCATCTTCCAGGTCTTCTGCTGTCGGTCTCAGTGCATCTTCTCTACCCCGCCCCTGATACAGAGGGAGAATCACTCCACACACGGTGTCATCGCGGCCCAACTCGCCAATCCTCCTCCGCAGCGAGGAGAGGTCTCCCAGGTTTCGTCGGTGTGCAACCAGCATGCCCACCCAGGCCAGGCCATGCTCGTTGGCGCGATCGATGGACAGGATAAGGTCCTCGTGGGCACCTCGTCGACCGGCGAAACGATCATGCTCCTCTTCCCAGCCGTAGAATGTGAACTGAACATACTCAATGCCACTGGTCGCGAGTAACTCCCAGGACGATGTATCTGCACGCCTCAATCCATATCCGTTAGTCGCCAGAAAGGAGTACCTGCTATTCCACAGTTTCCTCTCGCTGGCTTCAGCAAAAATAGTGGGAAATTCAGGATGACAGGTGGCTTCATGTAAAAAGAACAAATGCAGTGGCCGAAACCGCTCCCGCAGGTCGCACAGCTGGTCAAGAACGCTGAGAATCTCCGATACCGGGGTGTGGTCGATCCTCTCACCCCCCTCTGCCCAGCAGTGAGCACACCGATTCGGGCAACCGGTGATCTGGAAATTCACAATCAACGAGTGGACATCCAGCATCGTCATCTCCCTCCGCCTGAGCTATATTATGAATGATATCGCAAATGATATAGGGTTGTCATCGGCGGTGCACCCTTGATCGACAGGTCGGAAGAGGGAGCTGTGAACCGACAATGGGCCCATTCCGCGCCGCTGGGGCGCGGCACAGCGCCGCAGATGGACCACGATGTATCCCAACTGGAAACGTGGAGGGTCAGCCAGGGTGATCGTCGCCGCGCTCGTCGTGAAGCCCCCGGAGAATTCGGCGCACCGGGTGCGGATGGTACCTGGCAGACGCCTCCAATACGGACTCACCCCCGGGTCCTGGTCCATGCGACTCCTCGCATCACGAGATCCTCATCATCTGCAGGAATGCGGAGATGTCCTGCCAGGTGGCACTCTTGACCCGGAATGATCGGATCTGCCTATGATCAACTTGGGAGGCGATGCGCAATGCGAGTCGGAGCCAGATATCATTTCTACCCATCTCTTTGTTATTGGGGTCTGAAACAGGTTGGATTGGTTGCGGGTGAACCGGAGGTCCGGCAGGAGAAATGGTCAGAAGAACTCAGCCGACTGGGAGAAACCTTTGCATTCACACCACCGTTGGCTGGAGGTCCGATGTTTGCCCTGTTGTACCAGGTCCCCTCGTACCTGGACCCCGGGAGCCCAGACGAGCTGATGCGAATATCGGAGGCCCTCCAGTGTTTCCTTCGGAGCGAAAGGCTGGACCATTTTCTCGACAGGTGGCCCGACAGGACGGTTCACTGGCAGGCATGGTTCACTACCCCCGGTCTCAGCCAGATACTGGACGCCGCCCGCAGCGATCTCGAGACTGCCTGTTCCCTGGTTAAGCGTTTCATGGAGTACCTGGCTTTCCTGTGGACCAGCTACGAACCCAGGTACGCAGACCGGATCGACGAATCCACGATCGGGCGAAGAATCGAGCACATGGATCCGGGGATCGCCGACGAATGGGGCGAACTGCTCGGCGTCAGCTATCCCTATGATGCGTTTGAGCTGATCATCTGTCCGGAAAGCCCGAGCCTCGCAAGCAGCCTGGGACCCGAGAAGGTGATCCTCGGGCAGAAGCACCCTCTTCACTTCGTGGAACACTGCTTCGTCCACGAGGTGGGGGTCCGGACCGTCGGCCTGCACCGCCTGGCCGATCACCCCGCAACGCGGGACCTGATGATGGACGATTATGTCTCCGTCCTCAAGCTGATCGAGGCAGAGGTCTGCTACCACAAGCCAACTATCCTTGCTCACCTCGAGGAGGACCTGTTTCTCAAGGGGATGGGGCTGGAAGCCCTGGTCGAATGGAGGAAAAGAGCAGACCGATCAGGCCGCAGCCTGCCCGAGTTCTTCGCCCACTGGTACCGTGAATCCAGGCGCTCCGGCCTGATCTGAGCAGTCCTAGATCGCGCCACAGGAGCACTGCTGAATGATGAACAGCTGCACGCGCTTAAAAGGTAACCGGACGTGACCGGCAGAGCGCGTGGACCGGATGCCTACCTCAATGGCCCGCAACCTGATATATTTTGAGGTCAGACAATAAACCTCCACGGTCACGTGCTGAACGTGAATGCGGATGCCTAGCTGTCCCCCTCATCAGCCCCTGGTCCCGTGCCCAGCCCAGCGAGGACCTCCGATAACTCCCGGGTGGGCTGCTGACATGCGTAGTTGTGGCAAACGTAGAAGGTGGTCTCGCCACCTTCGGCCTTCATGGCCTGCGTAAAGGGAGCCAGGTCCTCTAGACCCGAGTAGCCCTCCCCCTTGAGTCGATACAGAAGGGTCACCTCGGGAGCAAAGGTTCGGGCGAGGGGCTCCAACTTGAGGCGAACCTGTTCCGCGTCCTGCTCACTGGCCACAACCACCTCCCTGCCGGGAAAGAGCGCATACAGGGTCGCCGCCAGGGCGTTGGTGTATCCAGGGGGCTGTCGGCTGATCTCCCCGGAAAAACTCTCCAGCAGCTGCTCACCCCGGGCACCATACCCCTCCCTCGCGGTCAAACGACCCAGGTGAAAGAGGTTCAGGGCCGATACGGAATTCCCCGAGGGCACCGCCCCATCGTGAAACATTTTCGGCCTGGCCAGGAGTTCCTCGGCATCCGTGCCGTAGAAGAAGTATCCCCCGGCCTCATCATCCCAGAAGAGTCGGTCCTGCTCATCCTGCAGGTGAATTGCCCTTTCCAGCCAGAGCGGCTTCATGTCTGCATCATACAGGTCCAACAGCGACCGGATGAGGAAGGCGTAGTCGTCGACATACCCCAGATGAGCAGCCTCGCCATCGCGGTACCGTGCCATCAGGCGCCCCCTGTCATCCCGGAGCTGCGACCAGGTGAACCGGGCTGCGCGAACCGCGGCCTCCAGGTATTGCCTTTTCCCAAGAATACGAGTGCCCCGGGCCAGGGCCGTGATCATCAGGGCATTCCAGCTGGTGAGGATCTTGTCATCCCTGTGCGGGCGGACCCGCTCACCCCTAACAGCCAGGAGACGTACCCTGGCCTGTTCCAGGTCGTCGCACCCATCCCTCGAACCTGCCCCATCGGAACCTCGACCGATCCGGTTCAGGATGTTTTTGCCCTCGAAATTGCCCTCCTCTGTCACCCCATACCACCGGCAAAAGCGATCCCCCATCTCCTCTCCGAGGGCCTCCCTGATCTCGGTCGGAGACCACACGTAGAACTTCCCTTCCTCACCGTCGGAATCAGCATCCTCAGCCGAGTAGAAGCCTCCCTCGGATGAGGTCATGTCCCGCAGAACATACTGAAAGATCTCATCGGCCACCCGCCCATACATCTCGTCCCCCGTCGCCTGGTAACATTCGAGATAGGTGGTGGCCAGCAGGGCATTGTCGTAGAGCATCTTCTCGAAGTGTGGCACCAGCCACTCGCGGTCCACGGAATAGCGGGAAAAACCATACCCGAGATGGTCGTAGATACCCCCGTCGTGCATGGACTGCAGGGTCTTCTCTACCATGGCCAGGGCCTGCTCCTCGCCCGTCCATCTCCAGTAGCGCAGTAAAAAGCCAAGGTTGTGGGGTGTGGGGAACTTGGGCGCCTGGCCAAAGCCCCCGTATTGACCGTCAAAGGAATCCCGCAGCACCTGGTACCCCTCGTGGAGCACAGATTCCTGCAAATCCCCCTTGCGGCTCGTGTGCAGGTGCGGTTCAATCGATTCCACGATGCTGTCACTGATTCGGCTGATCTCCGCCCTGTTGCCCTCCCATTTCCTCGTGACGGTCCTGAGGACGTCCATAAGACCAGGTAGACCGTGCTTGCTCTCCTTGGGGAAATAGGTGCCAGCGTAGAAGGGCTTTCTGTCCGGCGTCATGATCACCGTAAGGGGCCAGCCTCCACGTCCCGTCATGGCCTGGCAGACGGTCATGTAGATGTGGTCAACATCGGGCCGCTCCTCCCGATCCACCTTCACGGACACAAAATGATCGTTCAAAAGTTTCGCCACTTCCCCGTCCTCAAAGGACTCCCTTTCCATCACGTGACACCAGTGGCAGGTGCTGTAGCCGATGGAAAGAAAAATCGGTTGATCCACTTCTTCAGCCTTTTCAAAAGCCTCTTCAGACCATGGATACCAATCTACAGGATTGTGGGCATGTTGCAGCAGGTAAGGAGACCTCTCATCAGCTAGTCTGTTTGTCCCCCTTTTCGCTTCCATGCATGTCTCACATCCTCCCGGTGTTCGTGTCACATGACAGGTTGTAGTTTCCCTGAAGCGACTCCATCGTATGAAGAATGAATCGTGTGCGGTTGCCCCCTAAGCATATGTGCTCAGCAGCGGCACACGCAATCATCCTCCTTAGAATCGCAAACGCAGGCAGGTAGAAATTGGCTGTCATACATCATCAAACACAGGGTTACGCATCTGAGGTACTGCCAGTCCTCCTCAACTGCCGCCTGGAAGCATTTAGCTGTTGGATAAATCGGCTCCCCCATCCCCGGCGCTAGGCATCGATCAGAAGTGTCGGCAAACTGCCTTCGTGGAGCAAAAACCTTGCCGAAAGCCTGTCGTTGATCCACAATATGATGAGACTTGCTGCCAACCGATATGATCCATTAATTAGCCGTGAGTTAATTGTTCGCTACCAGGCAATGGGCAGCCTTTTGTGGCTGCTGCATTCGAATCCCAGAGGAAATCGGCCGCCCCGGTCCTGCGCTGTTCTGACCCTTGAGCTCCCGACGGAACCCAGGTCATCCCATGATTGAGGATGGGGCAGGTAGACGTCCGGAAGAGGTGTGGTGCATGCAAAACGTCGTAAGAACCCACGGTCAGGCGCCTTACCATGTCGCCGTGCTGCACGGCGGCCCCGGGGCGCCGGGAACCGTTGAACCCGTGGCCCGAACCCTGGGAGCCTGCAGGGGCGTCCTGGAACCCTTTCAAGGGGCTGTCACCCTGCAGGGCCAAGTGGACGAACTGAGGAGGCAGCTGCTGCAATGTGCCGACTTCCCCGTGACCCTCATCGGCCACTCATGGGGCGCCTGGCTGGCGTGGATCCTGGCGACCCAACACCCCTGCATGGTCCAAAGGCTGGTCCTGGTCAGCAGCGGCGCCTTTCAGGAAGACTATGCAGCGGACCTCATGGATACCCGCAGGGCCAGGTTAAGCAAAGAGCAAAGATCCGAAGTCAATGACATCCTGGATCAGATGGCCCATGAAGATGGTCTGCGTGATGACGCCCTCCTTGCCCGATTCGGCGCACTGATGTCGACGGCAGACAGATATCATCCCCTTCCCGGGGAGATCGCTACCGTTACCTGTGATATGGAGATCTTCCAGGGGGTCTGGCCGGAAGCAGCTGACCTGAGAAGGAAAGGGCAACTGCTGGCCCTGGGAGAGCAGATCTGTTGTCCCGTGGTGGCCATTCACGGGGATCACGACCCCTCTCCGGCAGAGGGCGTTGAGAAGCCCCTGTCGTCCATCCTGGCCGATTTCAGATTCATTCTACTGGAAAAGTGCGGGCATTCTCCATGGGAGGAACGGTATGCAAGAGAGCCATTTTACCGGGAACTGGACCGGATCCTGGGAACGTGAGACCCACGACAGCACGTCGACTACCCCCTTGATGACCGGGAACCCACCAGGGGCAGCTGGATCTGCTCGGGCAAGTCCGGGTAATCGAAGTTGGAAAACGATACCCCCAGCAGACGGATCCGGTACTGACCGACAAAGAGTCGCGCCAGAAGATCCAGGGAGGCCCGGGTCAGTATGCCCTCATCCGCTGTGGCAGCAGGCAGGGTGATGGAACGCGTGAGGATGCGGAAATCGCTGCAGCGGATCTTCAAGGTCACGGTGCTCGCGGTGAGATCGTTCTCCTGGAGCCGACCGACCACATCAGCCACCATACCCCGAACCGAGTCCTCCAATTCCCTGGGGTCATCGACATCATGCTCGAGCGTTCTCTCCTGGCTGATGGACTTGGTCCTGCCGCCAGGTGACAGCCCCCGGGGATACATCCCAGAGCACAATAGGGCCAGGTCCCACGCCCTTGAAGCACCGAGAATCCTGAGCAGCAGGCCGCGTCGAGCCGCATTGAAATCTGCACAGGTCTGGATCCCGTGACGGCTGAGCTCCCGGACAGTCTGCGGTCCCACACCCCACAACTCTTTCAAGGGTATCGAGGGCAACATGCTGCGGGCCCGCTCAACATCAATCACCGTAAATCCCGTGGGTTTCTCCCATTCCGACGCCAGCTTGGCCAGGGGTTTGTTATAGGAGACCCCCACCGAGCAGACCAGGCGCGTCTTCTTCCAGATATCGCTCCTGATCTTCCGGGCCACCTCCACCGGATCTCCCAGGGAACAGGGCACAAGCAGGAAGGCCTCGTCCAACCCCACCGGCTCAACCCGGTCGGAATAGTTTGCCAGAACGGCACGGATCTGCGCACTGGCTTCACGGTAGCGGGCGAAATCGGGAGGGCAAAACACGGCCTCAGGGCACAGGGCCCGGGCCCGGGCCGAGGGCATGCCCGAACGGACCCCGTAGCGACGGGCCTCGTAAGAACAGGTGGACACCACGCCCCGTGACGCAGGTGATCCCCCGACCACCACGGGTCTCGATCGCAACTGCGGATTGTCTCGCTGTTCCACGGCGGCAAAAAAGGCGTCCATGTCCACATGGATGATGTCGGTCCTGACGTCCTCCATCCGGAGATAGCCGTAGGGCTTGAGATTCTCCAATGGATACACCCCCCTGCAAAAATCATATCAAACAGATGTTCGTATGACAACATAA
>PXCI01000249.1 GCA_003566675.1 Clostridia bacterium
CCCCCCCCGGTGTCGGAAGTCGGATCGCTGGCCGACCCCGAAGCGGCGGTCGGCTCCCTTCCCCCGCAACTTCCGCGCCTCCCCCTCTTCGACCCACCGGCGGGACCTGTGGGATCCGAGGTCACACTCTGGATGGATGGCTTGCAGCGGGAAACCACCTTCTATATCGGCTTCGGCACGATCCAGGAGCATACCATCGTTACGGACGCCGAGACCGACGAGGCGGGGGTCCTTTCCACAACTCTCACCATTCCCTCCACGGCCCGGGCGAACCGCAGCCATTATTTCTTCGTCGCCGATGCCAACCAGCTTCCCCTATCGGTCTCACATGCGTATCTGGTGACGGACGAGGCCGGCTTCGTCGAGATCCGGGGCGACGTGGCCGCCATTGAGGGCGAGTGCATTATACTTATTGGCATCGAAGACGAGAGGTATGCGTTGGAGGGTCCCGTGCCGGAACTGTCGATCGGAGATCGGATCACGGTCCGGGGGAGGGTCCTGGTGGAAGGGGGGTCCTGCGAGGGTGGTCTCAACATCGCGGTCGAGGGTACGGGGAACTCGGGTCTATAGAAGACCCCCCAGCCACGGCTGGCCACTGCCGACGCACGGAGTTGCCTAATCCTACTTCGAAGCCCTGCTGTGCGAAAACGACTGGGATGCGCTCCGCCTGACAGCGGATCGGACCTTGACGCGCGAACGCCCGCATATGTAGTCTGAATGCATGAAAATTGGTATTTATCCGAACTGGGCTCGCCCAGGCGTGGGCCTCAAGCCCCGCATGGACAGTCAGCGCCACCTCCTCCCCCAGCACTCCCGTCACTGTCCGGTCCTGACGGCCGCCAACTCCCTGGGTTATCTCGCATATCCCCCACTGGAAGCCAACGAGGCGTTCCAGGTACATTACCATGGGGAAGGCATCTACTCATTCCACTTCTTCACCCGGAATGACAAGGGCGACTGGGCGACGCTTTTTACCGTGACCATGCGGCTCCCTGTCGGGAGCATCGGCGCAATCTCGGAGGACGTTGAGTTCGGAACGACTCGGCCTCCGATTTCCGCAGATGGTGCGAAGAACATCATGCGGGCCTTCATTGTCCCTGAGGACCTGGGCACGCCCCAGGGAGCCATTACGCTCCGGGGCGCCTGGAACTTCCGAACTCCGGAAGGTTGGGACTCGGTCTACCTGCCCGTGCTAAACATGATCGAGCGGCCCTTGGCGCCCATGCTTTCGGTCCGCGTCGAAACGGATTGGTACCCCCACGACTCCGAGTTTCGGTACGTGCTGCAGGCCGGCGAGGGGCTCCCGGGATCACGACACCTGCCCATTGGTCAGGTTCATTTCGTACCCCGCCAGGAACTCGAGCTACGTGACCTGACCAGCGAGGAGATTTCCGAGCTCCGGAACGAGAAGCGCGACTTCCTTGCGGAAAAGGCCCAATTGAGGAGGTCCACCCCCCAGGCCCTGGAGTTCAGTCCGCTCTATGCACGCCGAAGCCGACTGAAGAACCAAGACTCCGGGGAGGACGAGGAGAGCGACGCCCCGTGAAGGCCGCTTCGCCTGATCGTGCGGCTCCGTCATCGGAGCGCATCCTGACTCTTCTTGGACCTATGGGTGGTTCACTCATGCCCGGCGCCCGTAGGTCCATTCCGCCTGATAATCCAATGACCACCCTACTCCAGTGACCATGAACAGTCCCAAGCCCCCCCGCATATCGAGGTTGGTCACAGACACCATCCTCATGGTGCGCCCTGCCCGGTTTGGATACAATCCTGAGACGGCCGCAAACAACATCTATCAGACTCTACCTGATGACATCCCATCAGACGCAGTCCACATTCGTGCACTTGGGGAGTTCGACGAGTTCGTGAGCCGCCTGCGGGAGGCCGGGATCAACGTCGTCGTCAGCCATGAGATGGCTGGGTCTACTTCCACCGACTCCGTCTTTCCGAACAACTGGTTCTCCACCCATCGCGACGGCACCATCGTTACGTATCCGATGTGGGCACCGAGTCGACGTTCGGAACGCCGAGAGGAGCTCATACACGAACTCGCGTCGAAGGGGCGATTCGTGACGCGACGTATCGATTATGCCCAACTGGAACAGGAGGGTCGCTTCCTGGAAGGGACGGGGAGCATGGTGCTTGACCGCCGGAACCGGAAGGCTTACGCCTGCCGTTCTCCGCGCACCGACGAACTGGCGTTCCATTCCTTCTGCAAAGACCTCCGCTACGAGCCAATCCTGTTTTCAGCCTCTCAGGTTGGTCCAAGCGGCAAGGAAGTAGACGTTTATCACTCGAACGTCATGATGAGCATCGGTGAAAACGTGGCCATCATCGCCGCCGACACCATCCGGGACCCCAACGAGCGAGAAATGGTCCTGGCGAGCATGGCCGCATCCGATCGGCACCTCCTAACGATCTCGGAGGAACAGTGTCGCCGATTCGCCGGAAACATGCTGCAGGTCGCCAACACCGATGGGCGCTTGGTGCTTGTCATGTCAGAGCAGGCCTTCTGGTCCCTGTCACCGGCGCAGCTCGAGGCGCTTAGACCACTGACCGAAATCCTTTATAGCCCGCTATACACCATCGAAGCATGTGGGGGAGGGAGCGCCCGCTGCATGATGGCGGAGGTTTTCCTGCCAACCAGCACGGAAGTTCAAGACGCCTATGCTGCACCGGCGTAGCCTGGGTGGGCCCAAGCTGGATTGCCCGTCGCTGCCCTTAACCGGGCCCCGTGCGGATCGCGACAAGTGATGCGGTAGCATCGGTGACCCGGCTCAAATAAAGTTCAGGCCCGCAACTCTTATCGCCGGCAGGACGAGCTTTCCCTTCCGGGTTGGGCCGGCCGCTGCCCACCTTGGTCATGGGCTGGCCTAGCCGTAGCTCTCGCCATACCCCCCCGCCCAACGTTGCCGTGACAAACGCATGGGCTCCGGAAGTCCCACCCTCTTCAGCCTCCGATGGTGGTTACCTGCGCTACGAGAAAGACGACGGCGATCCCACCCAGTAGGAGCAGGCCTACATAGGAGTAGGCCCTCATGGCCGGGCCGGGCCGGAAAGCCTCCGGCATATCCTCCGAGGTCACCGCCCGTAGGTTGAGATACCCGAGAATCGGGCCCATCACGAAGGCCAATCCGGTGGCGAAATCGACCATGGTCGTCAGTCCACCCCGGAAGAAGCCCAGGAGGGAGACGACCATGAGGCCCAGGATGGTGAAGCTGATCCAGTAGGGGTTCCCGGGCTCCCGTCCGATCGTCTTACGCGGATCCCCCACCCTCAGAAGGGTGACTGCTCGATCGATGACCCGTGGGAATCCGTCGAGCACCGTGAGGGCGGTGGAGAACATGGTGACCAGGGCGAGGACGATGACCACCGGGCGCACCCAAGCGCCGATCGTCGCAGTGTACAGGTCCACCAACTGCATGGAGAAGACCGCCCCCTCACCGCTGAACTCCACCCCGGAGCCGTACATCACCGCCGCACCGATGATGAGAAAGGCGAATACCAACAGCGTCGTGGCTCCGTAGGCAACCATGAAGTCGGTGCGGGCCACCCTCACAGACGCGCGTTCCCCCGTTTCCTGGTCCTTGGCCAGGGTCCAGAGGGAGCTGTAGACCGATGCTGCGATGTCGGACGGCATCCACCCCATGAGTGCCAGCAGGAAGCCGAAGGTCACGGTCCCGGCCGCAGGCCATGCAAGGGAAATTGTGGAGAAGTCCGCACGGGGGAGAACGAGGGCTGCAGCGAATAGGGTGCAGAGTGCCAAGGCCGCGAGCATGACCTTGATGGTAAGCTCCAGCGCACGGAAGCGGCCCTTGATCAGGATCACGCCACAGATCGCGTAGATTCCTGCGGTGGTGGCGGTCACCGACCACTCGAGACCAAACGCGGCCAGGAACAGGTGAGACGAAAAGAGTAGGATGGCGCCCTGAGTGAATACCGCGATGCTGAGAATGACAGCCAGGTAGAGCCACAACGCCCAACGGCCAATGCGCTGGTAGCCCTCGATCAGGCTCATCCCCGTGGCCGCGGCGTACCTGGGCCCATACTCGAAGAAGGGATACTTCAGGATCAGCGCCAGAAGAATGACGCCAGTGAGGCCAAAGCCCAGGGTCGCCCCGGCGCGGGTCGCTTGCACCAGGTGCGAGACCCCGATCGCCGTGGCCGCCCATAGGAGGCCTGGACCGAAGCTCCGCCAGAATCCCGGGGCCCACCCGCCGCCCGCCGCATCCACGCTCTTATCCCCGATTGGGGCTACGTCCCGTTCAGTTGCCATCTTTCCTCAGGTCCTGGGTTATCCTGACCGACGATCAGATGATGCTCCCCAGAAGCGCGGCTGCCCGAGCAGGGGCGCCGGCGGGGGGTCACCGGTTGGAGAACACGTCCCGGGCCCGGCTCACAAGGTCCGCCTGACCAAGGGTGAATACTCGGAAGCCCTGATCCAACCGGAGTTCCAAGATGTCATGGTTGGCTGTGGTGCTGCAGGGCACCCCGGCCTCCTCACAGGCGGCGAGCACCGTCAGGATTGCTCCCTCCACAGCCTCCATATTTCCACCGTACGCCCTCGTCAGGTCACTCGGGCCAAGGCCAACCATGCTCACGCCGGGCGTGCGGGCGATCTCCCGTGCGCTGTCAACGGCCTCGATGTCCTCGATGAGGAGCACATTGATCACATCCCCTGCGAGGTTGCCAGGCCACGATGATTCGCCCATCAACTCCACCGCCTGGGCCGCCTGAGCCGGCGTCTCGATGTGCGGGAAGACGATGCCATCGACCCCAGCGGCCAAGCCCTGACGGACATGGTCCAGGGTGACCTCGTACCCCACATCCCGAAGCGCCGGAATCCGAAGGATCACAGGGAGGGGGGCGAGTTCCGGATCCGCCGCCGCTGCCTCCCGCATCCCCTCGAGATAGGCTTCCAGGGCAGGGATGTCGAACGGCCCCGTCTCCAACGAGTAGAAGACGTAGTCCACCTCCTGCAACTGAACGATGGACGCCCCCTGTTCCCGGGTGTGCGGCCCGGAAGTCAAACCAAGAACCAGGCCCTCCGAAGCCAGCAAGGTGGGCAAGTGCTTTTTTCCCGCCTCGGGCGATTCCATCACGGGCTCATCCCCCCCGCATCCCGCAACGACAAACGCGAGGAGAAAAGCCAAAGACAACCCAGCACTTGACCTTCGTTTTACACCGCACATTGTCGATCCTCCGTCTTCTTGAGGCTGCACACTTCGGGGGTGGCACGGTACCCCAGGTCCGCTGAGAACGCCGCGGACCGCCGGTACCGTGCCACCCCCGAGAGGCTATGCTATCTTCAGCGCGAGGGATCCGGAAGCTTGCTTCCGGAGATTACGGAAGGGTTCCGAAACGAGACACCCTCTCCCGCGCCAGGATCCGGTTGAGGTCTACCTCGATGGTGATCTCGTTGGTTGCCAACTCACCACCCGCGGTCTGGTTGACGTAAGGTGAGCGCGGGCTGAACTCGTTCACTGCGTTGCCCTGAGGAATGTAGCTGGGCACTTGGACCACCGTGGCCGCATCACCACGGGAGATCAGGGGACTCGCGTCGATCTCCATGGCGGCGATGGGGAGGCGGACACCCAGGTCATTGAGACGCCTGCCTTCCAGGAATAAGATCTCCTGGCGAGCCAACCAGTGAGCGTGCCGGATGTCCTCCGGATCGCTGAGAGCCGCCACGCTGTCTGCGGCCAGGGAAGTCCCCGACAGGACCGGGACTTCCACCGGCCCGGGACGAGTGAGGACCAGCCCTGCTCGATACGGTGACTCGGGGTCGGCGCGCACCAAGACCCCGGCGGTCCTTGGCCGCACAGTGATCCCTGGGAAATTGGTGCGGAGATCGTCGGACACCGACTGGCCTGTGGGTCGCTCGTGGGCAAGCCGCACGGCGTCCGCGATGTGGCCGGCGGCCTGGGCATAGGCGCCTCTGGCCATCGCTACCTCGGAGAGGATTAGATGCATCTCCTCCGCCTTCGCAGTTGCGACCGGGGTCTCCCGGCTGTCTGCCTTCGGATCCAGGAAGTCGAGGCGCGGGAGAGGCTGTCGGCTACGTGTGGGGGGGAAGTTGGGGTTTTCGATCTCTCCGGCGAAGAACCTCTGCTGAACCACAAAGTTTGGGTCTGCGCTTAGCGCGGAGTTCGCGAAGGATTCCGCCTCACCGGGATTCCCCAACGCCCGATGCGCTCTAGCGAGAGCTGCCCTGGCAGCGAGAACCCGGTCTGCCCCGGGATTCAAGGCGAGAACGGCATCGAAATCCTGGATAGCCAACCGAAGCAGGTCCTCCCAGGGCAAAGGAGCCGTATCCGAAGCATTGGGCACGGCGATGAAGTTTTCACCCTGGAGCAGATAGGCCATCCCTCTCAGGTAGTGGGCCTCGGCCCTCTGGGAGTTCGTCGCTGATGCATCACCAGGGACGATTTCCTCCAATACGAAATCGGCGAACGCCCTGAGTTCCTGGAGATTCCAGTAGATCCCAAAGCCCCCGTAGGTGTTGTACGTCCCCCCGTCCGCTAGGACGAAATGGGGGCTGTTCATTTCGCCGGTGACGTTGCTGAACCCGATCTCGTAATCGTCACTGATGAGTGCGTTCGCGTTCGTGGTCGCATTCAGGGCCCGGGCCATCTGGGCCCTCAGACCTGGAAGCAGAGATCGCGTGGGCTCGTTTGCGTTCGCGAGATCTTCCGCGGTGGGATTGGGGTTGTTCACCTTGGTCGGGTCAAGGGTGTCGCATCCTGCCAGAGCGACGAGGGTCAGGAGGAGCGCGCCCGCCCAGCGGTTGGCGCCCCTTGGTGCCGTTGTATATGCCATGTGGGATTCTCGCTCGGTGTGACTGGAGTGCGTCATCAGAAGTTGAACTCAAAGCCAAGGCGGATCGACCGGGGCGGCGGAATCGCAATGCTCTGGGAACCACCGAGCTGTAGGCCCGAGCTGGTGGGCTCGGCAAAGCCATGGAGCTCCGGATCGAGCAGATAGGGCCGTGCGTCGGGGTCGAAGAGGCTCTGCTGCGCCGGCACCCAGGTCCAGACGTTCCGCATGGACAGGGAGATGGAAGCACGCTGGCCCGGCAGCCAGGGCAAGACCTCCTCCGGCAGGTCGTAACGTGCGCTCAGTTCCCGGAGCTTGAAGAAATCACCCCGAAGAACGGTGTAGTTGAATGCCTGCGTATAGAAGTAGGGCCCGACCTCATTTCCGCTCAGGTCATGACGCATCGGGAAGTTGATTCGCCGGACGTTGTTCCCCCAAGACCAAATCGCACCGTAATCCTGGACTGTGGAACCCCGAGACCAGTCCCCACCCGCGGAGAGCGAGAGGCCAGTAGCAGGGAAGGTCAACTGGGTCCGCAGGCTACCCGTGAGTGTCGGGAAGGGCGTCAGCACCTTGCCGGTTTCGGGATGCCGCACGATTCCCCGTTCAGACCCGTCAAAAAGGCCGTCTCCGTTAGTATCCACGGGGAAGTTCATGTAGCGAACCCCCAACGGATACCCCTCCTCGACCCGGCCGAACTCCCGACGCCCGTTCGTGCTGAGTTCGAAGGGAGCCATCCCGCCGAGATCCAACACCTCGTTCTTCAGAGTATTCAGGGTGCCGGATACGCTCCACAGGGTGGACGCGGTGCGAACCACATCCACGTTCGCACCGACCTCCAACCCCTGGTTCAGGATCTCGCCCATGTTGCGGAGCTGGGACTGCTGGCCGCTCGCCGGCTGAAGATCCACGGCGAAGAGGGCATCCGTCGTGACAGCCCGGTACCCTGTGACGTTCAGTCCGATTCGGCCATTCCAGATGTCGGCATCCACGCCCACCTCATACGTGGTGACACGCTCAGGCTGAAGGTCCGGATTCCCCGGATTGGCGAACCTTGGAGCACTCTCCCCGCCAAAGGGGGACGCGGAGAACGTCCGATCCCTGAGGAAGGGGGGAGGGAACTTGCCGGTCACGCCGTAGTTTCCCCGAAGGCGCAGGGTGTTCATCCAGTCCGGGAGGAGGTCGGATGAAGCCAGGTCATACGATGCACCCACTTTCGGATACGCCTGGTAGGACACATCGCTTCCGAAGGCCGTGTTTCCGTCTAAACGGACCCCCGCCTCCAGGAAAACCTGGTCGAGGATTCCCGCCTGCTGAAGCACGAACAGGCCGCCATTGAAGACCGCGTTGGTGCTCTCACTGGCGGTCACTCGCGCCGCTGAGCTGAAGGAGGTGATTCCGGGCAGCGGAAGGTCCTGCCCGAGCCCGGAGAAGGAACGCACGCTCTCCCTGAAGCCCTGGACTCCCACAGTGGTCGACGAGTTCGTGAATCCGGGCAAATCGTAGGTCAAGGTCCCCTGAGCGTCGAAGGTCACTCCGACAAACTCCCGATTCGCGGTCTGAAGAGCCCCACTGCGACTCGTCACCAGGAAGTCGATGGCCTCGTCGAGGCGGGTGGTGCTGCTTCGCCGATCAACTCCCATCGTGAGCCGGCCATCGAAGAAGTTGACAGGGCTCCAGTTCATGGAATTGCTGAATGTGAATCGATCCACGAGCGTCGATTCGGACCTTCGTAGAGAGTTCTCAAGGGCCTCTTCCAAGTTCGAAGCCCTCTGCAGGGACATCCAGTTCCCGACTTCAACCGCCGGGAAGATCCCAGCCGTCCCGGTCCCTGCGCTCGACACCTCATACTCGTGCCTGACGTAGGTGCCGGTCAGATCCGTACTCAGCGTCTCCGTCAGGGTGGCCCGAAGTCCGCCATGGAGGTTCACCTGAGTGGATGCATTCAAGGGCTGAATCCCCTCGGAATCCTGGACCCGAGCTGAAACGCTATAGCCCAGCTCCGGTCCCCCGCCGGTCGCACTCAATGAGTAGGCCTGAAAATAACCCGGCGTCAGGATTTCATTCTTCACGAAATCCGGATCCCAACTCGGGTGGGCCCGCGCATCGGGGAAGCGATCCGCAGGGTACACGAAATCGGCATCCTGGATGAACTTGGTCTCCGGCAGGTCCAGGCCCTGTTCGATCCGGGCGGTGACTCGACTCTGCCCAGTCCCTCCCCGGCGGGTGAAGATCTGAATCACCCCGGCAGCAGCGTCCGCCCCGTAGAGCGTACTTGCGGCGCCCCCGCGAGTAACCTCCACTCGCTCAATGTCCGACATGGGCAGGTCGGCCAAGGCCGAGGTCTGGACTCCTCCTCCCCCGCCGAATCTCGCGTTGTCGACACGGACCCCATCGATGTAGATGACCGGGGTCTGATCGGCCAGGGCGCTCGAGGGACCGCGGAAGCTCATCAGGCCCGTCGAGCCTGGCTGGGCGCCCACGGCGTTTACCTGCGCCCCGGGGACCCGCCCCTGGAGGAGCTCGGTGACATTGCTGGCACCGGAGGCCTGAATCAGATCTTCGCCGAGAACGGCGATGTCCGTGGACAGACGCCGACGTTCCGTGGGGCGTCCGGTACCGGTGACGATCACCTCGTCAAGGGCAAGCGCAGTGGCCCTCAGTCCGAAGTCGAGGGTCGCCACATCGCCTGCGGCGACGACGACGGTCTGGACCGACTCGGCGAAGCCGAGCATCATGGCCCGAACCTGAACTTCCCCGGCAGTGACGCCCCGCAACTCGTAGCGACCGTCTGACGCGGTTAGGGCACCCAGGCCGCTGCCAGGAACGGTGACTTGGACTCCAACGAGGGGTCGCAGCGTTTGGGCGTCCGTCACTTGCCCCCGGATGGAACCGGCCTCCTGGGCCAAGACCGGGGTGGTCCCCAGCGTCAATGCTCCCATCAGAAACAGCCATCGGCACTGTCTCAGGCTACGACCTACACTCGTTTCGGCCATCAGGGCCCTCCTAAAGGGTTCGGAGTTTCGCGTGGAAAGCCGGGAGCCTCCGAAATACCGCCGGCTTGTTGGTGTCGCCCGGGCACAATCCACCGTGGCTCGGCCAGCTGGGCCGAACAGCATTGACCCCCCGGGCACTCACCACTCCGACTCTAACCGGAAGGAGTGATGCAACGAGGACCTGGGGGGTCGGATTATGGCCTCGGGACCTTGTGATGATGCATCACAAGCCTGTAGCATGTCAACCCGGTTTTCCCGCCTGGAGATAGTCCGAGGTTCCTGCACGAGTCCTTGATGGTAAGGGGGCACAGCGGACCATTCCATGAGGGCTTGGAGGTTGGTGGAACGCCATCACGCTGTGGGCAAATGCCTTATGGACATGACGGAGGAGCGGAAGAGTATGCGCGCAACGCCGGCGGGGGCGACCCTTGACCGCCAGCCATGGATGATGGGTGGTCGCGCAATTAGCGCCGGTGGGCCGCCGCGGACACTCAAGGCCCGAGGGCAGGCAGTCCTGCTTCATCCGGCCTAATGCCTTGTCCAAGCGTTGTGACCGCCCTCCCCACGGTCGGCTTGAACCAGCAGCCTGCGGGTTCTTGGCCGGGCGGGTTGCGCCCCCCACCCCGGGAGGGGCGCTTCACCGTCATGGCTTGCACCTTGTTGCAAGCGGGAGTTAGCGTAGCGGGCGTAACGGCACCCACTTCCACCTCTCCAGGAGGCTCGATGTCCCAGGCAGTTTCCGATCGCACCCAGGAGTTCCTCCACGAGGCGGAGCAGTGGAGCGCCCACAACTACAAGCCTCTCCCCGTGGTGTTGGAGCGTGGGGAGGGGGTCTGGGTCTGGGATGTGGATGGGCGGAAATATCTGGACATGCTGGCGGCCTACTCCGCCCTGAACCAGGGGCACCGACACCCCGCCATCCTGGAAGCGGCGCGGGAGCAGATGGAGAAGATCACCCTCACCTCCCGGGCCTTCCACAACGACCAGATGGGACTCTTCCTCCGGGAA
>PXCI01000284.1 GCA_003566675.1 Clostridia bacterium
ATCCTGACCGAAGGGCTGGACCGCCCCGTTGTCAGCGAGCCTGGGTGGGCCAGTGACGGCAGGATCCTCTTTTTGGCCGGAGACCGGGGCCAGACTCGCCTGGGAGTGACGACACAGGAGGGCGAGGCAAGCCTGGTGTACCCCACAGACCGGATGGTGAGCCTGGATCGAGGTTTCGATGCTTGCGGTGGTGTATGCGTGGTCGTCATCGATGGACCACGGGAGGGGAAGAACCTGTATGCCATACCCGATGATCTCGGGGGCGAGGCCATCCAACTGACCAACTTCAACCGCGAGATCTTTGCCGCCTGTTCAACCGCAGATCAACAGAGAATCCAGTTTACCAACTCTGACGGTGGTGTTGTCGAGGGACTGGTGGTTCTGCCCCCAGGTTTCAACGATGCCGCAGGAGAAGCTCCCCTCATCGTCAGCATTCATGGCGGCCCCATGTCCTATGACAGTCCCGGCTTCCGCTTCGACCACCAGTACTGGGCCGGGCTCGGATATCTTGTCCTCATGGTCAACTACCGCGGTTCCATTTCCTACGGCGAGCAGTTCTGCCGCAGCATCCAGGGTGACTGGGGTCCGCGGGAACACGATGACATCCTGTCGGGGGTGCGCGAACTCCTCGACCGTGGCTGGGCCAACCCGGAGGGCCTGTATTGTACGGGTTTCTCCCAGGGGGGGATCATGACCAACTGGGCCGTGGGACATACCGATGTGTTCAGAGCGGCTGCCAGCCAGCACAGCATGTGGGATTACGTTGCGGCCTTTGGATCGGACGACTGCCACTTGTGGTGGCAGGACGATCTGGGCGTTCCCTGGCAGAATGAGGCGGTGTATCGGAGGATCTCGCCGGCCTCGGGGGTGGCGAACATACGCACTCCCCTTCTGATTACTGCCGGAGAAAAGGACTGGCGCTGTCCCCTGAACCAGTCCGAGCAAATGTATGTATCGCTCAAGAAGCGGGGCGTGGATACCGAGCTGATCATCTACCAGGACGAACGGCATGCTGTGTCCAAACCGAGACAGGCCATAGACCGGATCAGGCGGATCTGCCAGTGGTTTGCCCGATACGGCGGCATTGCCCTCGAGGATGAATCTGCCCGGGGATACCCATCGCCCGACTCTGGGTGAGCCGATTGAGATGAACGGGTTTATCAGGTGTATTGGTCGTTTCTTTCTGGGCCGATTTGGACCTGGCAGAGGTGTGGTTTCCGGTGTGTTCGCCAGGGATTTGCACAGCTGTAACGGGGGTGCGCAGCCGATCCGGGGATTTTCAGTCTCAGGATTCGCCTTGTGAGAATCGGTTTGTGAAACATTCCCCATATCAGGCAGGAGGGAGTGTGTCGGTGGCGAAGAGAAGCATTAGCAGCGCGTAGATTGGTGTGCTGCAATGGATCGGCGCAGGTCTGCAGGGCGAGTCACATGCCGTGCAAAAACGACAACGGGTATCTAGAGAACGATCATCAGGGAGGGTTACTTGTGGCAAATACCGATCAAATCATCACCAGGACAAACAAGTATGGGGCTCAGAATTACCTGCCTTTGCCAATTGTGATCAGTGAGGCTGAGGGCGTCTGGGTTAAGGATCCGGAAGGCAACAAGTACATGGATTTTCTCAGTGCCTATTCGGCTCTTAATCCGGGCCATCGTCATCCCAAAATTATAGCGTCTCTCAAGGAGCAGGCGGACAAGGTTACCCTGGTCTCGCGTGCCTTTGAAAATGAGAAACTGGCGGACTTCTACGAGAAAGTGTGCGAGGTCACCGGGAAGAACAAGGTCCTGCCTATGAACACCGGGGCGGAGGCTGTCGAGACGGCTGTCAAGAACATCAGGCGGTGGGCCTATCGCGCCAAGGGTGTGGCTGAAAACAAGGCGGAGATCATCGTCTGTGAGGGCAACTTCCACGGCCGCACGACGACGATCATCTCGTTCTCCTCGGAGCCTTCCTACAAGGCCGATTTCGGTCCCTTCACCCCCGGCTTTGTCATCATCCCCTACGGTGATATCGATGCCCTGGAGGCCGCGATCAACGAGAACACCGCAGCCTTCATGGTGGAGCCGATCCAGGGCGAGGCGGGAGTTAGGGTGCCCCGCGAGGGTTATCTCAGGGAGGCCGCTGCTCTTTGCAAAAAGAACAACGTCCTATTTGCTGCTGACGAGATCCAGACCGGCTTTGGGCGCACCGGCAAGATGTTTGCCTGCGACTGGGAAGATGTCGTCCCCGACATCTACATCATGGGCAAGGCCCTCGGAGGAGGCGTTTACCCCATCTCGGCCATCGCTGCCGACGACGATATCCTCGGCGTCTTCGAGCCGGGTTCCCACGGCTCGACCTTCGGCGGAAACCCCCTGGGAGCTGCCGTGGGTGTGGCGGCCCTCGAGGTCCTGCAGGAAGAGAACCTGGCAGAGCGGTCCAGGGAGCTGGGTGAATACCTGCATAAGGAGCTGGAGCGCGTTATTACCACGCCTCACCTGAAGGAGATCCGGGGCAAGGGTCTCTTCGTTGGGATCGTGTTGGATACCAGTGCCAGGCCCTACTGTGAAGCTTTGAAGACCGAGGGTGTCCTGGCCAAGGAAACCCATGAGAACGTCGTCAGGCTTGCGCCTCCCCTCGTCATAACGAAGGAGGAGCTCGACTGGGCGATTGAGAAGATCGCGAAGGTCCTGTCCTGATTCACCCTTCAGGATCGCGACGGGGGCCTCGCTGGCATTTGCCCGCGAGGCCCCCGCTGCCTTGCTGCGCCGATGATGAGTTTGCTAAACGACATCTGCTGTTCGCCACTGCTGCCGTTTCAAGATCCAGAGATCTCACAGGTCTGCTATCCCTACTTCAGATCCTTATCAGGGATCGTTCCAGGTCCAAGGGCCATCGGTTAGGTACCTCGCCTTCGGCCTGTCGGGTGATAATCAGGTTGGAGTGATTGTACCCGTATCCGCCTTCGACATGATAAAGCCCAGGCTCGTTGGACCAGCACATTCCTTCTCGAAGGATGGTATTATCACCTAGCGAGATGTAGGGTGGCTGATGTCCCTCTACTCCCTGTCCGTGTCCGGGCCTATGATACACATAGCGTGATAGGCCGCGATCTTCATAGTGACCCAGGCATCTGGATGCAATGTCTGACGCTTTCATCCCGTCCCGCGAGAGCTTCTGTTGAAGTATGGTGACCTCCGTGTGTGCAGTCCACAGCTCCTCTGCTTCAGCCTCCATGGGGGCTACGTGCCAGCCGCGGTAGTACTCTCCAGCGTATCCAGCTACACGGATGACCAGTGCAAACTGCAGGGATTGATTGCGCTCGATCCTGGTCCTCGAGGGCTGGTTCGGATGGGGATAGGCTGTGGTGGCCCCGGCACGGCACCAGACATCGACGCCTGTACCTGCACCTTTGTGTGGCCGGCCGTCGAGTTCAACCCGGCTGAACATGAGATCCTGGCCATAGGCTTCACAGATCCTGCGGATGTCGACGTCGCGGAGATCGGTACCGTATTCGTGCACCAGGTGGTAGGCGTATTCCATGATGAGATCTCCGAAGCCTATGGCTTTCCTCATGAGTTCAATCTCCTCGGGACCCTTCATGATGCGCCTCATCATGAGACAATCCGCGAGATTCTCGACAACCTCAAGATCGTTGTACTTCTTTGCCGTTCGAATAACCCTCTCGTCATCGATGGCCAGTCTCCGGAGCTGGCCCCGGTTCCGTTCAATCGTATCGATGAACCAGTCTCCCATGGCTACCGGCTGTCCCGGGCATTTAAAGTTCCCATCCGACAGAGGATAATCGAAGTAGGAGCAGGACTCATGTAGCCACCACGTGCCTGTGATGGCTTCATCAATGCGAGGAATGAGGAACATGGGGGAGCCCTCTTGCGCCGGAATATACAGCCCCATCGGGCGCTCGGTTGGCAGAAAGTGCAGACCGGACAGGTAGATGATGTTGAGGGGATCCATGACCAGAATCCCGTCCAGGTCCCGCTGCCCCAGATACTCCCTGGTCCTTTCAATCCGACACTGGAATTGCTCCGTCTTCAGTTCGTATGGACCATCTGGAATATCGTATTGAGACCTGTAATCCAGGTCCGGATAACCCCTCAGATTCACTTTCTTCACGACCACCCCTCCTCACATAGGACCGGGACGCGGGGCCCGTCGGTTCCAGGCAGAACGAGGAACTCATCCATGAGAGCCTCATCCTATGCAAACATCACCCAGAGGTGCTCAACGCTTTCTGTGCTGCCGTGACACCGGCACCGGCCGTGAAGGCATCATCCATTGTGGCCAGGGCCCGTTCGATGGCGCCGACCGTAGCGAGAATATCCGACTCATTGCAGACACCCATGTGACCTACCCGGAAGTACTGATCGCTGATCTTCGGATGCAGGCCTCCAGCGACGATGACTCCGCTTGCGTTGATGTGGCCGGTCAGGGACGCATCGATTCCCTCCGGATAGTACAGGGCCGATAGGGTAGGTGCTGCGAGTTCCTCGGTTTTTGGAACCATCTTCAGGCCTATGGCAGAGGCCCCGGCACGGAAGGCCTGAGCCAATCTGCGATGGCGAGCAAACCGCGCCTCCATACCCTCATCGAGGATCTCGCGAAGGCTGGCGTTGAGTGCATAGACCAGGTTGACCGCCGGAGTGCCGAAATATGCTCCCTTTCTTGCTTCGTACGCCTGCATGATGGGCAGCCAGTTGTTGATGTCTGCGTAGTAATTTGGAACCGGGGTCGCCCGGCTCTCGAACTTCCGCAGGGCATCCTCGCTGACGGTCACCAGGGCGAGCCCCGGGGGGACACCGATCGCCTTCTGCGAGGCGGTCAGGTGCACATCCACACCCCATTCATCAGAGCGGCACTCGGCACCTGCCGTGCCGCAGACACCATCGACGATCGTCAGGCAACCCGCATCCTTTGCCACGGCGGACAGGTTCTTCACATCTGTCAGTACACCCGTGGAGGTATCGACGTGGGTCATGGCCACGAGGGCGTAGTCCTTGTCCTTGAGGGCCTCCCTGAGCCGCTCTGCGCATGCGACTTCGCCCACGGGAGAATCAAGGTAGTCTACCTCGGCGCCATAACGGCAGAGCATATCACCCATGCGGTCGCCGAAGTACCCGGTGTTGATCACCAGGGCCCGATCTCCCGGTTCAACGAGGTTACTGGCTGCAAGGTCCATGGCGAGGGTTCCAGTTCCGGCGACGATAAAGGGCTGCGAGGATGGGGCCAAGAAGACCTGGCGCATCATCTGTAGGCATTGTCCGAAGCACTCCATGAAGTCTGGAGATACGTGACTGGTTGTGGGTTGTCCCAGGGCGCTCAGGACCTCGGGAGAGAACTCCACCGGCCCCGGAATCATGAGAAGCTTCCTGCCTTTCATAATCAACGATCATCCTTTCTCACATTGTGTTCGTCCCAGCATCGCTCAGCCAGGGATGGGTCATCCAACATACGTACCGTCATCAGGGCGAGGGTTTTTGCTGTTTGAAGGGCGGCTTCCTGGGCCATGGGATCCAGGGTTCTTCTTGCCGCATCCTCGGTGTGAGACACGGTGCCTGCGGGCCAGCACCTGGCCCGCAATAGCAGAGCTGGTACGACCTCGGAAACGGCACCGAAATCCGTGGTCTCGGATATGCGCCTGGGAGTTGCGAAGTCGACGCCGAACGGACTTCCGCATTCAACGGCCAGATCTTTCAGGGCGAGGTTGGCCACCGGGCTCGGTTCAAAGGGGCCCGCGGACCATGTGAGCGATGCGCCCGTTGCCAGTGCTCCGGCCTCGGCGCATCCTCGCAGCTTCTCAACGGCTTCCTTCACCTGCTCCGTGTTGTATCCACGAATGCGGAAATGGGCTGCCGCGTGCTGTGGCACCAGGGCAATGTCCCCGCCTCCGTCGGCGATGACACCGCTGATCCTTAGATCCGGGGAGAGGTGTTCTCGCAGAGCATTGATCCCGTTGAAGGTCTGAATGACCGCATCCAGGGCATTGATCCCATTCCAGGGGGCAGACGTGCTGTGTGCGGGTTTCCCCTCAAAGGAGATGTGGATTCCCTGGGCGGAAAGCTGGGCCTCATCGTGTCCCCAGAGCCGATCAGGGTGGAACTGCAGGGCGGCATCCAGATCCTCAAAGACGCCATGTTCCAGCATCCTTACTTTGCCCAGCCCGCCCTCTTCAGCGGGTGTGCCGATCAGCAATAGGGCCCCTGCCACATCCATCTCGTGCATCAGCGACCTGGCAACAGCTCCGGCCACCGCTGTGGCCGCGGCTATCAGGTTGTGACCGCACCCATGACCGACTTCCGGTACGGCATCGTACTCCAGTATCATGGCGACAGTGTTTTCGCCGCCGATCCCAGCCCGGGCGACGAAGGCTGTGTCCAACTCGGCGACGGGCATCTGTACCTTGAATCCCTGTTTCAGCAGGTAATCACGAAGCAGTGCGCTCGAGCGCATCTCCTCATAGCCAATCTCTGGATTCTCGAAAAGCTTTCGGCTGAGCTCGTAGACGTCCGCCTCTCGATCCTGCACCGCATTTTCTACGTATTCTACTGCCCCTTGAATATCCATCGGCCGATCATCTCCATTGCTATTCAACCCGAGAGATTGCCCCCATTATGGTTGCACCTGTCATTTCAGCTGCTTCCCGCGCTACGACGTTGCCGCTGGGGTGTCGTCAGCGAGATCTCCCTTGATGCAAATTTGCTTGAGGGGGCGCATAAGACCGCCCCCTCGGGGAACGGAATCTTCAGAGAGCACCGCAGAGCTGCAGGAGCTCCTGGAGTCTCTTCTTTGCGTCATCCGTCGCAGGTGTAAGGGGCAGCCGGGGCGGCCCGCCGTAGAAGCCGAGAAGATCCAGGGCCGCCTTGAGACCAGGAATGCCGAAGCCCGTGGTCACCGAGGCATTGAGTTCCAGGATCTTGCGCTGCAGGTCCCTGGCCCGGTCGTAGTCACCCGCGTTGAAGGCCTCGAGGATGTCAACACAGAGGTTGGGGACGACGTTTGCCACGGCGAGGGTCCCGCCCACTGCGCCCATGAAGAGGGAGGGTAGGAGGAAGCTGCCGGAGCCGGCGAATACGGCGAAGTCATCGGGCGTATCCCGAACCATCTGCGAGATCTGGGCGATGTTTCCGCCGCTGTCTTTGATGCCGATGATGTTAGTGTGCTGCGCCAGGTCACTGATCAGGTCCACGGACATGCTGATGCCGGTATTGCGCGGCATGTTGTACAGCATGATTGGAATGGGAGAGGCATCGGCCAGTTCCGTGTAATGGCGATGGAGTCTCTGGCTGGTCATGCCGCTTCCGAAAAAGTGCGGGGTGATCACCAGGGCAACGCTGCTTCCAGCTTCGGCCGCCTTGCAAGTCAGCTCGATGGTGTTCCGGGTGGATTCACAGCCTGTTCCGGCGATGACAGGGCGATCCTCAGGGAGGTTCTCCCTGACGATCCGGAGCAACCGGACCTTCTCATCTTCGGAAAGGTACACAAATTCTCCGTTTGAGCCGAGGACCACGAGCCCGGTTAGCTTTGTCTCTGCCCAGCGATTGACGTTCTCGATCAACTTGTCTTCCAGTATCTCCCCTCTTTCGTCGAAGGGGGTGGGTATAGGTGCAAATACGCCGGTTAACATGCGAATCATCCTCTCAAAGCACGCTGGAATCTTGGGTCGACTCCGGTTGTGTCTACGAGTTCTTTATCGAATCCGAGGTATCCTCCTCCGTTCCGCCCGCTGCTGTTCTGCCGATCGCCGCGAGTGCTGCCGTGCAGACCGCTATAACCGCGGCTGTAGAAGTGAACGTAAACTGCAGGCCCTGGGTTTCGGTTACGTAACCGAAGGTGGTTGAGCCCGTAAGTCTGCCGAAACCCACGAAGGTCTGATTCAGAGCCATCCCCACGGGGCGATGTCGTCTGGGTAGTCCTTCGGCGATCAGCGCTGCGCTCGCTACCGGTATTATTCCCGGAGCAATGCCTGAGATCAGACTGATTCCCAGGATTGCCATGGGAGAACTGATGAAGGGCAATGCTAAGAACGACAGACTGCTGGTCAGAAGCGCTGCGGATATCAACTTCTTCAAACCCAGGAGGTTCACCAGGGGACCGGCGGTGAATCTCACCACGGTTGAAGACACGCCTCGGATCATGAGAAAGAGCCCGAGGAGACGGACTGAATGACCCAAATCTTCTGTGTAGATGGGGAAGAAGGAGTCGAACACGGCCCAGCTGATGAATAGGGTCCAGGAGGAGAAGAGGGCGAATCTCACCGCTCCAGATAGAAGGGCGATCCGGTTGTCCTGGCGGCTGGTGCTGATCAGCTGCGCCATCTTGAGCGTCTGTGGCATTGAATCTGTTGCGGGAAGGAAGTAGGCGAGTCCGAGGCCCATACACATGATGAACATGTACAGTACAAAGACGGCACCGGGATTGAGCCCATCGATCAGGTAGCCCGCGGTGGCTGGCCCCACCATGGCGTTTATCCCATGAAGCCCCATGGCGAACCCGAGCAGTCGGCTTGTCTCTTCAGGCTCTGCCAGGTCGGCCAGGTGAGCGCCGAAACAGGGTTCGAAAAAGGCGTGGCTGGTTCCCAGCAGCATCTGTCCCAGGAACAACCACAGGTATTGTGGGGCTGCGAAGTATACGCCTGCGGAGAGAATGCCCGCCGCGAAGGCCCAACGGAACATCCGTTTTTTGCCCAGGTGCGCGGTGATTGTTCCCCCAAGAAGGGGGATGGACATCTGAAAAATTGCAGGAGTGGCCATCAAGAGGCCGACGATCAAGGGGCCTGCGCCCAGCTGACGAGCGTGCACCGGCATGATTGGGAAAACGAGGAACCAGCCGAGGCCGTGGAGCATCTTCATAGAGAGTGCGATCCAGTACGCGTGATCCTGTTTCTTCAGAAGAGGTATCATCTCGGATCCTATCATCGCACGCCTCCAGGAACGTCAGTTGCAACACCTGCTGCCTTCTACAGGACTTGGCCTCTCCGCCGGAGAACCTCTACAATGTATACACTAAGTATGCGTCATTGGCTTGAGTTTGTGAACCTGCTTTTCTTGGAGGTTATCACGATGGTGAGTCAGGAAGAAGGGAGTACCCGGGAGGGTGGACCGCCGGGTGTTGGGGTGTTTGACGGTTCAGAGGTGCCGAAACACCGGTGGAGACAGTGATTGTCCCCGAGAGACTCTCCCCTGAACTCAGGGCCCTCGATGATCGCATTGCAGATTTATGGATACGGTACGATGCTGTTCTGCACACGGATCATGACCTTTTCGTTCCGACGGATGACCGTCTCGATCATATGGCATCCGAGACGGTGGCACTGAGAAGGGACCTGGCTCTTCAGAGCCCCCAAGGGGTTTTGGAGGATCTGGTTCTGCACCACGTCACAAACCTGGCGGAGGCCCTGGAGTTTCGTCTGCTCGATGAAAGGGCCACTCCCCATCGATACCTTGCAGATGTGGGGTACACCCTCGATCGTTTCCTGCTCCTGGATGGGCGACCCCGGAAGGAAAAGGATGAGATTCTGGCAAGTAAATTGGAGTGCGTGGCAAACCTGGTGGACGGTGTCTGTGGACGAACATCGCAGGTGGGGCCAGCGGCGCGAGAGGCAGTCACAGAATACCTCGAGTCGCTCCTCAGGGGTGTGGGCGACGATATGCCCGTTGATGGTTCTGGTGACGTGGGGGTGTCGAAGGCCCTTCGCCATGTTGAGTGTGCTTTGAAAAGGGCGATGGATACCATTGCGGGCATGTCTGGGGAGGGAAAGGTTCAGGCCCTTCCCTATCCGTGCAGATTGAAGACCCTCTGGGGCATTGATGCCGACGAAATGCTCAGTTGGTGTGACGAGGAGTTAATCCATGCTCGGGATCGCTTCCTGAAGCTGGCACGGGAACGATGCGGCCGGAAGAGCATGACCGACTACCTACAGGCCGATGATGGAAGCCTATCTTCACCGGAAGAGGCTATCGTGCTTATGAGGCAATACTTGGGGTGTGCCAGGGAAGCGTCCTCTGGGCACATTCGCCTTCCCGCTGGGGAAACCTGCGATGTACTGCCCGTTCCCCCACATATGGAGAGGACCTATCCCTGGGGGGGATGCATGAGTCCCAGTCCGCTGTCACAAAATCTCCGTGGTGCTGTCCTGGTCAACACCAGGAACTACAGGGACCTATCCCCGGGTTGGCTGCAAATGCTCGCTTTGCATGAGTGTTACCCGGGGCATCACGCGCAGCGGGTGAAGATCTCGGCATCTGACCTGCCCAGATCCTTCAAGGTACACACGCTCATGCACCCTTCCAGTCCCCTGGTGGAGGGGATGGCGCACCGGTCGGAGGCTCTCCTTGCCGAGGTGTTCGGCCCTTCCTTCATGGCATTCGCAGCCTATCGAAGACTACATACCATCACGCGCATCAAGGCCGACCTGTGTCTGCACATGCTCGGACACTCCACGGAGCAGGTCGTACATCTCTATCGGGAGACCCTGGGACTAACAGCCCGAGTTGCCCGCGGGCAGGTTCACTTCCAGAAACTCCTGCCCGGTTACATGACCACCTATTACTACGGGTTGAGGTGGCTCAAACAGGTGAAGTCCCGCCTGTCGCTGGATGATCGGATCTTATCAGAGTTGCTGTGTTCGGCCGGCTACGTGGGTCTGGGTACCCTCGAAAAAACCATTGAAAGGCACCTGAGTAGGGAAGAATCTCATGCTGCAGAAGATCACCAGAGGAAGGATGGTGGAGTCGTTGGAACCACGAGTATCTAGGGCCTTTGAGTACCTGGGCGACAAGGAGGATGCGCACCTGGGACGGATCATG
>PXCI01000071.1 GCA_003566675.1 Clostridia bacterium
GGTTTCCGGTGATCCAGGGATCAATCATAATCCGGGTCCCACCGCTGGTGATGATCTCGAAGGCGGCATGACCGATCCATCGCACCTTATTGTTTGCAAGCATTGATCCACACCTCCCAACAGGTAATGTGTCTTTTGCCCTTCATCAATACTCCTTCTAGCCGATTGTTAAGGTATCCTGCCTGACACTGGTTCCCTGAAGGACAATAGCCCGCATACGGAGAATGGACTAGTATTCGAGTATTCGAAATCGAGAACTAAAGACCAGGAGGTACGATCTTGAAGAACCGAAATTCCAAACCCTTTCGCATCGATGACGACTGGCTGGGATGCATTGTGGGTCTGCTCATCGTGTTTCTAGTTGGCGTGCTCCCAGGGCTACTGAACTGAAAGAAGGCATAAACCATGGCGAAAATCCCCCCTCAAAAACACAGCGGCTGGGGCTCCTACCTGCTTCACATTATCCCTGGGCTCACCCTCTGCGCGGCCCTCGGAGCCCTGGCCCGTTGGATTGATGCAAACCTCATACCAGACCAGCTGTTCATCTTTAACTACGTCCTGATCGCCATCCTCCTGGGACTCTCTGCGCGAAACTTCTTCCCCCTGTCCCTCAGAATCTTTGCTGAGGGAATCGTTTTTTCCGCTAGGATGTGCCTCTTCATTGGAATTGTCCTTCTGGGAGCCCGGCTGAATCTCGTGGAGATCTTCTCCATCGGTTCAACGGCCCTGATCATGGTCAGCATATCCATAGCCTTCTGCATACTGATTTGTGGGTGGTTCGCTCGGCGACAAGGTGCAGGAGAACGCTGGGGCCACCTGGTTGGCGTCGGCATCGGCGTATGTGGCGTGTCGGCAATCATGGCCGTCGCACCGGCCATCCGAGCCCGGGAACGGGAGATCGTCACTGCCATAGGGGCAGCACTGCTCACCGATGTGATGGTCCTGCTCGCGCTACCCTTTGTGGGTCACGCCCTGGGATGGGGTGACATGTTGGCCGGATTCACCGCTGGCATCGTGCCTTCAAACACCGCCCAGAGCATTGCCATCGGACATGCCTATTCCGAGGGTGCGGGTGCGATCGCCACCATCGTAAAGTCGGCCAGAAATGCGTTGTTACCCGCTGTGGTGTTGGTCCTCACCTACATCTACACCCGGAGAGGCCTACCCGTGGGAGAAAAAGTGCACCTGGGACTCCTGTGGAGCAAGTTCCCCAAGTTCATCGTGGGGCTCATGATTGCGGCGTCTCTGGCCACCCTGGGCCTTATCACTCCCGAGGGGGCAGCCATCGCCGGGTCCCTCTCTACATGGTTCTTCGTCACCTGCTTCGTTGCCATAGGAGCGGGCATCGACATCAGCGAACTGAAGGGACAGGACCTGGCCGTCATCGCCTTCGGTTTCCCGATGACCATCATCCTGTGGCTGTACGTCTACGTCTATGGGACGGCCGTCCTTCTGTTCAATTAGGACATAAACCATGGAAGCCCAAAACGAAAGATCACCGGAGCACAGAGACCATCTGTAGGAATTGCAAGTGCAGCTGACATCTGCCCCCGGGACGCGGCCTGGACATCTGTGAACGCGCAGACTCCGGTGACTTTCGCTACGGGACGACGAACGGCCTATCCTACTAACCCTCGACAGAGGAACTCCGTACGGGAAGCTGAAGATAGAAGGTTGTTCCCTCACCGGAGGTTGACTCAAACCATATTTCCCCGCCCAGCTCCGAGACAAAGGCATGGGCCGCGGCCAGTCCTACTCCGGTTCCCTGGTCCTTGGTGGTGAAGAACTTCTCGAAGATACTCGGCTGAATGTCCTCTGGGATCCCGTGGCCAGTATCCAATATGGAGATCTGTACCCCGTCACGGCGTTGTGCTGCAGCGAGAACGATCTTCCCCCCGGACGGCATGGCCTCAACTGCGTTCTTGAGTAGATTCAAAAAGACCTGCTGCAGAGCCGCACGATCGGCTGTGACCGGAGGGAGTGCATCGGCAATGCTGACCTCCAGCCGAACATCATTGCGGTCAAGCATGGGTTCCCATAAGTACAGCGTATTTTTGATCACAGAAGCGATAGAGACGGGCTCTCCGCAGCCTTCTCTGTCCTTTGCGATGACCAGAAGTTTCTTCAAGTAATTGTCGAGTTCTTCGGAGGCCTCAATGATGTGCTCGAATCTCTCCTGGCATTTCGCGCTCTCTGGAGCGGTGATTTTCCCCAGTTGAGCGGTCGCCGTGATGGCAGCTAGGGGGTTCTTGATGTCATGAACAATCACCGTCGCCAACTCTCCGAAAGCAGCCAAGCGAGTGGATTGGGCCAGCTCATTCGTCAAACGCTGCACTCTTTTGCTCATCTGGGCAAACCGGCGAAACAGCGGGTGGAACTCAACAGGAACGCCGTGATCTGTGGTTGCCTGGTGAGCATACGTGGGCGAACCACTGGCGAGGCTGTCCATCTCTTCTCCAAGGGTCTCCGTTGACCGGGTGATCTCCTTCAAAACGAAGCGCAGCAGTAATGTGAAACTTGCTATGGCGATCAACAACACCAGCGATATCCGGGTGATGGCCGGTGTCAGCTTGCTGTAGTAAACCTCAATGGGAATGCTGGCCCAGGTATGGCCCACCGGGTGCCCCTGCCAGTAGACCAAGCGGGCATACCGGGCAACGTGCCCCCGTAACACCTCGGATATGTGCCTCTGTATTGGGCCCCCTGAATACAGCTGCTCAGAGGGATGATCCGGTTCCAGCGTAACGCCCAGGGTGTCGCCCATCTCATCCCAGGGAGAGGCGGCCACGACCGCTTCAAGATGCCTCGAGTAGTACCCCAACGCAGAAGAAGGAGCCTCCGCGACATGCAACTCGGCGACGGGCTGCAGTAGCGTGTTGATGGCCAAAACTCGATCTTCACGATCCAGGGACTCATCTGTTTCAATTTTGTGAATGACGTCCAGTAGTCCGGAGAGATCAGCTTCAAATCGATAAACGATGTTCTGTAAGGTGTTCAGTTCATCCTCCAGAATCCTGTCCGAAATCCTGGCATATTTGACATATCCAAGTTGAGCAACAATGAGCAAGAGCGTGATCACAAACACCAGCCCTAGGCGCCTTGTGAGACTGTAGGGGCTCTTGCTTCTCACGGCACCTTACCGCCCGGTAAAGTGTGACACACCAGTTCTAGCAGCTCGTACAGATCAAAGGGTTTCTCAATGACTGCCTCGGCAAGAGGCCAGCTGTCTTGTTTGTGGACGTTGGAAAAGACAATCACTGGGACACTGGACAAGACGGCAGATTGACTCATCGCCCGCATGATTTCCTGTCCCGTGAGTTGAGGCATGAGCAAATCAAGCATCACCACATCCGGTTCTGCCTCGGCGAGCTGTTCGATATGGCTTATACCATCAAAGCCAACGACATCGAAGCCATGAACCTGGAAGAACTCAACCAAAATTGCCACCAGGGCGTGATTGTCATCTACGATCGCCAACCTGCGTTTTGACAAGATGCGCCCTCCTCCCCGGTAGTACATTCTCGAACATAATGCTAAAACCTCCCACCCTCAAGAAAAGGGAGTTACGGAGCACACATTGCAACGATCGGATAGACAACGGGGTATCTCTGGTCTGGATGAGACAATGTTAAAGATTTTGGACGTCATCTGGATCGATGCATGTGTCATCTGCCCAGGTCACGACAAAAGCACGATGATATCTCGTCGCGACATACGCTGATCTGCCACTAAGGAGCATGGGTTTGAGCGGTCCATCGGAGATGGAAACTCGTATCCAAAGGAAGTGCGAGCCTTTGAGGGAGCCGTTTCGATTTGTACGAAAGAGGCTCCCTCTTCTGTAGCACCTGCGCCTGCTCAGAAGTCCTTCATGGAAAGAGATATCCTCTGACGTCCCAGGTCCACATCCTGCACCCGGACCGTCACCACATCTGCCACTTCCACAACATCATTGGGGTCCCGAACATACCGGTTGCTCATTTCGGAGATATGCACCAGGCCATCCCGCCCCACTCCAATGTCCACGAAGTCACCAAAATCCACCACGTTGCGAACGGTCCCGAGCAGGACCTGTCCGGGTTCGAGAGCCTCAATGCTCAGAATATCTGTACGCAGGATCGGCGCAGGCATGTCCTGTCGGGGGTCTAGCCCTGGACGCTGGAGGGAGGCGATGATATCCCGTACGGTGGGCAATCCCTCCTGCACAAGCTCCGCCATCTCTGGGGGATCCAGGTCACCCAGCGCCCTCCCCACGGCCCCCTGGTCCCGGGCCAACTGGGCCTCATCCTGTCCGGCCTGCCGCAAGATCGTGCGGGCCGCATCGTAGGATTCGGGATGCACCCAGGTGTTGTCCAGGGGGTTCTGGCCATCGGTGACCCGCAGGAAACCTGCTGCCTGGGTGAAAGTCTTGGGCCCCATGCCCGCAACATCAAGGAGGTCCTTCCGGGTGCGGAAGACTCCCTCGTCCTTCCTCCACTTCACGATACTGGCGGCCAGGCCCGGGCCCAACCCGGATACGAAGGTCAGCAGGGCCACGGAGGCCGTGTTCACATCCACTCCCACCCTGTTGACACAGGACTCAACCACCGTATTCAGCGCATCCACCAGCTTCGCCTGGGCCATATCGTGCTGGTACATCCCCACCCCCATGGAACGGGGATCGATCTTGACCAGCTCTGCCAGGGGATCCTGGATCCGGCGTGCGATGGATACCGCTCCCCTCAGGGAGACATCAAGGCCCGGCAGCTCGTCTGCCGCCAACTCCGACGCAGAGTAAACCGAGGCCCCGGCCTCATCAATCACAGCGTAGTGAACGGTCCGCTCGCATTCGCCAATCAGGTCCGCCACCACCTGCTCCGTCTCCCGCGAAGCCGTCCCGTTTCCGATGGTGATCACATCGACGGCGTAACGGGTAATCCAACTGCGAATCTGTTCCCGGGATTCGGCGAGTTTCTTCTGCGGCGGATGGGGACAGATCAGACCCGTGTGCATAACGTTCCCTGCCGGGTCCACCACGGCCACCTTGCATCCTGTGCGAAAGGCAGGATCGATTCCCATGACGACGCGGCCACGTATGGGAGCCTGCATCAAGAGTTGGGTCAGGTTTCGGCCGAACACCTCAATGGCGTGAGCCTCTGCGCGCTCCGTCAGGGTCCGGCGACATTCCCTCTCCATGGCGCCCTGCAATCTCTGCTTCAGGGCGGCGACCAGCGACGCCTTCATATGTTCATTCCAGATGGAGTCCCCCGCCAGGAACTGTCTCTGCAGGATATCAAGGGCCCGTTTTTCGGGAATCTGGACCTTTACCTTGAGAAAACCCTCCCGTTCACCACGGTTGATGGCAAGGATTCTGTGCGGGGGCAGCCCGCCGACAGACTCGGAAAAATCGCAATACATGTCATAGGGAGAAGGACCCGCTTCATCTTCCTGGACGATGATGACCCCTTCTCTCCACATGAGCTGGCGCAGACCCGTTCGCACCTCAACGTCCTCGGAAACCCACTCCAGGAGTATATCGCCGGCGCCGGACAGGGCCTCCTCGGCCGACAGCTCTGAATCCTCTGGGACCAGGGACTCTGCTATTTCAACAGGGTCACCCTCGACGTCATCCTGGGCCAATATCCTCTGGGCCAGCGGCTCCAATCCCTGCTCCCGGGCGGTAGAAGCCCGGGTTCGACGCTTGGGCCGGAAGGGAAGATACAGATCATCGAGGTGCTGCAGCGTCTCTGCTCCCGCAATGGCCTCTGCCAATTCTTCGGTCAACTTGCCCTGGCTCTCAATTCGGGCCAGGATCCTCTTCCTGCGCCCCTCCAGTCCCCGCAGGTAGGTCAACCGCTCGTCCAGGGTCCGCAGCAGCTTCTCATCCATTTCTTCGGTTGCTTCCTTGCGATAGCGAGCAATAAAGGGGACCGTGTTGCCCTCATCCAGGAGCGACGCAGCCCGATTGACCCCGGAAAGGGGATGACCCAACTCATCGGAAACCCTCACAAGAATTGCACGATCTGGCATCGAACTCTCCCTCGTTCAAATACTCAATTCCCGGTCATTCTATCAGAAGAAAACGCCACGGCAAATGCAGTCCCAGCCATCTTCGAAGTGAAAGGAAGACCTGTTTGTGATCTCCAGAGCCCGTCAATTCGCCAGCTCCGTGTATCCGCCGCAGGAGGATGCATTGGGCATCATCTCCCACAGCACTACGGATCGAGTCCGAACACCTACTTCTTCCTCTTCGCCATGCGGCGACTCCAGTCTTCCCTGGCTCTTGCCCAGACCTCTGCCCCAGACTGCTGAGCCTGGTCCACAATGGCCTCCTCGTCACCGCCGATGTATGTGAAGTCCTCCACCAGGATGCGCCCCCCGACCACGGTCATCTCGACATCGTTACTCGTTCCAAAGTGGATCAAGTTGGAGATCACATTCTCCTGCACCCTCGGCGTGTACCTGGGTCGATTGTAGTTAATCATGATGACATCGGCCAGTTTCCCCGCCTCAAGGGAGCCGACCTGGTCCTGCATCCCGAGTGCCCTCGAGCCGTTAATCGATGCCATCTCCAGGACCGTCTCCGGCGCAGGCTGGGTGGGGTCACCCCCCCGTAGACGCCAGGCGATCTGCGCCACTTTCATCACCTCGATGATGTCATAGAACATGTTGTCCGTCCCGAGGCCCACGTTGATCCCTGCCTCGATCATGTCAGACACCGGGGCAATGTGAGCTCGCTTTGCATTGATCTGGGCGTTGTGTGACACGGAGCAATGGTTGCGCGCAAGGACGGCAATGTCCTCATCGTTGAGAAAGATGGCATGTGCTCCGATGAAGTCGGGCCCGAGAAGCCCCGCCTTTTCCATCATGCGGCCAGGCCAGTCGCCCCAGGCATCCTTGCACTGCTGCGGCTCAACATCGTTCTGAGCAAGGTGAATGGTCACCCCAACACCCAGTCGATCGGCCTCCCTCCGGGCCCTCTGCAGAAGATCCGGAGAACAAACGTCGGTTGCGTGGGGACCCATCAGGCACTGAATGCGGCCTCTGTCCTGCCCCTGGAACTTCTCCACGAGCTCAACCGCTCTTTGCAGTCCCTGGTCACCGATCGCGGGGATATATTCATAGATGCCCTGCTCCTTGATCTTCACCGGATCTGCATCCCTGAACGTCTGATGCAGAAAAGCCCTGATCCCGCTGTCTACAGCAGCATCGCCGGCCCTGATCATATGACTCCCACTGTCCACGACCGTCGTAACTCCGGACTTGAGCATCTCGACGTGCGCGAGCATCGACGCCATGTAGGCGTCCTCCGGGGTCATCGCCTCACTGATGCTCGCCATGATCCCCCAGATGGCATCCCAGTTACTAGCATCCTCCGCTCGTCCACGACAGGCCAGCAGCGTCGAGTGGCAGTGGATGTTCAGAAACCCCGGATAAAGCACCCTGTGTGTAGCGTCCACGACCCGGTCCGCCTTCGCCTCGTACTTTGGTACCAGATCAGCCGTCTTTCCTACTTCAACAATTCTGTCACCCTCAACATACAAAGACCCATCCCAGATGATGTCCCGACCTTCAGACATCGTGACAATCGTACCGCTTTTGAACAAAATACTCATCCATGCACCTCCCTTTCCAGTCGTTGGAACAAGAACAACAGCCCGTGTTCTGGCCGCTGTCCGACGTTCACAGCTACAGAAACAGCGTTGCTCTCGACCCTGATTATTCCCTATTCCTCCCTCCCATCGCCAGTTCAATCCTTTGGCTGTGGACCACCCGATGCCGTAGTCACTGCATGGGGGCTTCTTCCCCTCCCGCAAGGAGTAGGCATCCGGGTGGCAGATCTGCTCTTTCTGGAAGTACCACAGGCAGAGGCCTGGCTCTCAAAGGCACACGCTCCCTGACACAGCACCGGTGGCCGACCCGGTTCGGGCATAGGCGTGTAACGTCCTATCCGGCTAGATCCCACAAGTCCCGGTCGGGATCAGCGATTCCTCGATGCGAAGCAACAGGGAGAGCCACGGCCAGAAAGGCACGGTGGAGGAAAGCGACGCATCCCAGCGCCATGCAATATCTCTCCACTCACATACCGTTCTGCCGACGGGGAAGGAATGAGACCCTCAGGTCTATAACTCATACCTTAATGATTCAGAAAGGGGTGTGCACATGAAGACACAAACCGTTTACCTCAATGGCGAATACCTTCCACTGGAGGACGCCTTCATCCATGTCGAGGACCGCGGCTTCAACTTTGCCGATTCCCTTTACGAGGTAACAAGAATATACAACGGAGTTCCCTTTACGCTCGATCGGCACCTCGCCCGAATGGAAAGGGGCGCAGGCCTGATCCGGTTCGACTATGGTGTGTCGCGCGACGAATTTGCCACCATCATCGATGAACTGGTCAGCAGGAACGAAACCCCTGAAGCCATGGCATACATCCAGGTATCCCGGGGCAGGGCTCCCAGGGATCATCCCTTCCCGGTTTCAGCGAAACCCACCGTACTGGTCATGGTCAAAGCTCACGAGCCCGTGCCGAGGGAAGAGAGACTCCGGGGAAAGACCGCAATCACCACCGCTGATCTCCGGTACCAGTTCTGTGACATCAAATCCACCGCCCTGCTTCCCAATGTCCTGGCCTGCCAGCAGGCCAGGGAACAGGGAGCATACGAGGCAATCATGATACGGGACGGTATGGTCACTGAGGGATCCAACACGAGTGTGTACATCGTCTCCGATGGGATCGTTCGAACATATCCCCTGGTCAACATCCTGCCAGGGATCACCCGATCGGTCATCGCCGAGCTCTGCCGTGAGGACGAAATCAACTTCTCCGAGGAGGTTTTCACGCCGCAGCAACTTCGGGCTGCCGAGGAGATCTTCATAACCGGAAGCGTGGCCGAGATCATCCCCATCGTAGCATTGGATGGACAACCCGTTTCGGATGGGGCCGCAGGAGAAACAACCTGCAGGTTAATTGACCTGTATGCAGACCGGGTCCGATCCGATTGCGGAGCATATACCCCGTGAGCCGGTGGGCGAGAAGGCTCCAGGCCGCATGAGCCGTGTCGCCCATCAAGAGAACAAGCAGATCTATCACCTCTGCTGAATCTCCTGGTATCTCCCATAGAGCCCCGCGGGGCCCCGGAATAGGTGGAGCCCCGCGGGATCATCTGCCCCAACGCAAGGGGGCAGCCAGGACCATCCCCCTTACCCTGATTTTCCCAAAGGTCACGTCTTGTGCCCCATACCACAACGCCCACGAACCTGGCGGCAGAAAGCATAGCCCAGTAACAAATCCCCGGATGGGTTGGCGGATCTTAATAAATATATAAGTAATATTAATCATAGACTTGACATCTATGAAGCAGTCTTCTAATATAATACGTGTAAGACCAAATAACCCGAGGAGGCTGAACATGTACTACATCACGGTGACAAGCAACAAAGGCATCCCCTGCGAGGCACCCCTGTGGAACCTAATAGAGGAGGAGCTCTCCTCCACCATTAGCTCAGATCATCCCCTGGTGATCCGGTGCCCCACGTTCCGCGACGCATGCACGTTCATCGGAGCAGCTCGAAGCAGTGCCCACATTGATAAGCTGGAGATGTCTGGTCGGAGGCCGGCGATGTCGGTCCTCGCAGCAACGCAGGTGCCGCAGCATAGCGAGTCAGAGAGAAGCCGCGTCGAGATCCTGATGGATCGTGTGCGTAAGAGCGTAGCCCAGGTGCGAAGCACCCTGCAGCTGCAGTGAAGGATACCGGGGGGTACGGCCGGCCCCCTTCCTTCACGCTCAGGCGCATGGTCAACAAAAAGACACCTCCAGAGATCAGCCACTGTACCGTAGCCCGGGAAGGGAATTCCTTGGACACGGAGAACGGATGAGGTTACTATTGAGATAGATCAACAGGGGTGGAGGCATTGGGGTGAGATCAGGGAAACGGCTGCTCATACTGGTAATCCTGACCGCTGCTCTGCTGACGATTCCTCTGTGGAGCCAGATTCTGGACGTAGCAACGAAACCATCTCCGGTCGAACAGATCCCTGAAGAACACCTCACAACGGACGACCACATTCTTCTGGGTGCCCGCGCAGAAGCAGCGGCAGGCGTCCGTTACGACGCCGGATACTACAGCGTGCAGTATCCGGGCGGCGATGTTCCCGCCGACCGAGGAGCCTGCACTGACGTCGTCATCCGCGCCCTCCGGGCGGGCGGATATGACCTTCAGGTTCTCATCCACGAGGATATGCGGGAACATTTTGACGTCTATCCGCAGATCTGGGGTCTCACCGAGCCCGATCCAAACATCGACCATCGCAGAACCCAGAACCAGATCACCTTTCTGAAACGCCACGGCCTGGACCTAACCACCGATCCGGACAGGACCGATCAATGGAAACATGGCGACATTGTTTACTGGAGGTTCCCGGATGGAAGCCAGCACACTGGGATCATATCAGACCGCACCAACCGCCACGGACGGCCCCTGGTCATCCACAATGCCTCCGTCACCAGGGAAGAAGACTGTCTCACCCGGTGGGAGATCATCGGGCACTCCCGTTTTCCCCATTGAGGTCAAGCTGAACCAGGTACATATCCTCGCGACGGTGCCGGAGCAGAGCTCGCCCCAGGAAGGGGCCCCTGCGGAACCCTGCCGCTTCAAAGGTCGGCCACGGACCGTTGGGATAGGGCGTCTCAATGCCGGTGACGGCACTGATGCTTCGGTAACCCAGATCCCGCGCCCGCCCTTTCAAGGCCATCAGCAGGGCAAGACGATAGTCTCCCGCCGCCGAAGCGGCAC
>PXCI01000241.1 GCA_003566675.1 Clostridia bacterium
ACCGACAAATGTGGTATCCTTCATAGTGCTGGCTCCTCTCAGGAATTTGCTGCCATCTACTGCTAGTAGCAGCATACCCGTAGAGGGGCCGGCCCTTCCATTGTGTCTAAAGGTACTGCTAATCTCTTCTCTGATAGGCTCGCCTGTCAACTCCATCCGCCCATAACGCGCTGCGATGGCCTTGATCTTGGTGCCCTCATGAGGCCTCGCACCCTCGACACCAGGAGGAAAATCTCTGGTTCGAACGGTACGTTTTCCACGGTCTGTTGGGCGTCCTTGTTCTTGTTCAGCTTGACAGACCACCTATTTGTGAGAAACATTTATTAAGAATGCTTGCTACTTTGAAATGCTGGTGGCGAAAGATCATGGGGAGTAGGGTGATGCATGTCTGCAGGTAAAAAAGTATCCTTAGACTCCGGACGGGTGAATCTCACCGAGGGGCCCATCATGCCGGCTCTTCTGACCCTGGCCTGGCCGGTGGTAATGAGCAACCTGCTTCAAACGGGCTACAATCTGGCCGACACGTACTGGGTGGGAAGATTGGGAGCGGGGGCGGTGGCGGCCATATCCCTGAGTTTCCCCATCGTCTTTCTCTTCATATCCCTTGGAGGGGGACTCACCGTTGCCGGGACGGCCCTGGTGGCTCAGAACGTGGGCGCGGGAAGGGACGACCGGGCCGATTATGTCGCAGCGCAGACCTTCACCTTTGTGGGCATCGCTGCGGTGGTCCTGGCGGCTCTGGGGTTCTTCCTGGCTGAGCCGGTTCTGGCCCTTCTTGGCCCTGAGCCCGACGTCTTTCCGTATGCGGTAGCTTATCTTAAGACCTGGTTCATCGGCATTCCGTTCATCTTCGGGTTCTTCGTGTTTCAGGCTCTGGTCCGTGGATCGGGTGACACCATCAATCCCATGAAACTGATGGTGGGCTCGACGATTCTCAATATTGTGTTGGACCCCTTCTTGATCTTCGGGTGGGGCTTCTTTCCTGAGCTTGGTGTCCAGGGTGCCGCCGTTGCAACGGTGCTGTCCCGGGGTCTCGCGGCCGGGATCGGTGTCCGAATGTTGTTTCGGGGTGACCTGGATCTGCGGATCAGGGCTGCTGATCTCAAGCCGGACCTGGAGACCATACGCAGAATCGTGATCATTGGGACGCCGGCGGCGGCTGAACAGTCCACCCGGGCCCTGGGGATGACCGTGATGACCGCGACGGTTGCGGTCTTCGGCACCCCCGTGTTGGCAGCCTACGGGATCGGCAACCGGATTTCCTCCGTGGTGTTCCAACCGAGCATGGGTTTTGCCCAGGCCACCACGGCCATGGTGGGGCAGAACCTCGGGGCTCGAAGAGAGGACCGGGCGGAGAGGACGGCCTGGTTGAGCGCCGGGATCATGTTCTCGGTTCTGAGCGGATTAGCGGTGGTGGCGTTTGTAGGGTCGGGAGGGATTGCGTCGACCTTTCTGACAGACCGGGATGTGGTTGCCCTGAGCCATGCTGCAGACTACATCCGGCTCATCGCCCTTTCCTTCGGATTCCTCGGCGTGATGAATGTTCTCAACGGAGCGTTCAGGGGAGCGGGACGCACGGCTACCTCGATGGTGTTTTCTATCCTATCGATGTTTGTGCTTCGGGTACCCCTGGCCTACGGGCTTTCTCACCACACTGCTCTTGGCCCCGCAGGGATCTGGTGGGGTGTGGCTCTGAGCAATGTGATCGGGGCCGTGTTGGTGGGGTTATGGTTCAGCCGCGGCACCTGGAAGGGCAGTCTCGTGGACCACGAGGAGCCGAGAGGAGCCCTCGATCGCGAATTTGAATAGTTGGCAGCTGCAGCGGCCTGAGGCGGAATCGGTTCGGATGCGTCAAAATAGGGGTAGCGGCATTTCACATATCTAACCTTGATGGCGGGAATCTCGGCTGGGAGGCGGGGCAGGTCAGCCACTGTCATTAGGATCCGTTCAAAACGGACACTTCTGGGCTGACGCGAATACCGACGCCTTTGCAGGGAATGATACGACCCCCCTGCCGGGGGCGTCCTTGTGCTTACAGCGAGAGGCCCCGCCTCCTATAGTGATGGTATGTTGGCATCTACAGGTACTCGTCGATCTGGCTCTTCAATTGTTCCTTTGGAACCAGGCCCACCTGGCGCAACACCGGTTCGCCGTTTTTGAACAGGATCAGGGTTGGTATGCTCATGACTCCGAACTCCTGGGCAACCTGCTCGCTGTTATCCACGTTCAGTTTAGCGACGGTGAGTCTGTCCGCGTAGTCTGCGGCCACCTCATCGAGGGTTGGCGCAAGCATACGGCATGGGGCGCACCATTCGGCCCAGAAATCCACGAGGACCGGAACATCAGATTCCAGTACCTCCGAAGAGAACGTCGTATCGGTCACTTCCCTTGTGGTCGTCAATGTCTCTCATCCCCCTCTTTACACTGAGATTATGATATCACAAGTATCAGGGTCAGCAATGCCCCCAACTCAGCTTTGCACCTCCCGTATGACTGTTGGGGCGCTGCTCCTTCACATATAGATTGGGGGGAGGAGACGTGAGGTAGATGATCAACCTAGTTTGGCTGCTGCTCATCGTTTTGGGCGGTTTCACAGCGGCTGCTCGTGGCCAGGTGTCCGTAGTTACCGATGCGGTAATGGGACAGTCGCAGATGGGTCTGGAGACCGTACTGGGCTTTACCGGGATCATGATCCTGTGGATGGGCATCATGAAGATCGCCGAGGAGTCTGGGCTGATCCGGCTGCTCTCATTTCTGGTCAGGCCCCTGATGCGCAGGCTTCTTCCCGAGGTGCCCGCTGACCATCCCGCGATGGGAGCCATTCTGATGAACGTCAGCGCCAACCTGCTGGGCGTGGGTGCTGCTGCCACGCCGATGGGCCTTAAGGCGATGAACCATCTCCAGGAGCTCAACCCCGATAAGAAGACAGCCACCGATGCGATGTGCACATTCCTGGCCCTGAACACCTCCGGGGTGACCGTGGTGCCCGCCACGGTGATCGCCCTGAGGATGGCCGCAGGGTCGGTCAGCCCAACTGAGATCGTTGCGACGGCGTTGTTGGCCACCCTTTGTTCAAGCATTACGGCCCTGAGTGTGGATCGCTTGTTCCGCTGGTGGAATTCCAGGGAGGAGACGAGGTAGTGATGTCGGTTATGCAAGCTCTGTCGGTGTGGGCCGTGCCCCTGATGGTGTGTGGCATTCCTTTGTATGGTTTCATCAAGGGTGTTCCGGTGTATGAGACCTTCGTTGAAGGGGGACGCGAAGGACTCCATATCGCAGCCCGAATCCTGCCCTATATGATCGGCATTTTCGTGGCCATGGGGGTGTTCAATGCATCGGGGGCCATGGAGATGTTGGGGGGGCTCCTGTCGCCTATCCTGTCGCTCATCGGTTTGCCCCCGGAGGTACTCCCCCTGGCGCTTGTCCGGCCCCTCTCTGGCAGCAGCGCCCTGGGCATCACGGCCTCGATCTTGCGCGACTGGGGCCCCGATTCCTTCGTGGGGAGGCTTGCTTCCACCATGCAGGGTAGCACGGACACCACGTTCTACGTGTTGAGCGTCTATTTCGGTTCGGTTGGCGTAACTCGGAGTCGGCACGCCCTGGTGACGGGTCTTTGCGGCGACGCGGTCGGGGTATTGGCCTCCCTTGTCGTATGTCGCTTGTTCTTTGGTTAGATGATACAATTGGGGCAAATCATTACGCCACGAAGGAGGTCGTTTAATGACTGCAGAGCAGAGAATCAGGGACATGGGGCTCGAGATTCCCGACGTACCGGCACCGGTGGCAGCGTATATTCCAGGGATGGTTACAGGCAATCTTCTTTTCACTTCCGGACAGCTTCCCACGGTTAAGGGCGAACTTATGTCGGCTGGTCACGTGGGCTCGGAGGTCACGCCGGAGGATGCCTACCAGGCCGCCCGGATCGCCGGCCTGAACTGCCTCGGTGTGATCAAGGCCGAACTTGGGGACCTGGACCGCATCACGCGGGTAGTCAAGGTCACTGGGTTTGTGAGCTCGGCTCCCGATTTCACCGGACAGCCCCAGGTGGTAAACGGGGTATCCGAATTGCTCGTGGAACTGTTCGGCGAGAAGGGCAAGCATGCCCGGGCTGCCGTGGGCATGGCCAACCTGCCCCTCGGAGCTTCCGTTGAGGTGGAGATGATCGTTGAATTCGAGTGAGGGCCCCGATGGCCTGCGCCTCGACAGTTTTCTCGCCCGTGCGGGGGTTGCTTCGCGGCGGGGGGCCCAGGAGTTGATTCGCGAGGGTCGTGTCAGCGTGGACGGCACTACGGTGACAGGAGCGGGGCATCGGGTTTTCCCCGGGAAGTCCGATGTGTGGGTGGATGGCCGTGAGGCCAGGGTGCTTACCGAATATCTGTACCTGAAGATGCACAAGCCCCGCAACTGCCTGACCACGGTCGACGATCCGCACGGCCGTGCCACCGTCATGGATCTTCTGCCTTCAGATATGCCCCGGGTCTTTCCGGTGGGGAGGTTGGATTTTGACAGCTCGGGACTGCTGCTTCTGACCAACGATGGCCGGTGGGCGCAGCAAGTGGCCCATCCCAAGAGCGCCGTCAGAAGGGTTTACCGCGTGCAGGTAGAGGGGTGTCCCGAGGCTGGGATCCTCCGTCAGCTCCGGGAAGGCATCCGCCTGGCCGACGGTCTGGCCGCTTTCGACGCGGTGGAGATTCTCTCGAGTGCGAAAAGGGACAGCTGGCTTCGCGTTGTGCTGACCGAGGGTCGGCACCGTGAGATTCGGCGAATGATGGTGACGGTGGGGCACCCGGTCCTTGCTGTCGAACGGATCTCGCTGGGTAAGGTCATGTTGGGGGCGTTGAAGCCGGGTGAGTGGACACCCATGAAAAGGGATGAGATCGAAGAGTTTTTGTAGGCGAAGGGAGGGTTGTGGCTTTCCGTCTCATCGGTGAGACGGGATGTTGCGCACGATGTGACTGGACGAGCCATCGTGATCATAGATATGCTTCGGGATTTCATCGATCCCGCTGGTGCGCTGTCCCTGGGAGATGCCGGGCAACGTATCATACCGCGAGTGAAAGAGCGGCTGAGTCTGGCGCGGGCGCGCAAGGACCTGGTCCTCTTTGCTTGTGACCGCCATCGACACGACGATGCGGAGTTTGAGATGTTTCCGCCCCACTGCATCGAGGGGACTCCGGGGGCAGACATCATACCGGAGTTGGAGCCCGAGCGTGCTGAGGTGATCATCCCCAAACGCCGCTACAGCGCTTTTTTCGGCACCGATTTGGACCTGGCCCTCCGTGAGAGGTCGGTGACGGAAATTGAACTGGCGGGGGTCTGCACCAACATATGTGTCCTGTATACGGCGGCTGATGCGCGCAATCTTAACTATCGCGTTGTTGTCGATGCCAGTGCCGTGGCCGGCCTATCCGAAGAGGGTCACATCTGGGCCCTCGGGGAAATGGGCAGCACCCTTGGATGCAGATTGCTCGATGCAGACGTTGACGGTTAGGAGGAGGTCGTGAGGGACGATTGTAGCGGGGACAAGGTGAAGGCGCTTGAGACGCTGCAGGATGTGAAGGATCTCGAGGTGAGGCCCGGTCGAGTGTTCAATTCGGCGGAGCACGATGAGATCCTGGCTGGCCATACAACGGACATCTATTTTATCAAGACGAAGCAGATGTTGCAGCACATGGGGCTCAACGACACAGAGGTGGTCGGAGAGGTGTTCAGCGGTGGGCCGGGCGTGTTCTGTGGCATCGATGAGGTGCGCAGGCTCCTGCGGGACCGGGTGTCCGAACTCTGGGGTCTTCCCGAAGGGGCAGCCTTTGACCGCAAGGAAGTCGTGTTGCGGATTCACGGTAAGTACGGAGATTTTGGTATCGCGGAGACGCCCCTGTTGGGAATTTTGGCCTCGGCCAGTGCCTGGGCGACCCGGGGTAGGGAAGTGAAGGAGGCGGCTGGAGAACGTGTAGCCGTGTGTTTCGGTGCGAGGCATCTTCACCCAGCCGTGGCCCCTGTCATGGAGCGGGCGGCTGTGATCGGAGGAATGGATGGATGCAGCTGCATATTGGGGGCGAAGCTCCTGGGGCGCGCACCGACGGGTACGGTGCCGCATGCAGCGATCATCATTGCTGGTGACACCGTGAAGATTGCGCGCGCCTATGACGAGGTGATGCCGGATGATGATCCGCGCATCATCCTGGTGGACACCTTCAAAGATGAGGTGGAGGAGAGTTTGCGCGTCGCCCGGGCTCTGCAGGGCCGGCTACAGGCAGTTCGCCTTGACACGCCCTCTGAGCGCGGCAGGGTCACACCGGAACTGGTCCGGGAGACGCGGGCTAAACTGGATCTGGCTGGCTTTGACGACGTACGAATTTTCTGCTCCGGAGGCCTGGACCCGGACACCATACGTCAGCTCTCGGCCGCGGGGGCCGATGGTTTCGGTGTGGGCAGTTACATCTCTGCTGCCACTGGGATCAACATGACTTTGGACCTGAAGGAGGTCAACGGTCGGCCCATTGCCAAACGGGGAAGGATACCCGGGATCACCCGGAACTCCCGGCTTGAGAAGTTGATATGACAAAAGGGGAAGTGCGGCACCTTCCGCGGGTGCCGCACAGGATGGATTGGTATGTTTGTCTTTATTCTTCCAGTTCGATTGCTTCGGACGGGCAGGCCTCGACGGCTTCCTCGACGGCTTCCTTGAGGTCGTCAGAAGGACTTTCGTCGATGACGTAGGCCAGACCATCGTCGCGCAGCTCAAATACCTCGGGGCAGATCGTCTCACAGATGCCGCAACCGATACAGAGATCCTCAACAATGATGGGCTTGATAGTGAATCCCTCCCAACCTGTGATATGAAGCACGTACCAGCTAATTTTAATCAGCCGAGGCAACAGGTGTCAACAGCATCCGGGCCTGCCTACGAGGCATGCCCTGGCACCCGGTATTTAGCCCTATATCGGCGTCGTGGTAAAGGAGACGGATTGCTGTGTGGTCGGAAGGGGTGGGCGCTGCTGTGGCTCCGGTCACGAACCTGCAGCGGTCGCTGGATTGGAAGAGGTCCCGGGTGGAGAGCGTTTCGCTTTACAGGGGTGAGCATGTCGGGTGCGTGTCGTCCGTTCCTGCAGGCCTGGAAGGGTCAGCCTCATGGGGCGCGGGCTGCGATGGCTTAATCTGGCTGCATGCCTCGACGAGTTTCGGGCCTTCGGGCTATTGAAAGGCGGCGGAGTAAGGCTTATAATGGCATAAAGGTCAGATGAGCAGGCGACGCCTGCTCACGTTCATGGTAACCCATCGGGTGCCACCAGTGAGAAGACAGCCTCGCCGGTGGAGAATAGGGAAGTTCAGTGAGCCGCCCTGTGCGGCAAGTCTGACGCGGTCCCGCCACTGTAACTGCCAGTTTCTTCTCAAGATCCCACTGCACACGCGGGAAGGGGAGAAGAAATGATGGCAGAAGCCAGGAGACCTGCCCGAACCGGGTCCACCTGACCCTCCGTGGAGAGGGAGAAGTGGTTTCCCAGATTACATGTCCCATCTCCCTGTGGAGGTGGGATGTTTTCTTTATATGGGTTGCCACGCAAACAAGCGAGGCGAAAGGGGAATGACTGTGACGCTTGGACTTAGAAAGAAACTCCTGATCGGATTGATCCTGTCACTGGTCCTGTTGAGCGGGTGTCTTCTCTGGGCGGAAGAGGATGAGCCGGTGTTGGATGCAGAGCCCGAAGAGGAGCCGGCAACGGAACAGGTCGTGTATCCCATAACCGTTATCGATGATTCGGGCCAGGAGGTCACCATTGAGAGTCAGCCTGAGCGGGTGATCTGTTTTGCCCCGAGCAATACCGAGATCCTGTTCTCCCTTGGAGTCGGCGACCGGATTGTGGGTATTGATGACTACAGTAACTGGCCCGAGGAGGAAGTGGCCGACCTGCCCAGCGTTGGAGGGCCGATGAACCCCAATTTCGAGATCATCGCATCCCTGGAGCCCGAGGTGTTCTTTACCATCGCTGGTATGGATGAGATTGCGGCCCAGCTGAGGGACCTGGGTGTGACGGTAGTGGTGTTGCAGCCGAAGGACTTCCAGGGTATCTACGACAACATACAGTTGGTGGGCGAGATCATGGGAGTCCCGGCCGAGGCGCAGGAAGTCATCGATTACATGCGCTCGGAGGTTGAGCGGATCGAGGAAGTCCTGGCTGGCCTGTCTGAGGGGGAAAGGGTGTCTGTGTTCTACGAGGTCTGGGGCCCGGAGCCCCTAATGACCACGGGTCCTGGTACCTTCATCGACTACATGATCACGGTCAGTGGTGGGGTGAACATCGCTGCCGATGTCAGCGGCGAATGGGTGGAATTTAGCAACGAAGAGCTCGTTGAGCGCGACCCTGATGTGATTTTGACCACCCTCAGGGATACAATTCTCGAACTGGAGGGTGACAAGCGGTCAGGGTGGGATCGGATATCAGCGGTGCAAAATGAGAGGTACTACCGGATTGATCCCGATATCGTGAGCCGCCCCAGCCCGAGACTCATCGAGGGGCTCCGGGTGATGGCCCAGCTCTTACATCCCGACCTCTTTGAGTGAGGAGTGGGCCAGTGAGGCGTAGCCGGGTTGCCATTTTATGTGGACTGTGCGTGGTCACGGGCCTCTCCGGTCTGATCGCCCTGTATGGGGGGTCTGTCCGGATGCCGGTGCGGGCCGTGGTCGAGATGCTCTGGGCGGCCGGCATCTCTGGTCTGATTGCCCTGTATGGGGCTGTGCGGATGCCGGTGCCGGCAACGGTGGAGATGCTCTGGTCAGCCGCCATCAGAGCGATGGAGAAGTGGCCGTCCAGCTGGCAGGTCATCCTGTTTCAGCTGCGGCTCCCGCGGGTGTTGCTGGCGGGGTTGACGGGTGCATCTTTGGCCGCGGCCGGGGCCACATACCAGGGGCTGTTCCAGAACCCCATGGCTGACCCCTTTGTCCTGGGTGTCTCGGCGGGTGCCGCCCTGGGAGCTGCGATCACCATGGCTGGGGGCTTCAGCGGGGTAATGGTACCCCTTGCGGCTTTCGTTGGAGCCCTGGGTGCCGTTGCGGTGGTATACACCCTGGCGAGGGGCGAGGGTGGAGCTTCTGTCATGACCCTGCTTCTGGCAGGTGTGGCCATGAGCGCCCTGCTTTCAGGCCTGGTCTCGCTGATCATCTTCTTCAGCGGGGAGGAGATGCGCGCCATCGTGTACTGGACCATGGGCGGGTTAGGCCGGTCCAACTGGGCGCAGCTGAGAACCGTACTGCCCTTTCAGGCCCTGGGACTGGTCCCTCTCATCGTCTACTCACGGCATCTGAATGCCATGTTGATGGGGGACGAGACCGCCCTCTATCTTGGTGTGGACGTGGAGAGGGTACGTAAATACCTGTTGCTTGGTGCTTCCATGTTGGCAGCCGTGGCGGTTTCCGTGGGGGGGATCATCGGCTTTGTCGGGTTGATTGTCCCCCACGTGGTCCGGTTGCTGGCGGGACCGGACCATCGTTTCCTGATGCTCGCATCGATCCTTGTCGGGGCACCCTTTCTCATCCTGGCCGACCTTTTGGCCCGGACGGCGATGAGCCCTGCGGAGCTACCCGTGGGCATCATCACCGCGATCCTGGGAGGGCCCTTTTTCCTGTATCTCCTGGTGAGACATCGGAAATGGAAAGTGTGAGGCGATCGATGGAAAATGCTCCTCTGTTGCTTGCAGAGAATATCAATGCGGGATACAAGGGCCGCCCGGTATTGAAGGGGGTCGGATTTTCTGCCGACAAAGGGCAGATGATCGGTGTCGTCGGTCCAAACGGCGCCGGCAAGACCACCCTTCTCAGGGCCCTGACGGGCGTGGTGTCGTTGGAATCTGGCCGGGTCTTGCTGCAGGGACGGGACATCCGACGATGGTCGCGACAGCTCATGGCACAGCACATGGCGGTTGTTCCCCAGATGGGGGACATCCTCTTTGACTTCACCGTGTGGGATATCGTCTCCATGGGACGTCTGGCTCATCAGTCCATCTGGTCCGGGGAGACCGAGGCGGATCGCGCAGCTGTTGAGCAGGCCCTGGAGGCCATGGGTTTGGCGGATTTTGCGGCACGGTCTTTCTGGGAGTTGAGCGGTGGAGAGCAGCGCAGGGTCATCATGGCCCGGGCCCTGGCACAGAAACCGAAAGTCCTGCTGCTGGACGAACCGACGAGCCACCTGGACCTGGGTCATCAGCGCACAGTGATGGAATACGGCCTCCGCCTGGCCCGCGAGCAGGACATCGCAGTGGTGGCAGTTCTCCACGATCTCAACACCGCAGCCCTGTATTGCGACCACCTGGTGATTCTGTTCCAGGGTCGGGTCTTCGCCCAGGGTGCCCCCGAGAAGGTTCTGAATGCAGACATCATTGAGCGTGTCTACGGGG
>PXCI01000252.1 GCA_003566675.1 Clostridia bacterium
GTTTGATACGGTCCTTGCTGCCCCAGGAGATGGGAACGCCCATGCAGCAAAACACCCGCCCTGACCTCACAGCGGCCCTCCCCGGCCGCTGATCCCGTCATCGGTGGAGATCTGGAGAAAGAGCCACCGCGGCGGGACCGTGTGCCGTTGGAGTTCGGCGGTCTTACTTGCTGCGAGCCTCTTCGATGACCCTGCGAAAGGCCTGGGCCCTCCGGGTGAGCCCGTCGTAATCCTGGGCTGCCACCATGTCCTTGTCCACGAGGCTTCCCCCCACTCCCAGGGCTGCTGCGCCTGCTTCGATGAACGCCCCTGCGTTGTGCAGATCGATTCCGCCGGTGGGGACCAGCTTGATCTGGGGAAGGGGCCCCCCCATGTCCTTGATGAAGCCAGGTCCCAACCCACCCGCCGGGAAGATCTTCACCATGTCCGCTCCAGCCTCCCAGGCCCTGACCATCTCGGTGGGTGTCATGGCGCCCGGGACGACGGGGCAGGAGTATCTGCGGCAGATTTCGATGACGCGGCGGTTGAGATTTGGGGCGAAGATAAATTCGGCTCCCGCCAAGATGGCAGAACGGGCGCTCTCTGGGTCGAGTACGGTCCCAGCTCCGATGGTGACCTCTGTGCCTTCCAGTAGCGACCGGACTTCCGAGATCATCTTCAGAGGCTGAGGGCTGTTCATGGTGATTTCCAGGGCTCTCACGCCACCGGCCACAAGGGCACGGGCGATCCTGCTCATCGCGGTGGGCTCCATCCCCCGGATGACGGCGACCAGGCCCGACTGTTCTACGGTCTCGAGGATCTTCTCTTTGCTCACGTACGTACCTCCTAACGCTCAATGTTCTCGCGGTGACCCAGGAACTGCTGCAGTTCATCCCAGGTGGGAAGGCCCTCGACATCACCCCGGACCGTCGTGGCAAAGGCTCCGACGGCATTGGCCAGCTCCACTGATTCGCGGAGATCGAGGCCCTTCAGCTGTCCAGCGATGAACCCAGCGGCGAATCCATCGCCTGCCCCCACCGGATCGACGACGCGTTCCAGTTGGATCCCGGGAACATGGATCCTCTCCGCGGGGGTGCCCAGGATGGCTCCGTCGGCGCCGGTTTTCAGGACCACCACGCCGGGGCCGAGGGCCAGGAATCGGGCTATGATCTCGTCCGGGTCATCGGTCTCAAGCAGGATCTTGCCCTCACCGAGTCCGGGCAGCACCACGTCCACCCTGCTGACGATGTCCAGGATGACGGACCTCATTTCGTCAGCGCTCCACAGTTTCAGGCGGAGATTGGGATCGAAGGTGATGGTCAGGCCGCCCCGGCGGGCCAGTTGGATGCCGCGATAGACGGCCGCTCGGCATGAATCGCTCAGAGCCGGGGTTATGCCCGTCAGATGTAGATGGCGGGCCCCGCGAATATACGCTTCATCGAGGTCCTCGGGTCCCAGGCGGCTGGCCGCTGAACCCTTTCGGTAGTAGTAGACCCGGGTCTGTCCCAGTTCAAACCTTTCCTTGATCATCAGGCCCGTTGGGCCGATGTCATCTCGGCTCACCTGGCTCACATCAACCCCCTCACCGCGGATGAAAGCCTCCACGTAATCGCCGAAACTGTCCTGTCCCAGGCGACTGATCCAGCCGGCCCTCAGGCCGAGCCGGGTCAACCCGATGGCGACGTTGGATTCTGTGCCCCCCAGGTGCCTGGAGAACCGATCAGCGTATTTCAGGGAGCCGCTTTCCTCGGGATTCATCATGACCATGGTCTCTCCGAAGGTAACCGCATCAAGCATGTGATCCTCTCCTTCTCGCGCAACACGAGCGACCTCCGCGTTCGCCTCGGGGTCATTCGTTGTTGGGGAGTTTTGCTGCCTCGTGCAACATGATCCCTGCCGCGACTGCCAGGTTCAGTGATGAGGCCCGCCCCCGCATGGGGATGCGTACTTGCAGGTCGCCCTCGGTCAACAGCTCCTCCGGTAGCCCCTCGTTCTCGCTGCCGAGAAGTACTGCACAGGGGTATCGGAATCGGGCCTGGGCCAGGTCCGTCTCGGCCCGGGCGGAGGTGGTGACCAGGCAGATTCCCCTGGACCTGCCATAGTGGAGAAGCTCCGGCGCTGATTCCAATCTTGCGATGGGGACGCTGAATACCGTACCCATGCTGGCCCGGATGGCTGTGGGATCGAAGGGGTCCGTGGTTTGTCCCACCAGTATCGCGCCGGCACCGCCCGTCGCATCGATGGTTCGGATGATGGTTCCAAGGTTTCCCGGGTTCTTTGTTCCGCAGAGGACGGTCAGGACCGCGTTTTCACCCAGGGGAATGTCCTCGACGGCCCACCGGCGCGGCTTTGCAACCGCGGCGATGCCGATGGGGTTGTCCCTGCCCGAAATGGATGAAAAGACATCGGCGCTCACATCCAGGACCCTCGTGCCTCGCTCTGCCGCTTCAGCGACGGCCTGTCTGGCGATCTCACTTTGCAGCTGCTCCGGGCAGACCACGAGGACCTGCACCTCGGCCTGGCCATCGGGTGCCAGTGCCCGAAGCACCGGATGGATGCCCTCCACCAGGCAGAGGCCCGTCGTTCTGCGACGTCTGCGCCTGGATAGTTTCCGTATGTCCTTGATGGTCTCATTCTGAGTGCTCGTAATTTTGTCCACCTGCGAAGCCCCCCAATCATGCCCTGTGAAGGTGAGCGTACGAGGATGATCCCGGGACGTCTCCGGCGAGAGGCTCTACCGGAGCCTTCGCCTGAGCTTCATCTGTCGTCATCGGGTGCTCAGTTCACCGTCCTGCAGCGGGGCATGTCCCTGCAGTCCAACCCATTGTGCTTGTGTTCATTATAGAGCTGCCGTGGGATGATCCTCCACATCATGGAGGGATCGATTCGTTTTCCCGCTGCCGATTCCATGGTCTTCACTCGGCGAAATGTTCGGGCCCGGATTCGTTGTCGGGACAGGGTACTGGGAGATAAAGGCGAACTATATACCAGTGAACTGGTTGAGGTAACGGCCCTGAATCGGACCGTTGCCACCTGGAAAGGGTGAAAGCATGAAAAGAATACTTGTCCTGGGAGCAGGTAGAGTGTCGGGGCCGTGCGTGAGCTACCTACTGGAACAGCCCGACCTGCAGCTGACCGTCGCCGACCAGGATCTTGAAAATGCCCGTCTTGCTGTCCGTGACCATCCGCGTGGAGAGGCCATGGTCCTGGATGTCGACCAGGAGGACCCCCGTCCGGCCATAAAGGACAGTGACATCGTGGTGAACCTGCTTCCGGCTGGCTACATGTCGATGATCGCCCGTATATGCGTCGAAGAGAACGTTCACATGATCGGCGCCACCTATGCCACCGAGGAGATGAGGGCCTATCACTGCCGGGCCCAGGAGTCAGACACGCTGCTGTTGACCGAGGTGGGGCTGGACCCCGGGATCGATCACATGATGGCGGCTCGTACGATTGATGAGCTGCGGGGTGAGGGGGCGACCATCGAGGGATACCGTTCCCTGTGTGGGGCTATTCCCGCCCATGGGGCCAACGACAACCCCTTTGGATACAAGTTCTCCTGGTCCCCCAGCGGCGCCCTGGGAGCGGCGAAGCGGCCGGCCCGTTACCTCAAGGACGGCCAGGCAGTCGAGGTCCCCGGGGATCTGACGATGAAGAGCTATTCCCTCACCCATGTACCCGGGGCCGGATGGTTCGAGTTTTATCCCAACGGCAATGCCCTCCCCTACCGGGAGCTCTACGGTATCGAGGAGGTCTCGGATCTTTATCGGGGTACCTACCGGTACGTGGGATGGTGCGAGACCCTGGCCGCCATGGTGAAAATGGGCGCTCTTGATGAGGATCCCCTCGATCTGACCGGGCTGACTTACCGTCAGCTTACGGCCCGTATGCTCGAAGTGGAGGATGACGGGGATCTGAGGGCACAGATGGCGGAGTGCCTGGGTGTGCCCGGGTATTCGGCGGTCGTCGAGAGGATTGGCTGGCTCGGACTGTTGGATGATGAGAAGATCCCGCAGGAGAAGGGCTCGCCTCGCGACGTCACAGCCCAGCTCATGCTCGACAAGCTGGTGTATGCTGAAGAGGAACGGGACATGGTCGTCATGACCCATGAGTATTTCGTGCGCTACCCCGATGGTCAGAGAAAGAAGCTGCTCTCAACTTTCCTGGACTACGGGGAACCCGGGGGATTTTCCTCTATTGCCCGGACCACGGGGCTTCCCGTTGCGGTGGCCTGCAAGCTGGTCGCCGATGGGACGATCGACCTGCGCGGCGTGCAGATCCCGGTGAGCAGGAGCATCTACGAACCCTGCCTGGAGGAGCTCGAGCGGTTGGGCATACGCAGTCATGAGAGAGTGGAGCTGCAGGCGTAGGCAAGCGCTGAGGGTTATCTGTGGCGAAGGTGAACGTGGTTTGAGGTTTGTCCCTCGTGTAGGACGGCAGGCGGCTCGGAGATGACGCCTCGTGGCTCGTGGCGTTGAGCCAGGGGGGCCAGTCTCTGAGCTGTCGCCAACCTGGGACGAGCCCACCGATAGGGAGGTCGACGGATGGATTGGACGCAAGAGCAGGTGAGACGGGCCGACGATCTTCATCGCGAGGCCCTTGTTGTGGACTTTCATTGTGATGCCGTTCTGGCTACCCTGCCCGATTCGGCCTTTGATACGGGCAGTGGCCAGGGACGGAAGCTGACAGACCGATCCTCCGAGGGCCACGTCGATGTGCCCAGGCTTCTCGAGGGCGGCGTCGATTGCCAGGTGTTTTCTCATTTCGTGGAGCCCGTCTACAATCCCATGGCCCCGGGAAGGATGCTGCAGATCCTGGGGTTCAGCCTGGCGGAGATTGAGGCCTTTGAGCACCTCGCCCTGGTCACCTGCGGAGCCGAGATCCGCCGCAACCACGGTGAGAAGGTCTCGGTTCTGATTGGCTTTGAGGGGGGAGAGGCCCTCGGGGGAGACCTGCGTCGGTTGCGGGTGTTTCACCGCCTGGGGCTGCGGCGCCTCACGCTCTGCTGGAACAACCGGAATGAGCTGGCCGATGGCGTCGGATGGCAGCAGTCTGGCAGTGGGCTGACCGAGTTTGGATCTGAGGTGGTTCGCGAGTGCGAGCAGCTCGGTATTCTGGTGGACGTCTCGCATATGACGGATCGGGGATTCTGGGATACCCTGGAGGTGGCAGGGGGCCCAGTGATCGCATCACACTCTAATAGCCGCGCCCTTTGCGGATCCATGCGCAATCTCACCGACGAGATGATTCTTGCCCTGGCGGCAAAGGGAGGTGTGATCGGGGTCAACTATGTCCCCTTCTTCCTCGTAGATCTCGACTTCGACAAGCTGCGACAGGACGATGTGCAGGAGAGGTCTAAGGCGGAGGCCGCGACGGTGGAGACAGTCCTTGACCATATCGATCACATGGTCAAACTGACAGGCAGCGCGGATCACGTGGGCCTGGGTTCTGATTTTGACGGTGTTCCTACTAGCGTGAAAGGGCTGGAGGATACCAGCGAAGTGCCCAACCTGACCAGGGGGCTCGTGGCCCGCGGGTACAGCGACGGCGACATCGTCAAGATCCTGGGTGAAAACTTCCTGCGGGTGATTGAACAGGTATGTGGTTGAGACCTCTCTGGCTGCGATGCGGTTGACTGAACTCATCCCAGGTCGGTGAACGCCGCATGGGCGAATGCTGGGGAGTGGAAGTGCCAGATGTGGCCCGGCCCTGGGCGCCTACCGAATCGCCCTGGACCGGCCAGCATCGGCCTCGCGGTGTTGTGGTTGCCAGTGAGAAGTCAGAAGCAACCTCGAGGAGATGAAGGGCCGGAGGATGGCATTCCAGGAGCAGGTTTGGATTGCTCGTCAAACCTGATGCCCCTGGGTATCTGCATGAACAATGCTCTGGGAATGCGTTAGCGTGGTCTTGTCGGTCTCGTGTTGTTGGCACTGAGTGAGGGAGGCACCTCCTTTCAGTCGCATCCCCCTTGTTTTCTTCAGAGCTAACTAACGTATGTCTTGCTTTTAGTCACCCTTTCACGAAACAATAACGTAGGGGTTCCTGAGACTACCCTCCGTAATGATCAACAGGGGAGGGAGCTCTGTGCATCCGGTGTGTCCTTGTAGCCGGGTTGACTTGTGTGTTTGAGCGAGGAACCGGTCCGGCTTTGATGTGCCCTCCGTGCCCCGAAGGTGCGGTGTGGCTTCTATGTTGACCTCGCGGTGGGCGTGCGGGGGAGACGCAAGAGACGATGATCTTTGGTGTTTGCATTTCTTAACTTGTAGTTGGTTTCAGCATGGAAATAGGTGAGGTGATGCCGTTGCCACTTGGTGACGAAGTAACTGGAGATCCACAGGTTCGATCCGTAGGCCTCGACATGGGTACTTTTGCTGTCAAGGGGGTCCTGATCGCCGGTGATCGGGTTGAGCGGGTTTCCTGTCCCACTGCGGGCAAACCGATCGATAGTGTCAGGATGTGCCTGCAGCGCCTTCTCGGCGAGGACGCCTGGGAGGAGGACATTCGCCTCGGCGTTACGGGGGCCAACGCTCATCTTCTGGCCGAGGAACTGGGGATTGCCCCGGTTCTCGAGATTGAGGCCATGTGCGCCGGGCTTTCTATCAGCGATGCGGATTGCGATACCGTTCTTTCCCTCGGACACGAGAACATATACTATCTGGAATTGGGGCCGGGGGGTACGGTGGATTTCTTCAACCGAAATGGACAGTGTGCCGCTGGAAGTGGCGCGTTCTGGTACCAGCAGGCCACGCGTCTCGGCTACGATGACGAGGAATTGGCCGATCTGGCATTGAGCTCTGGATCTCCCATCCGGATCTCGGGACGATGTGCCGTGTTCGCAAAATCCGATATGACCCATGCAATCAATGAGGGCGCCACCCAGGGCGCGGTATCGGCCGGCCTGGCCAAGACCCTGGCTGAGATGGTGATCGTCAATGTGACCCAGGGTAGGATTGAGGAGCGCAGCAGAGTTGCAGCGGTGGGGGGAGTCGCCAACAATAGGGCGGTCCTGAAATACCTCAGGGAATACTGCGAGTCGGACAACGTCGACATCTTCGTTCCCGAAGGGCACGAGTACCTGCTGGCCCTGGGTGCGGCGCAGAGCAGTGATGTGATCAACACCGCGGATCTGGATTTTGCCGGTATCCTCAACCGGAAGTACACGCCCGAGCAACCCCTGCCTGCCCTTGACCCCTCCCTGGTCAACTACCTGCCGGATCTTTCCCAGTCGCCGGATCTTGATACCTCTCTGGTATACCTGGGGGTGGACTGCGGTTCTGTCTCCACGAAATGCGTGCTCTTGGACCGAACCGGCAAGGTCATCGGTGGCGTATACCTGCCCACGGCCGGTCGACCGGCTCTGCAGGTGCTGGAACTGATGAAGCAGGTGCGGGAGGAGTACGGTGATATCATTGAAGACTCCCAGGTCATAGCCTGCACCACCGGTTCCGGGAGATTTCTTTCCCAAAAGATTCTGAATGCCGAATATGCCGTTGACGAGATCACCTGCCAGGCCGAGGGGGCCAAGTACCTTTATGGTTCCGAAGGGACCCTGTCCATCATCGAAATCGGGGGCGAGGACTCCAAGTTCCTGCAGCTGAACGACGGAGCTCTTCACGACTACAACATGAACCCGGTTTGCGCGGCTGGCACAGGCACTTTCCTGGAGAATTTGGCCGGTTTGCTCGGGGTGAAGATCAAGGGTGAGTTTTCGCAAAGGGCCTTCCAGGCAGAGTACGCCATAGATCTCGGAGACACCTGCACTTTGCTGTCGCAGTCGGCGCTGGCCTCGGCGGCTTCACAGGGGCTGCCCTTTCCGTCTCAGATCGCCAGTCTGGCCTACTCGTCGGCCCGGAACTATCTCAGCAAGACCGGAGAGAATCGGGCCATGGAGGGTGAAGTGGTGTTTACCGGCGCAACTGCCAAGAACCATGCCCTGGCCGCCGCCTTTGCAGCGGAGATTGGCAAAGAGATCTCCGTTCCGCCTTCTCCGGAGCTGTCGGGGGCCCTTGGGAGTGCCCTGATGGCACAGAAGATGAACGAACTGGGCCTTGAGGCCGAGTATGCTTTCCGCAACATGGATCAGCTGAACGATTTCACGCAGGACAAGCAGAAGTGCCGGGCTCAGTGCGAGCACGAGCACAACTGCACCCTCGACATCATTAATTTTGCCGATGGAAGCAAGTTCCTTTACGGGGACCGTTGCGGCCGGTTTTCGGGTCTGGAGAAGAAGCGGGCTGCCCAGTACGCCCATCTGCCCGACTACGTTTCGTTGAGAAATGAGCTGTTCTACGAGGCCGCCGGTGAACCCTCCAGTGACGGTGGCCCCACGGTCGGGATCGCCCGAAGTGGCCTGTTCTTTGATCTGTATCCCTTCTGGGCTACCTTCTTCCGCAGTCTCGGAGCGCAGGTGGTATTGTCCGATGAGACCTCAGAGGAGACCCTGGAGGAGGGCAAGAAGCACCTTGACTCGGAGATGTGTTACCCGCTGGAGGTGCTGATAGGCCACTACAGTGAACTGGCCCGCTCGGACGTGGACTACATTTTCTTGCCCGATGTGGTTACCATGGAGCCCCTTCCCTGGGCAGAGGAGTGGCCGCGCAGTTTCACATGCCCCCTACTTCAGACCCTGCGGGGCACAGTGATCAGCGCCCTGGACCTACCCACGGAGAGGGTTCTTTATGCCCAGTTAAATTACAGGCAGGGACAGCGCATGATTACCAACCAGCTGCGCAGTGTTGCCCGCGAGATTCTCGGAGACAGCTTCAGTGATCGGAGGCTCAGCGAGGCCGTCCAGGCCGGGTATGATGCGCAGCAGAACTTCAAAGCATCCGTCGAAAAGCACAGCGTGAAGGTGGTGGAGGACCTCCCAGAGTACGCTGCGGAGGATACCATCGTTGGGGTATTCCTTGGCCGCCCATACACCATATACGATCACGAGGTTTCCAAGGGTTCCCTGGAGTATGCCCGGCAGCGTGGGGTCATTGCTGTCCCGCAGGAGTTCCTTCTTGCCTACGTGCAGGGATGGTACCAGGGCCGGATTGATTCAGAGATCCTGGGATCGGCCGAAGCCTTCAGCGAGGACTTTCAGAAGCTGCGAGAGAGCGCCGACAACATTTATCCTGCCCAGCTGCAACGGATGATGGCAGCGGCCCACGTGACCCAGTATCTGAATCGCCTGGGCGACGATCACAACCTTCCGACGATGCACACTGTGCTACAGGACCCCTTTAAGTGCGGGCCGAACGCCATGCTCCGGCACTATCTCAGGGGGATTTCAAGCAGCCTGAGGCTGACGATGGATGAGCACACGGCACCTGCCGGGATGATCACCCGTCTGGAGGCTTTCAGAAATACCTGTCTTGCGCGGCGACGCTACAGTCCGCCGACATTGATCTCGGCGCGGACCCTGCCGGTGGGCGATCTCAGAAATAAGAAGGTTCTCATGCCTGAGCCCTCGCATCACGGCAGGGTGTTTGCCGCCATGCTTCAGAACGCTGGGGTTGAGGCCGAAATGCTGCCACGGAGCAGTGATCGGGATCTCACCCTGGCACGACGCCATGTCAACGGCGACGAGTGTCTGCCGCTGATACAGAATGTCCAGGACTTCCTCAGCTATGCCGAGGATACAGGGGAGGATCTGAACCGGGTGGTCTTCTTCCAGGGCTGGGCCTGCGGCCCCTGCCGCTACGGCCTCTATGCTCCCAGCCAGTCTCTGCTTCTGAACCAGGCTGGGTTGGGGGAGCAGATGATCTACGCCGGCGAACTGTTCGAGATGATCCGCCAGTTTGGCATTGGCTTTGCCATTGGCATGTTTGACGGTTCGCTGGCCTTGGATATGCTGTATAAGATGCTCCACGCGACCCGTCCCTACGAGCTGCAGGCGGGTCAGAGCGATGCCCTCTTTGAACGGTATTCCGATGCTCTTATCGATCTGTTGCGAACCTACAAGTTCAAGACCGCTTCGGTTGCGTCGGGTCGGCATCTACGCCCCCTGGAGAAACTGATCCGAGAGGCGGCAGATGCCTTCGGGCAGATTCCCGCGGCCAAGGAGAGACGCCCTCGCATCATCCTTGCCGGGGAGTTCTACGTTCGGCTTGATGATCGGTCAAACCAGGACATCATCCGCAAGATCGAGAAGGCTGGGGGAGAGGTCAACCTGTCACCGGCCTCGGAGCTGTTCCTGTACACAGGTTACATCAACTATGAGGAGGCGAGGACCCTCTTCCGTCAGAGTCGCAGGATGAGTGCACTGGTCCAACAGGCCGGCTTCGCCGGGCTGAACTGGTTGGCCCACCGTGATGAGATGCGGATTGCCGCTGCTGCAGATGGGCTTCTCCCCGATGGGCATGAGCCCACCCCGGCTGAGCTCAGGGCCCTTTCGCAGAGATATATA
>PXCI01000133.1 GCA_003566675.1 Clostridia bacterium
CACAGAGCTGGCTACCAAAAAATCACCGTAGTCTTGGGGGGTGTCCGGGGCTGGTCTTCCACCAGCTGTCCGATTGTGGACGGGTGAAGGCTGATATCGTGATGCAGTAACGAAGAAGCGCTCCTCACTGAGCCGGGCTCTGCTGCTAGTGTTGTTCGCGGGCAACCTCTAAACAACACCACCGGTGGAGCAGAGTCCTGTTGCATCGGTCCAATTCTCGGGGGTTGACGACTTTCATGTTCATTTTTCTCGCCTTGTATGTGTGTGGTAGCTGTGATTATCGCCCTGTGAAGGTTCGCTTTAATATGTCTGATTGGTCATAAGGGGGAGAGGGTTGGTATGTCGCCAGTGCGAGAGATTACGATCGTGCAGATGAATGACAGTCACGGTTACTTGGACAGTCACCAGGAGATGTTCTGGGATGGAAGCGATGCCATTTATCGCAGGTGTGGTGGATTTGCCAGGATTGCCGCTCTGTTGGATGAGATACGCCGCCGAAGGCCCGGACAGGTACTGGCTCTAGACTGTGGAGACACGTTCCATGGAACGCATGCGGTGGTGAAGAGCCGGGGGCAGGCTCTGGTTCCAATCCTGAATCGGCTCGCCTTTGATGGAATGACAGCTCACTGGGAGTTCGCCTACGGTCCACAGCGCTTTGAGGAGCTCGTCCGGCAGCTGGACTACCCCATGTTGGCGATAAACTGCTACCGTCAACAGACTGGAGATCTGGCATTTCCCCCATACGTGATCAAGGAGATATCCGGCCTGCGGGTGGGTGTCATAGGGATTGCTGCCACGATTGTGGACAAAGTGATGCCCCCACAATTTAGTGAAGGGTTGAGATTCACCCTGGGTCGGGAGGAGTTGCCCTGCTACGTCGCGGAGCTGCGGGAGAGAGAAGGTGTGGATGTCATCGTTGTACTTTCACACCTGGGCTTTCCGCAGGAAATGAAACTCTGCCGGGAGGTTGACGGCATAGATGTCCTTCTCAGCGGTCACACACACAACCGACTTCACCGTCCCGCGGTGGTTAACGGTACCATCCTGATGCAATCCGGGTGTCACGGTTCCTTCCTGGGTCGACTGGACCTGCAGGTGGATGGTGGTAGAATCACGGGCTATCATCATGAGCTGATCACCGTGGAAGAGAGTATCGATCCGCAGCAGGATGTTCAATGCCTTGTAGATTGTGAGCTAGCAGAAGACAGGGAGAGATTGGGGCAGGTTGTTGGATATACCGCGACGGGCCTGAACCGATACACCGCGTTGGAATCTACCATGGACAACCTTCTCCTGGGGAGCTTGCTAAGCGCCACAGGGAGCCAGGTGGCGTTTTCCAATGGTTGGAGGTACGGCGCTCCCATTCCGCCGGGCCCGGTCACCCTCGATGATCTATACAACATCATCCCCGTCAATCCGCCGGTTTCAGTCTGCCAACTCACGGGGGAAGAACTATGGAACATGATGGAAGAAAATCTCGAGCGGACCTTCTCCCCGGATCCCTACCGTCAGATGGGTGGTTATGTCAAACGCATCGCTGGTATTAGCATGTACTGCAAGATTGAGAATCCCGTAGGACAGCGCATTCAGGAGATGTTTGCTGGGGGCGAGCGGGTTCGGCCGGATGAGAAGTACGAGGCGGTGTTCGTCACCTCCCAGGGTGTCCCAATCTCCTATGGGGTCGGGCGTCATCAGCTCGACCTGTCGGCCATTGATGCCCTATGCAGTTATCTGTCGGATAGTCGGCAGCATCCCGTAGAATCCCCGATTCGGGGTTCTATAGTTGCAGTTTGAGAATGTTGCAAGCAGTCACCGTTCGGGTCCGAGTGGCTGTCGGAAATTCATCTGTCCCCCATCGGCTCGTGTGCTCAGGGTTGGGGGCGCCTCATGTCATGAAACTCCTGCAGTGTTCCGTGATGCGTTCTTGTGCCTTTTTGACAGTGCGCTGCCCATATATTGTTGCCCGGGGTCCCCTTTTCCGGTGCGCACTGTCGTGAAAGGTCGCCCTGTACTTTGTTGATCACCAGAGAAGTTGCATCGTTCTTGACCGGTTACCAACGACAGACGTGGGGCCCACTCACTGTTTTTGCATCAGAAGTGCGTAAGCATAGGTTCCCAACAGCATGCCCGCCAGAGTGAATAGTCCCAGTACCCTGCCGGAGCCAATCTGGGCTAGAACGGTGCCGGGACAGGCCCCCGAAAGTCCCCATCCGGTACCAAACAGGGCGGCACCGAACAGAACACCGCGACGAAGCGGTTTGCGAGAAATCTCTAGTTTCTGACCGTTCACCGTCGTATTGCCAGTCAACTTGAGAATTTTCATACCCAAAGACCCGACAACGATGGCAGTCAGGATAACCCATGCGATGGTTAAGTCGGTGCCGACGAACATCTTATAGATCATGTCGTATTCAGACGCTCTCACCTGAGTGAGAGTGAACCCAAAAACCATGCCCAGCAATAGCACCTTGGCCTTCATGCCCATCACCCCACCCCACCAAATAGCAGAATCCTCACAAGATTAGCTGATAACGCTCCGAATGCTAAGAAGAGGATTGTTACAATTATGCTCGAGGACTGTAGGGTGGCGATGCCATGGATGCTGTGTCCGGATGTGCAACCCCGGGCCAGGCGGGCTCCAAATCCAATGAGGAATCCTGCTCCAAGGAGGAACATCCCCACTAGCTGAGTGGACCACGGCAGACTGGATGTGAGTATCCCCATGTCGAGCGTTATCATCAGACCGCCGCCGAGAACGTTTGCTATGATAGCTCCCAGGACCATACCGCCCGTAAAGAACAGGCGCCAGCTCCAGCGGTCATTGAATTTCGCTGTGCTAAACCATTTAAGCTCTGTCCTTGGAAACGCCGCCTTGATGATGCTGGCGAAACCGGTTGAGACGCTCAGGCTCACATTGAAAAGATAGTATAGAACAGGCACCAAGAGGCCGATGATCAGGCCGGCCACCCACCAGGGCCAGGGTACGGTGGTCACAGTCATCTCTGTCGCTGGCACGGTAGTAAGCATCACGAATCCTCTCCATCCAGTATGAGTATCCATCAAGATTGCAGGCAGATGTCAACTAGCGTGTTGATGGTATGACCTGTAAACTGGGCTAACATGTGCTCTACAGTAGTTTAATTTCTATACGGACAGGCAATACCCTTCCCATCTGCGTCCCTACATCGCAAAATATCCAAAATAGGGTTCTTCTCCATTTGAGTTGGCAGGATCGAAGGTCACAAGCAGCAATTGAGGCATAAAAGACCCTTAAGCGACAACACTACGGCTATCATGACGAAAGGTATTTTATACTGTGTGTCAAGCAGGCGCTGCCAGGCAAACAACGGGCCACGCCAATAGGACTGGAGCATGCTCATGCAAGCTAGTTCCAGATTCTACTGCCAACGTAAATGGAGAAGAACCAAAAGATTCAGGCCCATCGGGTACTGGGCAGCAGCTGGTGATCGATTCCCTGACCCCGGGACGGTCCGGACGTACTTCATGAGCCGATCTAGGTTGCATAGGTAGCCCACGTTCCCAGGGGTGATCAGATGCAGGGTAACCTCCTGGCGTGCCGGGGCATCGGAACCCGGAGCCACCTCATGATGCCCTCGTCACCGTCCATTCACCCGTGGCGACCAACCCCATCCTCTCGAAGAACCCACCGGGCCCCCGGGGCCAGGCAGGCACTGAAGACTCACGGCCCGGGTGTCGGGTGTCGGGAAAAGCCTCTGTCATCCGTACAAACCTCAATAGAACCGTTTCTCTTCAGCACGTTCTGTCATCTCATTCGCCCGTCGTCCCCCGAAGCGTCCCCTTATCTCTAGCAGACCGTCCTGGGCAGACTTAGGATTTTCCCACAGCACCCACCCCTAAGAACCGTCCTGCAAGGATGTCCTGATGAAGATCAAAATCCTCTCGGATAAGGGCCGGCATCCCATCGATTCGGCCGGGGTCCCGCATCCGCTTTCAGCCCCCCGTAGGCCTGGATGCGGATCCCCATGCTGTCCATCTTCAGGACAGCTCTCGCCTCAACCCGTGCAACCGCTCGGCCTCGCCCACAGGCTCCCCCGTCTCCGGATTGACAGCGAGACAAGCGCCCCTGATGATCCGGGTCTGCAGTCGCCCCTGGGCCACGGAATTACCCGCCAGGTGGGGTGCATCCATGTATCCGGTCCTGACGGCGCGACAGAGCACATCGGGGTCCGTCAGGGGATCCTCCTCCCCGGAGCCAAGGTCGCGGATGGCCCCTAGCAGCACGTCTGCCTCCTCCAGCAGTTCCTGTTTCCGCTTCAGAACCTCGGAATCCCGTCTCATGTCCGGAACTCCCGCCAGGCAATTATGAATCACCCGCTCCGCCATCCTGCAACTCTTGATTACGTCATCGGCCGTGGCTGCGTGATCGGCCTCCGAAAAGCCCACCACGTGAACAATGTGGGGCCTGATAGCCATCTGGATCACCGTGGAGTAGGCGAGCTGGCCCCGGGCCTCTTCCTCATCCGGGGGAAAACTGAAGAGACCACTCCGCACCTGCCGCCAGGCGCGGAAGTCCGGGCCAACCAGGGACTCGATCATCTCTATCTTCGCCAGCATCTTGGCCAGGTCCATGGTCGCTGAGGTTCCCGGGGGCGTGTTAAACATGTACTGGGCCACGTAGTCCGAGACCCCGGCAGCCCGGGCATTGTAGGCGGCGAGATACGCCGCCACCACGGCGCAGGTGTCGTGGGAATCCCTCAGGCTCCAGTGGTGGGACTCGTTAACCTCAACGGGAACACCCCTGTCGCCGTGCCATCTCATCATCTCCTGGGCCTCGCCAATACTCTCCTGCAGGGAACGGAGGCCCCGCCCATCCAGAACGTTGTACCAGAAGAGGGGAACGGCACACCAGGCGTTGTTGATGGTGTTTCTGAGCATCCCGGCCATCCGGATCACGTCCCGGGTGCCGCTGTAGCAACGCATCAGGGGATAGTTCCCCCGTCGGCTCCCGGCAAAAAGGCGGACGAGGTCCCCGGCCTTGCGGATCGGCACGCCGCCAGCGCCGTCCTGATCCGGGTCCTGTTCTCCCCGGTGAAAAAAGGCAGATTGGGCATTGTGATCCGGCCCCAGGGAGAGAATATCCAGGATTCCGGCTTCTGCGATCTCCTCGATCCCACGCTCCGTCTCTTTCAGCGTCGGACGGCCGTAGTGATGACGAACCAGGGGAAAGGGCCCCTTCGTCCGAATTCTCTGCACCAGGGACTGGGGCAGCACGGTATCATCGGTGACCCCGGTATCACCCCGCAGGTAGTTTAGGACCTCCACCGGGGAAGTACCGCCATCAAAGATGGCCTCAAAGAGATCGGTAGCCCGGGCGACCTCGCAGACGGGTCCTGTGCCACCAAACGCGAAGCGGGTGCCCCCTAATCCAGCCGCCTCCACCTTCCCCTTTAAATCCCATAGGAGAGGCCGGGCCGACTCTGGAGATAATCGGTAACTGATAGCAACGAGATCTGGCCTCTGTCTGTGACATGCTGCGATGAGGTCCTCGATCGCCACCTGGGTACCGAGGAAATCCGTGTCATACGCCTCCCCCTCCGCCAACCTGAGAAAACCCAGCACCCCGGCCACGTGAACACAGTCGCCGAGGGTCGCACCTACAATTGAAACCCTTGCAGACATATCTCACCCCACCATCTGATCTGAGCCAAGGCCGGTAACCAGGTCCCGTATCGCGTCCACATTCATCCCCGATAGTCCGAGTCGATCCACCGTACGCCCCGTCTGCCAGTAATCGACCCCCTGCATGATGCAGGCCAGGTGTATGATGGACTTCAGGGTGGGCGTCGGCACGCCGAAGACGTCGCCGAAGGACGTCATGGGCACCAGGCTGGTCGGCACATCTTCGGTGATATAGCGGTGCTGCACCGACTCCGGTGCAAGGATGCCCGCATAGCCGGGATTGGCTTTCATCGCCTGACAGAGTCCCCCCGCCCGGACACCGTAGGCTTCCCGGAGAAATGCCTCGGCCGACCGGACACGAAGGCCCATTGCCCACGCAACACTGCGACGCTCCTCGTCCATCGCCTCGAGAATGCGTGCAACGGAGGGGCTGACCCCGTCGCAGTAGTACTCAAAGGGCGTTCGCCCCTCAATCCTGGCGGCGTTGAGCAGGGTGGGCGCGGGATGAAAGATCGCACCGATGTTGTCAAAACTGGTCTGCAGCACGCTTTCGGCACCCACGAACTGAGGAAAGGCTTCGTCCAGAAGGGCGAGAACCCCACCCGTTTGGGTCGCGGGAAGGGCGGCTACATGCACCCTCCTCTTGGTTGCAAAGATTCTTGCCCGGGCCGCCCCGAGGGCCCTGCTCGCGAAAAGAAGGGTCTGGGCCTCCGCGACCACCACCTCATCCGAGACACCAAGGCTGTCGAGTATGAAACGAAACTCCAGGGCTCCCCCCGTGCGCCCGGGATTCAAAAGGACCACCTGGCCGGGATGCAGTTCCTGTGCCATCCGGACTGCCACAGACCGATGGGCGGAGGCTGGAACCACCACCATGATGACGTCCACTCCCCGCACCGCCCGCGAAAGATCCGTCGTAACCGCGTTCAGGGGAGCAAATCCCCTCCACGGCCCCTCCAAGAGAAGACCTCCCCTCTGTCGAATCGCTTCCACGCGGTGAACGCTTCGGTTATAAAGGTTGGTTCTATAGCCTTTCAGGGCCAGATAGCCGGCCATTGCCTGTCCTCCGCCGCCGGCACCCACAACCGCAAATCTCAGCTCACGTCCTCTCATGCTGCCTCCCTTCTCCTATCGCGCCCAGGACAAACCCTGGACAATAGACATCCCACACGCCTCGCCGGATCTTGTTGCCTAAACCGCTTCTGGGGAGGCATGCTCTGCTGGCCTCGGTAAGGGTTCCCCGAAGGAACCATAGAGGTGCCTGCGCTGTAGCCAATCGAAGACCTGCCGATGTTGATGGAAATTTGGGTCACATGTCGAACTGCTTCTACGTGAGGAAGTCCACGCTCTGGTGGCTCATCGAAGAACAATCCCAATCCCGGGATGCCTTCCGGAATGCCTGCCTCCGGAAGCCGGAATGCAATGCCCACTTCAACCATCTATATGTGTCGCCGGAAATCTTATGACGACAACATGACGGTGAACTGCATAGAGGCCTTCATAAACTAAATCATACCATAAACCTGTTGACTCTTCCAGATGAATTGCTAAAAGTCTTCGGAATCACCAGGTATTCGGGGTCGGTACTCCGAAACACGTGCAATCCAGGGCACCTGTCCAACCTGTTCCGTACCCATAGGGCATGTTCCGCCAGGTCTGGATATAATGCGAAGGGAGGTGCCCTTGATTTTCCTGAGGTTGATGCTAATTGCTATCGGAGTCTTTAATTTCGCGGACTACGTCGTGACCCTGCAGGCTCTGGAGGCGGGCTTCATGGAGGACAACCCTTTCATGGACGCGATCATCCACACCCCATGGTCGGCAACGACCAAACTCATCCTGATCCCGTGCAGCCTTGCAGCCATCTGGCTGGTTGAGGAAGGCTGAGGCCCTTCGCCAAATACATTGTCCGGGTCGGGCTTGTCGCCTATGCGGCACTGATGGTGTATCACGGCAGCGTTGTTATTCCTTATCTCCTGTAGGGCTTCAACAGAGACATCCGATATGAATCTTGAGGAGGGATCTCAGGTGGGTAGACGGATCATCAGGGTGAGAAAGGCGACGGTCAGCGCGAAGCCGGATTGGGTGGTCATCTCCGTGGAGTTGGGGAGCAGGCACCGGGATTTCGGACGGTGCACCGGGGAGCTGGCTCGCCTCACGGAAACCCTGCGCAGGGACATGGAGAGCGTTGGCGTAAAAAGGGATCAGCTGAAGACAGGACAGCTTTCCGTCTCGACGGCTTTTGATTACCAGGACCGAAAAAGCGTCTTCATCGGGTACGAGCCCCGCAACGACCTGACCCTCGAATTTTCCCTCCAGACGGAATCTCTGAACCGCATCCTCAAGATGCTGGGGCAGACGGACATGCAACTCCTTCGGGGAATAGTGTTTGGAGCCAACAAGCAAACTCCGAGGAGGTAGTCACATATCCTTTACTATGCTACGACTATTTGCAACCTGCGATCCTGCCAACTCACATGGAGAAGAACCCGAATTTTAGGGGAGCACTTCAGTATGAGCTGTCTTATCTACTGCAGCGTCAGCACTGAAGAAAAACCTCCGAAATTCTAGCTCCTCAAGGATCTGGTCCCGCTCTTGCGGCTGCGCTGCCCAGGCGAGACTTCGATGCGGTGGGCCTGCACATCTGAACTGATGCAGTCCTGACGGAATGACGGGAGGCTTTCTACTCCTTCTTGTGCACGCGTCCCGCTCACACTGACTGCTTAACTGTACTGCATGGGGTCGTCCGAAAAATTACGTCTGCTTACAGCCGTCAGTGATCTCCCGGTACATCTCCCTGAGCGCCTATTAGATCTGCCCGGGCTGCACAGCAACGCACGAGCGAGTCTATCAGATCCTCGTAGGACAATCCACCAACCTCCGCCATCCGCGGATACTCGCTGTATCCCGGTTGCAGTCCAGGGAGGGCGTTGACCTCCAGAACGTGGGGTACGCCTTGTGCGTCGAGTCTGATATCGAAACGGGCTATGTCCGTCATGCCCAATAGGCGGAAGGCAGCAAGAGCCATCCCCTCAATCTGAGTGGCAACGTCATCGTCGATCTCTGCTGGACACTCCCTCAGTGTGCGTTCCTCAACCTTGGCCTCAAAACTGTAGATTGGGGGGGCGTCCTCCGGCCAGTCCGAGTAGACAATCTCCTGCACCGGAAGTGTCCGGGCGTCCTCATTTCCGATTATGCCGACAGTGAACTCCCTGCCCGGAAGGAACTGCTCCACAATGACATCGCCGCCGAATTCCCACTGCAGCTGTTTGACTCTGCGATGAAGGGAACCGCGATCATAGACCACGCTATCACTAGTTATCCCCAGGGAAGATCCTTCCATGCAGGGCTTGACTATGACAGGAAAGAGCAGATCCTGGTCGACCACCTTCGAATCATGCCTGCACCTTATCACTTGGTATCTGGGGGTGGTGATTCCCCCCTCGCGAAGCAGGGCCTTTGTGATCGACTTGTCGAGACAAACCACCTGGGTTCGCAGGTCACTGCCGATGAAGTTGAGACCGGCCATCTCCATCAGTGCCACCGCGTACAACTGCATCCTCTTATTGAGGATCCCAGTGGTGAGATTGAAGGCCACTTCGGCGTCGCAGTTATGCAGCAGGGCCAGGTTTGGTTCGGGGGGGAGAATGATTTCTTGCACCTTATGTCCGGCAGCTCTCAGGACCTTTCGGACCGCTTCAAGGGTAGTCTCTATCTGGTGCAAACCGGGTGAATCAACCGCTGCAGCCTCCTCGCGCCTGAAGTCGTTGCATATCAATGCCACCTGCACAGCTGTTCACTTCCTCTCTTGCTGTTCGTCACGACGCCAACCCTCATCATTCTTTGTCATGGACCCACACATATCCTGTCCAGGCTTGGGCATCCCTGCGATCCAGGTTCAAGGTGGGAGTGCCATCAAGGAGCCGGTTTGACAGCTGGTGTTCTCCTCACAGCCCAACTGATCCACGCAGCATAACAGCAAGCCAGGAGCTGCAGATGACGCCAAAAGCCGGCAGATACACTCATCATTGCAGCAGTGCGCCGCAGAACAAAGCTCGAGGGGGCGCTTCCTATGGGTAGCCGCGGGCGAGTGCTTCGGCTCCTGCATCCAGTCCGGAGATGCCTGCCCTCCAGGTCCTGCAAATGATGCATACCCTTGACACAACGCGAAATGCTACTCAATACAGGGGGAAACAGTGGCAAATGTAAGCAGCTGATGCAGGGCCATGGAGGTGAGACCGATGCCTGGGTAAATGAAGAGATGGCTCACGATGAAGTGGACGGACATGCAACATCACCTGGGCAACACGATCGCTGTACTGCCCACCGCTGCCAGGCCCTTGAACCCTCTGACTGCTGGCAAGTACCACAAAGGGGCTTGAATCTCCGATCCGGCCGCACCACCACCAGAAGATGATCCGCCCCGTCAACCTGCGTACTCTCAACGACTTCTCGACGAAAGGGAAACAAACTTGCTATACTCAACTGGGACATGCGACGATCTCCTCGGAGTTGTTTTGGTTGCTCAAAACCCTATTCTCCGAAGAAGTCGCATGTCCTTTACTATGCTACGACTATTTGCAACCTGCGATCCTGCCAACTAACATGGAGAA
>PXCI01000180.1 GCA_003566675.1 Clostridia bacterium
CGGAATCGGGGCTGGGGATGACCCCTGCCATGTGAATCCTATGATTTATGATGTCCCTGGCATCTTCTCTTTGTCAAGAAAGGCAAGATGAGATCCAGGCTGATTCCTGTCAAAAGATTGGAAAGGATCCCAACGAACAGCAGAACAACCAGCAACCCAAGAGCCAGGGTCTGAAAACCTCTCCTGGACATCGAAATCAGATACATCAGATAACCAGCAGCAGTACCCAGGGCAAAAGAGGGAATGTACTTGACGAGTCTATTCTTTGTCAGCCGACATAGCAGGAGGTAGGTCCCGCCTGCAAGGGTAAGACTGATCGTGATCATTGCAAATAGGTAACGGTCCATTAGAAACCCCTCTTCTGCCAGGCTGCGACTATACTGCCCTCTATCATCTTCCCTGTTAACATTTGGACAAAATGGAAGTACAAAGTGCCCATTCAATGAGAAACGGGGGTGGAACCCAAAAGTGTGCTATCCGATCGATGGGCCACCGATTTATTGTTCCTCGATCACATTCTAGCCAATCGTCTTTGACTCAATGCTGAGAGCGTCTACGACATCAAAGCCCGCGCAGGTCATCTCCCGATCCTGAGACGAAGGTCCCCGGGGTTCTCACGATTGGAAAGTTCACCACGCGGCAACGGCCACCCTCACCTCATAGGGCACCGTCATACGCCTACGGCTTTCGATTCTCAGAAGTTCGAGCAGCACCTCCTCCTTCACTTGCTCGACCGGCGCCTGTAGCCTGCCAACCAGGTGGTGAAGGAGAGCGCGGGTGATCTCCATCTTGTCTTCTGTGAAGGGCGGATCATAGGTGAGACAGAAAGCACACAGCTTCCCGAGATCCTCCGGGACATCGCCCGCCCCCGCGGACTCCAGGTCCACCCGGTAGATCCGGTTCCTCTCTCTGTTCAGGATGAAGTTGCGGAGGTTCATATCCCCCAGGACTATGCCGGCATCTATCTGTCCCAGGGCGCGATAAAGCCTCTCCAAGTTATCCCCAAACATCAACAACAGGGGCTCGCAAAAGAATACGTCCAGAAGGAGGGGGCCCTCTATGTACTCGGTGACCATCCACCCGCTCCAATGATAGAGCACCTCTGGAACCGAAGCCCCCCTCTGCGCAAGGCCCGAGAGCAGTCCCGCTTCCCTGCTGCAGTGAGAGCTGTTGGAGAATCTCTTCGCCACCAGTAGGCGATCCACTCCCTCGCAGGTCTTAACCTCCAGCTTCCAGACCTCGTTTCTCCTGCTGTAGAACTTTTCCAGGGCACGATAGGTCGCGATCCCTAACCCCTGGACCACCTCATCGGGCAGAGCGATCATGAATCTTCACTTCCAGGGGCACATTGTGGCGATATCCGTCCAGTTCACTGGCCACGCCCTCAACGGCATTTCGCAAGAGCGCCTGGACAAAGGGGACCATGTCGATCTTCTTGCCACCAACATACAGCTCCACGCCGCCCCCCTCGATGACGCAATCGGACCGATTGCGCTCACCGCGCAGTATGGACGCCGTCATCTGCTCACATGACAGGCCGCATGCGCCGCAGCACTGCACCGGGAGATTGGGGAGAGCAGGAAAAACCTTCTCCTCGATCAGGTCCACCAGTGCCTCCCGATCATCCAGGGCGTTAATCACTGGAAGCCCCCTATACTCCTTCCGCTGGGCAGCGATCCTGCCCGAGATGGCAAAGGCCCTTTCATCCAGCCTCTCATCGATCTCCTCGACGGTGTGGGCCGTCACGATCCTGGGGGCAAAGAAATCCTCTACGCCCTCCAGGACGACGAAATCCTGGTCATAGAAATCGAGGATCTCCGTCACCGTCAGCTGTCTCTTGTGCAGCACGTCCGTCTCATACAGCCCCCTGGCCGTGACCAGCTCCGAACCCGCCTGCCAGTGGCGATGGGTATTGGTGCCCTCGGTATCGATGGCGAACTCCTCGAAATGGATATCCTTGACCGAACCCACGGAATACCTTCTCCGCTTCAACTCCTCGATAATGCTTTCGATCGTCGTGGTCTTGCCCGACTTCGTGATCCCTACCACGGAGAATACCTTCATCGATCAACACTCCCATCAGACCTGGTAGACCCACAAGATGAAAATTGTCGTCAAAAGCACAGCCACCACCGACACCGCATAGTCCCACCCCCCCGGTCTCAGAACCCGGTAAGAGGTCCGCTCCGGGTACGCGCGAAATCCCCTCATCTCCACCGCCAGGGCCAGCTCCCTGGACTTGCCCAACACGCTCGAGATCATCGGTGTCAGCAGGTAGGAATAGATCCTCAGCCGCTGTCTCACCGGGATCCTGTCCAGTTCCAGGCCCCTGAGCTGAACCGCGGTCAGGATGTCGACGGCCTCCTCCCGCAAAAGGGGGAGGAATCGGATGGCGACGGCCACCATGAACCCGATCTCGTAGGGCACCTTCCACTGGGACAGCCCCTGCAAGATGTCCCTGGAACTGGATGTGGTCATGATGCCGGCAGAGGCGACAATGATGAGGATTCTCAGCACCACGGAGCCGCCCCTCTGAAGCCCCAGGGTACTGATCAGCGAGATTCCGCCCACCCCCAGGATCTCACTGCCCCCGGTGGTAAAGATGCTCTGGGCCAGGACCATCAACACGAAAATCCAGGCAAAGGCCCGGACTCTCTTGAGCCCCCTCACAAAGTTGCTTCCAAAGTACACAGAAAGAGCGACGGCGATCAGCATGACAATGGACATCAATAGCAGGTCCTGTAGGATCACGGCAAGGCTCGAAATGCACATCACCAGCACGAGCTTGGTTCTGGGATCCACAGAAAAATTGCTCTCATGCCGAATCACGGAGCACCTCACCTCCGACCAGTTCAATGACCCTGGAAGCATGCCGGGTGACGAGCCTACGGTCGTGACTGATGACCACCATCCCCACATCATCCTCGAGGAGTTCCTTCAGCAGGTCGAGCAGATCCCGCTGCCTTTTCAAATCAAGGGCCGTGGTCGGCTCATCCAGCACCAGGAAGCCCGGTCGATTCACCAGGACAGCCGCCAGGGCCAAGCGCTGCTTCTCCCCCCGGCTCAGGAGGAAGGGGAACCGTTCCCTGAGATCGGCCAGGTGGAAACGTTCCAGCATCCGTTCCACCCTTTGCGCAATCTCCGCATCAGGAACACCCTGCACTCGCAAGACGAAGGAGAGCTCCTCCTCCACCGTCGGGGCGAAAATCTGCCGTTCCGGTTCCTGGAAGAGGTACCCGATCTTCCTTCCGATCTCCCCCAGGGACATATCCCGGGTGTCTTTCCCCGAGATCTTGGCACTTCCCGAGGTCGGTTTGATAATGCCCGCCATGATCTTGCCCAGGGTGGTCTTCCCGCTGCCGTTGGGACCGGTGATCGCGGTCATCCCCGCACCCGGAATGCGCAGGCTGACCCCGCTCAGGGCCCTGTCGCCCGTGCTGTAGTTGTAGCAGACATCGGTCATCTTCAGCAATGGGACCACCCATCAAAGCCGTTCATACAGATCCTCGTCGCGGTCCATCTCAGCCAGCTCGGCATCTTTCAGCAGCATCACCCGATCGGCCACGTCCAGGTTGGCGGGATTGTGCTCCACCATCACGATCGCCCGACCCTCCCCTTTCAGGGCCAGGATCAGCTCCTTGATTCTCCCCCTGCCCTCTTCATCCAGCTGGGACATCGCCTCGTCGAAGATGAGAATCTCCGGGTCAAGACTCAGCACAGCAGCCAGGGCGATCAGCTGCTTCTGCCCCCCGGAAAGATGGTGGGGGTTTCGCGCCCTGAAATCCTCCATGCCCACTTTCTCGAGCCCCCGCCCGATTCTCTGTTCGATCTCCTCCGGGGGCAGGCACAGGTTCTCCGGCCCAAAGGCAATCTCATCAGCCACCCTGGGGAAGAACAGCTGGGTATCGGGATTCTGAAACACGATCCCCAGCCTTGTGGCCACCTGGGGAAGGGTCAGTTCCCTGGTGGAGATCTCGTCCAAGAAGACCTCACCCGTCATGCAACCCTCCCGGATCAGGGGAATGATCCCGCTGAGACAGTAACAGAGGGTGGTCTTTCCGCTGCCGCTGAGACCGACAACAGCCACCACTTCACCCCTCTTGACTTCCAGGTTGATGCCCGCAAACAGAGGTGCATCCTCACCAGGAAAGGCGAACCCCAGGTTCCTGGCTACCAGGGGGCCGGTCAAGGGATCTTTATCTCCATGAGATGCTTGTTCCACCGCTGGCCGAAGGGATCCTCCCGGATGACCAGTTGATAGGGCCCGGAGCCTCCATCCTCCCTCGGTGCCATCGGATCCCCGTCGATCTCGTAGACGATGTAGACGTTGTCGTCTTGCAGCACTTCCTCCATCGCCAGGGCGATGGCGTAGCCGTCAGCGGCCGTGGTGACGACCTGCTCGGCACCTTCCAGCGGAAGACCGTAGTGTTCCAGGAGATCTTTCATCAGAACACCCGTATACGTGTGATCCCGGGAAGTGCCATCGCTGCTCCGGAGCGTCGCAGTGAAGCGGTGCTCCTCCAGTTCCAGGATAGTGGCAAAATCCGTCTCGATCCGCACTTCATCGGCTACAAGGAACATCTTCGCCTCCCTCTGGTTCAGATGCCTGTCCTCTACATCCTGCGTATTGAGGTAGGCAAAAACGCCAACTATGATAACCAACACACCCAGGGAAATCAACACTACCTTATTCATGGATTCTCCCTCCATCAAACGTCCAGTAGGGGATGATCATGTCTTCCACGCGGAAGACACCGTGATCTCCACCCTCCCCGGTTGAGTGCATTCCGTGATCAGAGAAGATGATCACCTGACCGTCCCATGCTCTCACCAGGTCACTGACGTAACCATCGATTCTTGTGATCTGCTCCAGGGTCTCTGCGGCCTGTGCTCCGTGGTCGTGACCGGCCCGGTCGATATCCTTGAAATGGACCAGGATCAGGTCGTAGTCCCCGGCGAAACGGGCCAGGGCCGCATCCCTGATCTCATCGTCGGTACTGCCATCGCTATTCTTGTCGACGCACAATACCGGATCGATCTCCAGTCCAATCACCCCGATGGACCCGAGGATCGCCGTCGCCTTCCTGCCCAGTTGCAGGGAAAGATCAAAGATGGTGGGGACCTCCGCGGTCCTTATGCCCCTTCGGGTCACGCCGCTCTGATCGGGGGTCACCCCCGTGAGCGCCGCCGCGAAATTCACGGGAGTCACCGGTGGGTATGCGGCCAGGGCCTTCTCGGGCTGGGGAAGGGAGCGAAGAAAGGGGGCATGTCCCCCTTCAGCTGCCTCCACGTACTGGTGATATCCAAGGCCGTCCAGCAGGAGAAGTAGAACCGGCTCCTCTTCCTGCAAGAACTGTTGGGCATCACGATACACATCGGTGATCATCCGGTCCGGGGGGTCGAGGACCAGGCCCCTGACCTCCTCGATCAGAACGTCCTCGCCCTCAGCATAGGAAATGCGATTTCTGTCGAGCAAAAAGCGCCCATCTCCCCTCAAAAGCTGCACTTCGCCGCGGTCTCCGACCACCAGCGCCAAGTCCAGGGCGGAGGGGTCAACAAACCCCTCGAGATCAACGATTCTCTCACGGTCGAAAAGACTGACTGCCAACTCTTCATCATCTCCTGCCACACTGGAGATACCCGCCTGGCGCATCACGACGGAGTAACCCCCCCTGTGCAGTTCTCCTGCGGACAGGCGGAACAGGTTGGAGTTCGCATCTATCAGGCCGATGCCCTCTCCCGGGGGAAGATCCCCGGCGATGACCACGATCTCACGGAGCATCCTGGCATGGCTGCTGACAGGATGCTCCCCGTTGACTACCTCCCACCCATACTGTTCACCGAGGGCGACCCGCATGCCCGACAGATCCACACCTGAGAGGACCGCAGTGCCCCCATCATCGCCCACCAGCAGAAGATCGATATCATCAGACCGTGGAACGGCCTTTCGAAGCAGGTCCTCCAGGGACACCGCCCTGGCAGTACCGTCCCTCAGATGAACCGTCTCAATGAGGAAGGCGTCCTCATCTAGCTCCCTGAGGACCAGGGGATCTTGCACATCACCCACCACCTCCAGCGACGGAATGAAGCCCCGTGAGTCCTCTCCTGCAAAAGAGAAACCCATGTAGAAAACCCCGGCCAGACCGGCCGCCAGGACGATCGTCAGCATCACCGTGCGCAATCCAACGCTCATCTGAACCCCTCCCCATCACCAGGCCATCCTGTCCTTGAAGCGAATCATCACCCCGTGGGCGATCAGCCCGCCCACACCCCCGGAAAGGGCCGCAGCAGAAAGGGTCAGGACCAGGGGCACCATGGGCAGCCGGAAAAAGATCAGGTTCACCAGCAGCGCACCGCTGGTGTTGGCGGCAATGCCGGCGGCAAAACAGCAACCCGAACAACACCCCCGGTGACGGGTCACCAGGAATACCAGGTCAACAGCGAGCCCCGGGAGAATGTAGGTGAAGATGCTCATGATGCCGTGGGTTCCCAGCATGCCCATGGCCATCACAACAATGGCCTGCACAGCGGCAATCAGCGTGGCCGCACCGAGTTTGCCCACCAGGCCGGCCCCAAGCACGAGCCACATCATGTAGAGTCCTCCGGCAACCGCACCTCCGGGGATGAACAGCGGCCCGGTGATGATGTGGGCCAGGGGCACGACCAGGGGCTTGGTCGCGATGCCAAGGCAGGCCATCAGGGACAAAACGATCAGGTCATAAATCGAGAATCGGGCCAGAAAAGACTTCCGCCGCTGCATCATCGTCATTCAGCCACCTTCAGGAACAAAAGGCCCCTGATGGCCGTGTTCCGAGGAAGGCCCTCGAAGATCGCCGCCACCTCGCCACCTTCCCGAATATGGACGATTCCCACGGCAAGGTCCTCCCGGGTTACCTCAACGGTGTAACCATCGATGGCCTCGAGGACGTAGGTCTCCGCATCCACCAGGCCCAGCTCCTCCACCAAAGCGCCCAGGGAAACACCCTCTGCCCCTTCGACGGACACCCCGTCAAGAACCTCCAGCCCCCGCGTCACGGAGAAGAAGGCCGTCCTCGCCGCTGAGAACCAGGCCAGGTCCCGAACGTGCATTCCCCGGGGAAGATCGGGGGATCGGAAGGCAGGGGCGTCGGGCCCGGTGACCTGGATGAAGGCGTCAATGAAGATGTCATATTCCTCGGTCTTGGCAAATCCGTCGACCGCGACCATGTGTATGCCCGCACAAGAGATCCCGGCCAGCAGGTCCTTCGTTCTCACGGCCAGCTCACCGCTCTCGTACTCGACGGCCTCTAGCTCCGTGATCCGGGTATCCAGGAACACGATCTCCTCGATTTCGGCAACCTGTTTTTCGGGGTAAACCAGCTCGATTTCGACCAGGTTCCTCACCCAGTACATGCTCTGCTGTCCGGGGATGAAGACCCGGATGGGCCGACTGTCTTCATGCAGAGCCTCGCCGTCCATCTCGTAGGCGAGGATGATGGTTTCGCCAACGACAATTTCCCTGGGTACATGGACCGAGTAACCGTCGCCGGCCACAAGGCGAATCCCGTCCAGGTCCTCCAGGGTCCCGCCGGAATGATCCAGGACTTCGGAGAACGTGACCCCGCGAATCCCATACTCCTCGGGCCCGTCTTCGGTGTCCATCGCGATACTGTCTGCTACGGAATCCATATCCATCAACTCCGCAACGGTCAGCTCCGTCGGCCCTGACCGCTCACAGGTCATAAATATCGAATCCTCTTCACCCGTATATGGATCCAGGATCGCTCCCTCCCCTTGAGAACCGCAAGCAGGCAGCAGAAAGGCAACCGTCGCCACGATCAATGTCACGACCAGCGTATTACTCATCTGGGTATCTCCCTCCCTCACCAAGCCAGAGCATCCGCACACCCGAAATACAAAAACGTCATCTCCAAAAGGAGATGACGTCCACGGTCACAAAATATTCTCCTTTCCGAGCGCGGGAGGCCCCCAGGTTTCCCCAAAGAACCCTTACCGGTCCATGTTCCCTAGCCCGGCGGGCAAAAACCCGGATCGGACCTTAGCAACAGGGACTCGGAGAATGTTCAGTTGTCCTTGGGTGAAGCACATCCAGTCCTTCACCCAGTAATCACTATATAGTACTCTGGGGACGGGCCTCAACCCCCTGGAGAGGGTCTGCTCGATCATCCGTGAACAGCAGGGGAATCGTGCGACGATGTGAACTGGGGAACCATTGATTGAATCCTGGAGTGTATTACCAGCGCAGGGCACCCGATCTGGACCAGTGATACACCCCTGTGCACCCCATGCGTCAGATCTGATGATCCAGGATGATCGCGGCGCTCGGCAGATGATTCGACGGCAGGATAATCCTGACAAACCTCGAACCATGCAGTCAACTGTCGAGACACTCGGAAGGGAGAGATGAGCGATATGCAGGAGATGGTTATCTACCTGGTACTCGTGGCGCTTATTGTTGGTCTGGCAGCGCTGGCCCAGATATCGGCCCTGAGAAGGGAGATCTCGGTTCTGTTCAAAGAAATCAGGAGGACCCAAACTAAGACATTCTTTGCCCCCTCTGAGTTCATCCATCTCGGCGATGCTGAGACGATCTCAACCCCTTCCTTCGAGGACCTGTCAGCTGGGGCCATCGTCAAGGAAGCAACGGCCGGCATCATATACACAAATGCACAGGGAAGACCCGTTGACAGAGAGGTTGATGTCCCTGCCAGGGTACACATCCGGGAGTTCAATGACAACGGAGAATGCGTGCACCGTACCTGGGGCTTGCTAACTGACATGGGCGTCCAGATGGAAGAACCGGGATCGGATCGATGGGTCCAGCATGGAGTTTGGCTGAGAAGAAAGCCGCCTATTGTATTGGACGATCGGTAAAACAGCTGCACGGGACAGAGGTAAAGCGGCCACGACGGCACGAGAAAACGACAACGGATCAACCGCCTGACCCGATGTAGCTGAAGTACCCATATCTCGCATGAGGAGGCATCGTTATGGAGAAGAAGGAGTTCTGCCGAAGCTTCTGTCAGAGCTGTGGAATGCCTATGGGGGAGACCGACGAGATGTACGGGACAGATGCTGACGGAACCAAGAGTGAGGATTACTGCAACCTTTGCTATGCAGAAGGCTCATTTACCGAGGACATGTCCCAGGACGAGATGATTGAACTCTGTGTTCCACACGTTGTCGCAGCGAATCCTGATATGACCGAGGAGGAGACCAGGAACATGATGAAGGAGCTGTACCCCAGCCTGAAACGTTGGAAGGAGTTCTAACGACAGGGCGAATACCCCATATGCTGATTCTACGTCGCCTTCAGCAGGCCGAACACAATACCGATGCCAAAGCCGAGGGCCATGACCAGCAGTACGTGGTATAGAAAGTGAATATGACCGCTGAGTAAGTACTCGGAGATTAATAGAAACGGCCCGGCTATGGAATAACTCAGAGTATGATAGACGGACCGCGGAAGCAGGCCGATGAAGAGCGTATGGCCGAGGGTATAAACCATACCGGCGATCCACCATGTAAACAAGCTCACGGCAAATAAGAGTCCGTAATGCAGCAGGGCCTTCCGTTTTACCCAAGCAGTCATCTTGGCAAACCTCCTCATCAGTCCTAACAACCCCATACCCCTCTGACGGGACAGGTTCAACTTGTCGTTGCCGTCGGGCCCACTCTCACATTCTCTCCGGTGATCATGCTGAGTTCACCTTCGAGGATTGGGAGGGTGTAAACCGTCTCTTCCTGCAGAACCACCCACCCTCCCTCTGTCATCTGCCGGGAATGCAAGGCCTCCAGCCCCGGGAGGATCAGAGCAATCGGTCCCGTGTAACGACATCTTCAAAGTTACTGCCTCGCCTTTCGCCATATGTTGTCTGTTTCCTGCGAAAGTGTCCCGCAGGAAACAGGACGGGCCACAAAGACGAAGAGAGGAAGTTGGCCCGGTTACGTTGCCTGGGATCAAGCAGGCAAACCCGCTCCTGAAGGTGAACACATTGAGACGGATCACCGTAACTTCTGCGGTCTGCATAGGCTGTCGGGCCTGCGAGATGGCCTGCTCCTTCGCCAGTACGGACCTGTTTAGTTCCGAACTGTCCCGCATTCGCATCGCCAAGCTGGAGGCGGTCGGTATCGATGCCTGCCCGGTAAAGATATCGTGGTAGATGAACCCCTTTGCACAGGATGTGGACTCTGCACGTGGGCCTGCCCCACCTGGCTA
>PXCI01000163.1 GCA_003566675.1 Clostridia bacterium
AATCAGGTTCAGCGGAACGGCGGGCCGGCTAGTCAGAGAGCTGACCTGGCATCCCAGTCAGCAGATTGAAGACGATACACAGGGACGTGTGATCGTCTCCTTCAAGACGGGGGGGTTGGGAGAGGTTGCCGATTGGGTCATGGGGTATGTAGATGAGGCTCAGGTATTGGAACCCTGCGAATTGCGGGAGATGGTTCGCGAGCGTGCCCTCGGGATCCTATCGGTCTATGGGTGAAGGTTTTGGAGGAGTCGCCGATGGGGTAGCCGTCGATGTCTCCGTTATGCTGTGAACATGAAACGCTCTGTCGCGTTCAGGGGCATTCCTCGGCTCAAAACACGATTAGACGCCACAGTGTATATCCAGGAGGCCCGAGGCTGCCAATCGGGCTCCCTGGAGCCGTCTCAGACCAATGTCTTCTTGATCTTTGTTAGTACATCACGCAACATGTCGCGGCGAGAAGGTGGAGCCTCGTACTTGTCGGCTGTGATCTGCAGCGCTTGTGGCACATCTAGGCCACGGCTTAGGAGATCCCTGGAATGTCCGAGGAAGTCCTCAAGCCACTCGCGTTGCGTGGACAACACATCAGGGCCGCCCGGTTTGCCGTGTCCCGGTATAACGTGCTCGGAATCCAGGGTTTCCAGATATCGCAGTGCCTCGATCCACTCCTCGATGTTGGCATCAGCCATGAAGGGAAAGCGACCTGCGAAAACAAGGTCACTGGTGAATATTGTGGATCTTTGCGGAATATGCACCACCAGGGTGCCAGGGGCATGTCCATCCAGCTGACGGAGGAAGAGGGTCTTTTGATCAAAATGAAGCGCCATGCGACCAGTGAACGTAATTTCTGGCAGGCGCAGTTCAAGCCTATTGGCAGTAATATCCTTCCATGCACCCTCCAATTGCTGCTCCATCAGTTTGCGAGTGGTGTCCGTGGCGATGATGGGCGCCGTTGGAAACGCCGCATTCCCAAACACATGATCGGCATGAAAATGTGTGTTTATCACCATGCGAATGGGTTTGGCTGTGCGCGCCCTGACGTGGGCGAACAGCAATTCACCATCGCTGGGTTGTCTCATGGTATCAATTATCACCGCACCCCGGTTGGTGGTCACGAATGCGGCGTTAACGGTTTCCTGAGAATCGCTTATCATATGGACATCTTTGGCGATCTGCACGTCCTTTGCTCCTCTCCAGACTTAACCTCTGCACTTGATATTCTGCATTCATGGTGGAGATCCTTCATCCCAGAGACCTCATTTTCCAGCATACCCAAAGCCATCTGTGATCACGATAGTTGGTGGAGGAGGTGAGCTACTTGACTGTCGGTACAAAGCTTCACCAGACGATCAGCCAGCTAAAGTCCTGCGCCGGAAACCTGCAGGGTTTTGCTCTTGACACCGATGACCCGCAGGCGAAGCAGATGTTCACCAGCGCATCGCAGCAGCTGGACCAGATCGTACAGCAGGTGAATGCCCGCACCAACTACGTGGAGCAGCAGGAACCCACGTACAAGATGGGGCAGATGGCCCAGCAGGCTGCCCAGCAACAACAACAACAACAGCAACAGCAGCAGCGGCAGCAGACGACACAGACGATGCACCAGCCGCAGCAGCGAAAGCAGCAGGCCAGGCCCAGGGATGGGCGATAGCCCGACCCTGACGGAAACCGAAAGTTAAGTAAGCTTGCAAATAGGGCCGGGGAGTACTCCCCGGCCCTTCCGTATCCATTGGATTTACATATGCTACTGCTGGGGCCAGAATATCTGAACATCTGCGTCCTGCTGCAGCCGATGGACAATCTCGTCCCTTGGCGGGGCGTGGACCATCTGGTAGGCATGTTCAACCTGGTCCCGGACTTCGCTGAAAACCGCGTCCTTGGCTGGTTGACGATCGGTCAATTTGATGATGTGAAAACCGGCCTGGGTTTCCACCGGCCCGCTGACTTCACCAATCTCCAGGCTGAAGGCTGCATCCTCGAATTCAGGATACATGGTTCCCCTTGAGAACAGGCCCAGATCCCCTTCTGCTTCCGCAGAAGCCGTGTCCAGGGAGTGCTGGCTTGCCAGAGCTCCAAAATCCTCCCCGTCTGTCAGTAGATCGAGCATCTCCTGCAGCTTCTCTTCGCTAGCCACCAGGATATGCGAGGCGCGGATTTTCTCTGGCGTCGCGAACTCCTCGGGGTTTTCCTCGAAGTACGCCTCGAGGTCAGCATCCGTGAACTCAATCTCAGCGAACCGCATCTCATCAAGGGCCGTGCTGATCAACAGGTTGTGTCGGAGGCCCTGTTCGTTAAGCCCGTATTGGGCCAGAAACTGTTCAAAGCCCACATCTCCAAACTGAGTTTTCAGAAGGTTGATCTCGGCCTCTATGTCCTCTTCGTTGGGGGTTAGCCCCGCCTTCTCCGCAGCGCTGAGGATGAGTTGGTACATTATCAGCGTCTCCAGGGCCTCGCTTCCGTACACTTCTTCGAGGTGTTCATGGAGAGTATCCTTGGTGATTTCCTCGCCGTTTACCCGTGCGACGACGTTGGCGCCTCCGCCAGTGCCCGGCTGTACATACCAGAGAATGCTTGCACCGATCATGGCAATAGCAATTCCGATTGCCACCGTCCATTTTAGCCATGTCTTTTGTCTCATTTTATCATCTCCATCTAAATGTGGGTCTGTTCTAGTATTGGGCACGGATAGTATCTAAAGCGCATACAAACAGTCTATAACGCTTAGGTTCCTGGGGCAAGGCAGTAGGAGAGTGAGATCTTTATCCACACTGCCACATTGCACGATTGCGCTCCTTTCGGGACCACCTCATCACGTCCATTGCCTACGAGCCTGTAGATCATAGTGACGACCATCAGGAGCATCGCATCAATAGTGCCCCATCTTAACGTCTATGTGTATCATCTTCAAAGGCGGGACGCAGCGTACGGATTGCGAGGGTGGATCTGCATCGCCTAGAGGCTTTTCTGGTAGTGAGGTAGAAAGATATAAAAAGAATATGCATTGCTGTAGAAGGGAGCACTATCCGTGTTGTTTAATGTTGATGTGATCTTTCTCTGGTTGGGAGCGATTATATTCGTGGGTGCCACGAGCCTGGGTTTGATCCGCGGTGCCATGGACCAGACCTTCGTCGCCAGCCTGGTAGGCATCATGATCCTTATCGTGGGAACAGTAGGCCCGGACAAGAAGGACGAACTGACAGATAAGGAAGAGGCCCGGATGCACCAGGAGTGCCTTGTAGCGGGACACTACTCCTTTATCCTGGCTGTGGTGGCCGGCGCCATGTGGCTGATGTACACGATCTGGGATGGCGGCCCCGCAATGGCGATCGCCGTTTATCTTGCGCTTATCCAGGTTCCCTACCTGGTGATCCGCATGGCACTGCGACGGAATATGCCCGAACGGAAAGACTCAAAGAAGGCAAAGAAAAAGAAATAACTGGCAGGAATCGGACTGCGGTATGGCCAATATATGGGTATGACGTGGCTGAACCTGTCTTCTGTAGAGTTGAGATTGCTTATTCTTCTGATGGTGGTCATGACGCTGGCAGTCAGCTGGCGGGTCGTGGTCAACCATCCTTCTGTGTATTTTGCGCTCACTGGCCCTCCGCCGCATCGGGTGAGTCTGACACCTGCAGATGGTAGTGCTGACGATGTGCAGGAGGTACCCCCGAAAGAAATGGACATTTGCTACGACGACGCAGGGATCTTCACCATTGACCCCGAAGGCATCTGGGTCCAGATCGAGGGACAGGTCCAGAAGCCCGGAGTCTACAGGCTTCCGCCTGGGACCCGCCTTTTCATGTTGCTGCAGCATGCGGGAGGGGTCGCCGACGGTGGGATCACTACGGGGTTCAATTTGACCGAAGAGCTCCGGGATGGGCAGAAGGTGGTGATTATGGAGGAAGGGTCTGGCAGTGAGCCCGATGATGAGAGGATCAACATAAACACCAGCTCGGCCGAGCGGCTGCAGGAATTGCCTGGCATTGGCCCCGCCCTGGCTGAGAGGATCGTTGAGTACCGCCAGCGTCACGGCAGTTTCAGTTCGATTGATGAGTTGGCCGAAGTTTCTGGGATCGGTGCAGCGACCGTTGATGAACTGAGAGAATGGGTCACCCTCTGGTGATCTTTACATTCCCCCGTGAAGCAGTCCAACGCCCAGAGCCGTAGCTGCTACCGCAATGATCACAGGGAGACAGAGCCTTGCAACTTCACCGAAGGAGACCTTGAAGTACCGATTCGTCAGGATCTGGCACAAATGCAAGGGCGAGATGAGGTAGAATATAAAGGCAAAGCAATACGCCAGCATCACGTAGACTAGGGCGCTTTTCCCCATGGCCATGGCGATGGGTGCCACCACAGGGATGACTACTGCCACCGTGCTGGTGTGTGAAGCTGAGATGAAACCTATGATGCTGGCCAGGCCTGCGGTGATGATGAAGAGGGGGAGTCCTGCCTCGACCATCGTCGTCATCAGGTCACTGATGGCCGTTGTCTCGTTAACACTGGCCCGGAAGATCATGATCCCGATCATTGCTCCGGCTATGGGGTAGTCGATGTCGCGGAGGATCTGCCTTGGGACCGAACCCACTTTGAAGCCCGCTTGTTGCTTGATGTACTTGAGTATCGTTACCACGAGTGCCATACCCAGCATTAGGGCCAGGGCGAGATGGACCCCGAAACCCAGGTGAAGGACCAGGCTCAGAAGAATCGGAGACGAATGCAACAGGAAACTCCGTACGGCACCCATTGGGGTTGAGTATCCCTCGTCTTCGAAGGAAGGTTCCGTGGTTGCGGCAGTCGGAGGCTTTCCTCTTACAAGGACGAAGTAGTAGCCGGCCCCGAGCATCGCTACCGCCATGGGCCACTGGATCCACAGAAGCTCCGCAATGCTGACTTCGGCGAGGCGGGCAGTCAGGATGAACGTGGGCATAAAGGGGAACACAAAATACCAGCTGTGACGGAAGATCAGGTTTGCGGCCGAGCGCTTTCTGCCGGACAGGTTCATTCGCTCGCCGAGAGTATCCACGATAGGCGCCGACACAATTGCGCCTCCAACCATTGGCATGGATCCGATCAGGCCCGGCACAATCATCAGTGTCAGACGATCATTTCGGAGCATGGTGCCCAGGGCTGCGACCATCTTGTCGAAGAAACTGTACCGATTCATGAGGGCTGCCAGGGCAGTGATTATGGCCACAATGAGGGCCAGATCAACGGTGTTTTGGTCAATGATGGCTGATCCAAAGAGGTTCAACATGAAGGGGAGGCTCTTCCCTGATGCCACCAGGACGATCAGAGATGCAGACGCCATGGCCAGGGCCAGAGAGACTTTCTTCTTGATCATCACCATTATGACTGCAAACGCTACAAGGATGCCAGCAGACTCCAGCATTGAGCCACTCCATTCGACGGGTGCGTTGTCTTCCCCTCAGTCTAGCCACCAGTGCACGGTAAGGTTTGCTCCCAGCCAGCTCATGCCAAGGGCCAGAATTGCCGCCTGACCCATGGTCACAAGGAATACGACCGCAGCATAGTTCACGATCCAAAGGGTCTGTGATGGCAACGCCCAGTTAATTTGGTACCCATAGAGATACAGATAGCTTCCTGCGAACAGCAACAATGCTATCATGCTTGTTGCCAGGGTGTGAAGGGTTCCTGCGAGCAGCTGTGGCCGGGTGTAGTTGCCGTGGCGGGCGATGACCAGGCCTGCCATCATCCCCAGGGCGATGGTGACCAGGAAACCCTGGGCCCGCAACCCCTTGTACCATATGGGGAAGTTGTAGGCAGTTCTGATGTCGGTCAGGGAGAATCGGGCACCCATGAAGTAGAGGATTCCGAAGCCGGTCAGCAGCATCAGTGGCAGCCCGAGAAGCACGGTCCGCCGGTGTTCGCTGCGCCAGAGGATGGTGGACCACAGAACACCTATCAGGACTACAACGATGAGGATTGGGAGGCGATCCCTGCGTTCGTCATCCAGTCGCGATGTGATGGCGAGGAACTTCGCATTCTGATAGGTGGCAGCCGTTTGCTCCAGCGTTGACCGTCCAAGTGATGCATCGGGGCGAGGCAGGTCTATGTCGGAGCCCAAAAGGGTCAGCAGGTGCTCATGGAACGGGAGCTGGCTTTCCAGGGCACTGGCAATCACCTGGGTTTTCTGATCGTCAGTCAACTTCAGGGCATCGGTCACCGGCAGCCCGGTGCTGTGCATGGGAAAGGGGCATTCCAGCAACACGGCCAGTGTTGGTGCGACATCTCTGCTGTGGGCATTAGCATTGGTTTCGGGTTCTATTCCCCGTCCAGCAGCGACTGCAGAGACTTCCGTCACTTCGGGTTCCCACCCACCGAAGGCACCCTTCGTTGCGGTTCCATGGGAGCTGACAACAAGGATTGAATCGGAGGATAGGTCCAGGACTTTCAGAAGGTTTGCAAGCATTTCATCGTACTGCTTGACCCGAGCCATGTATGGAGTCGTTCGATCCTGTCGGAAGACAGCCCCGGAGGTCAGAGCCGCTTGGTTCAGAGTGGTCAGGTTCAACACGAAAAAGCCCTCGGTAGATGAGGCCAGTTCTGTCACGATGTACTCGAGGGAGTCCCAGTCTTGATCTGGCCCCGGGTCCTCTGTGCCTGTTACGAACTGGAACCGGGCCCTGTCGATTTCCTCGCCGAATAGGATCTCCCAGTCCCGGTGTCCTGCGAAGACTGTCGTGTAGCCCGCCCTTCTCGCGGAAGAGAAAAGGTCATCCACGGCTAGGGCGTTGGCGTGGAAGCCTGTAGCGGTACCATGTATGTGGGGGTCCGTTCCAGTCATAAGTGTGGCCCAGGCAGGGAGACTCTGTGATGGAACAGGTACTTTGATCCCCCAGCTGCTGCCCTGGTTTCCGAGGGACTCCCAGGACTCCATGTGCGATGTGGCATCTTCTCTGAGAGAGTCGATGATGACCAGCACTACCCGGGAAGATGCGGTGCGGTCTCCCGGGAGGGCGTTCAGTTCGACGGCATAAGGGGTATCATAACTGATGAGCTGATCCCAGATTTGAGTTGCCAGGCGGTTGCTGCCGTATGATATGCCGCTGATGACAAGCAAGAGGATAATTGCGGTTGCCCATTGGCGAAGCTGCCTTTTTGTCATGAGAATCGGCGTGTGATGCAGAAAGGGCCGCCGGTTCACCTCCCTATTGTGTTCAAGCCTGTTCAGAGATGGTCCGGGACAGTAGGATCCATCTTAACAGCATTCGGTGTGAGGGGTTCAAGCTCCTGCTAAGTGTTGCCGGCTGGCAGGAACTGCAGGCGAACAGGAAGAATTGATATTGACAGGCAAGTTAGAAGTCAGAGAGGGAGGGACCCCGCCAGTAGCTGTGGGGGCAGACGATGAGCAGATCGGAAAAGGAACGATCCCTTTCGGCCAGGGTGCTGCGCATACGGTTCAAATCCGCTGATTCCGCATGGAAGGTCCTCGGGGTCGAGACGGATACCGGTCCTGCGACGGTGATCGGGGAGTTTGAGGAGATCGAGGAGGGGCTGGAGTACGATTTTCAGGGCAAGTGGGATACGCATCCCCAGTACGGACAGCAGTTCCGGGCCTTTAGCCATCATAGCCGACCGCCTCGTACTATACGGGGAATGATTGCTTACCTTTCCAGTGGCCTCATTGCTGGTATTGGTCCAAAGATGGCCAAGAGGATCGTGGACCGCTTCGGGGACAAGACCTTTGATGTGATATCCGCGGAGCCTCAGCGTCTCCTGGAAGTGCCCGGCATCGCCGAAGTCAAAAAGGAGCAGCTGGTACGCTCGTTCAATGAGCACAAGAACCTTCAGGAGGTTGTGACCTATCTGACCGGCCTTGGCCTGAGCGCCAATATGGCGGTCCGCCTGTACCGCGAATACGGTGACGAGACGATCGGTGTTATCACCAATAACCCGTACCGGCTGACCCGGGATGTTTTCGGCATCGGTTTCCGCCGGGCTGATGAAATTGCCCGGGCCAGCGGTGTCGACCCAAGTTCTGCACAGAGGCTTCGTGCGGCGATCAGCTTCATGCTTCAACAGGCTGCCGAGCGAGGTGGACACACCTTCCTTCCCAGGGATGAGCTGTGCGATAACATATACCGCCTGTTGGAGGATATCGCGACGGGAAGTGCTGAAGAAGGACGACATCCATCCCTTGAGCAGATTGAACGGGCTGTGAGTGATGCCGAGAGCGATGGGATCATTCGGGTGGAGGATGAGGCTGCGTATTTGCTGAAGTATCATCGGTGCGAGAGCCAGGTAGCCCGACGCCTTCGACAGATCCACGGCCAACAGGCCCTCGCTGTTCCTGATCCACAGATCATGGACAAGATCTTGAGCCAGGTGCAGAGCAGGCTCGGGATGGAATATGCCCCCGAGCAGGAAGAAGCGGTGCGACAGGCCTTTCGTTCCGGCGTCATGATCATAACCGGTGGACCAGGTACCGGTAAGACCACGATCGTGAGGGGCATCATGGAAGTGGCAGAATCCCTGGGAGGGGGGCTTCGGGTGTTGTTGGCCGCACCCACAGGTCGGGCTGCGCGGAAACTCGGAGAGGTCACCGGGCACCAGGCTCACACTTTACACCGACTTATGGGATACTCCTTCGCGGAGGGACGGCCCGTGTTTCGGCACGACGCCGAGGATCCCCTAGAAGGTGACGTTCTCATCGTGGATGAGAGCTCCATGGTGGACATTGAGCTGGCCCAGCACCTCGTGGATGCAGTCGGGCCCACAATGCGTCTGATCCTCGTGGGAGATGCGGACCAGCTCCCATCGGTTGGACCCGGGAACTTTCTGCGCGACCTCGTCCGGTCAGAGCTTTTACCCGTGGTCCGTCTCGAGAAAATCTACAGGCAGGATGAGGTATCGGATATCGTCATCAATGCTCATCGAATCAACAGCGGCAATGAGCCGGTGTTTGTCCGCGGTGGGGAGAGCTACTTTGTATCCCGGGACACGCCCGAGGAGATCTGCGAACATGTCGTGCAGCTGGTAGCGCGCCTGACTCGGAATGGCCGCTACGGCATTGAGAGTGTACAGGTGCTCAGTCCCATGCATCGGGGCGCATCGGGTGTGACGAATATCAACAATGAGATTCAGAAAATGATCAACCCCCATTCGCCTGCAAAAGGAGAGATCAGTCGGGGCGGCATTACCTACCGTGAGGGCGACAAGGTGATGTGTCTGCGCAACAACTATGAGAAGGGACAGGCGGGCATCTTCAATGGCAACCTGGGGATCGTCCGGGACGTGATCTCATCCGACGACGACCTGGTGGATGAACCAACGCTGAGGATCGATTTTGATGGCGAGCTTGTCCTGTATGGGCAGAGCGAGTTGAATGAGATTGGCCTGGCCTACGCCACCACGGTGCACAAGGCCCAGGGAAGTGAGTTTCCGGTGGTCGTGGCCGTTCTTTCAACCAGTCAGTACGTGATGCTGCAGCGCAACCTCCTTTATACTGCGGTCACCCGGGCGGAGAATCTCCTTGTTCTGGTGGGGCAGCAGCGAGCCCTGAACATCGCGATCAGCAACAACTCCGTCGACGAGCGATATTCCCGACTGGCCCTCAGGCTGTCGGGCAGTTGAGATGAGGGTCGGTGGTGTAGGTGGGATTGATCAAGTTTTGGGGCGCCCACAGGTCAGATCTATACGACATCATGTGTGAGACTGTTGACCCAGAGGGGCGGATCCTCGCCAGGGTTCGATCCCTGTGTCCATGGGATGATCGACTGGTTATCGACATCGGTTGTGGAAGAGGTGACCATGCCCTGGTCATGGGGCGCAATGCAGAGGTTGTCGTGGCAGTGGATGCTGATGAGCGGATGGTCGCAAGAACCCGCGAGCGTGCTTCTGGAACGGAATCTTCTTTGTGTGTTCTGCATGCAGATGTGACGGATCTTCCCCTTGCCAGTGAATCCCTCGATGCTGTCTATGCCTTCTGGGCCTATTTCTTTGGATCGGGTGCAGAGAATGGGCTCTGCGAATGTGAGCGGGTCCTCAGACCCGGGGGCACCCTCTGCGTGGTGCAGAACCGGGGCGGCGATGAGCTGTCCCAGCTGTGGTCCGACTCGGAATTTGCCTGTCTGCAGTGGGGCCAGTGGTTTAATGAACACGGTTTTGCCAGCTTTAGTGTCAACTCGTACTGGCGGTTTCCCTCAATGGATGAGGCGGTTCTCCTGGTTCGGTATCTTTGGGGAGAG
>PXCI01000181.1 GCA_003566675.1 Clostridia bacterium
GGGTGAAAAAGGGGCTCGTCTCAATGGAAGTGAGTGTCGCCTCCAGCTTGCGGACGCCGCGCCAGGCCTCCTCAATCCCGGCAAGGATCCTCTCGAAGACGGTCTGGATCACCGCCGCCTCAATGTCCGTCAACGGCCGCTGCACGACCTCCGTTTCCTGGGGACTGCCCAGCAGACGCTCCACGAGCGGATAGGAGATGCTCGGGCAAACCTCAATGCCCACGGTCCCCTCAAGGGAACTGAAACTCGCGATTCCCAGCACCACCGGATCGCTCATCTGTTCAATGAACTCCTCGTAGGTCACCTGGTCCAGCGCGATGAGGGAACATTTGACCGCCATGCGGACCTGGGCGGACAGCCCGGTAGCCATGAGTCGCGCCATGTTATCGTGAAGAATCCGCAGTGCCCCCAGGTTCTCCCGGGAGAACTTGTCCGGCCGGTGAAAATCGTAGCGGCGTACACGGTGTTGACCAATGCTGTTTTTGATCCCAAACTGCTTCACTTGCGCCATGATCTTTCCCTCTGCCCCCTCAACCTCAGTGAACGATGATGGTCAGCAAAAACACATCTGTCAGTTCAGCATCATCGAGAATCTCGTTCGTTCGACGGATAATCGAACTTCGCAGCCTGTCCATTCCCTCCTCGCCCTTGAGACTTTCCGCTTCCAGCGATCGGAAGATGGTCAACAACTCGTTTCGGATCACGACCCAGTTCTCCTCAACGGCGCTCAGCGCATCGGCATCCCGGCACTCCAGCTGCACATCCACCTGGACCCAGTTGCGCCGTCCACCCGGACCGACGGCCAGGTCCGTCGTGATCGACTCCACATTGTAGATGGGTCGATTGGGCGGCGGTTCCTTTCCGGCCTCCTCCGGCGCCCTCATCCACCAATAGATGCCGTAAACACCACCTAGCAAGACGATGAGCACGACGGACAGAAGCAGTACGCGGCGTTTCATGGCTTCACCTCCGGAGATCTGCTCGGCGGCTCGTACTCCGCGGCTCCGAGCCGCAGAATAACCACGTCGACCCTACGGTTCCGGGCCCTTCCCTCGGCATCGTCATTGCTCGCCACCGGGCGGTACTCGCCATAACCGGACGCCGACAGGCGCTCCGGGTGGATCCCGCTGTTGGCCAGCACGTACTGAAGCACGTTGGTAGCCCTGGCCCCTGACAACTCCCAGTTACTAGGAAACCGGGCCGTGTTGATGGGAAGATCACACGTGTGCCCCTCAATCCGAAGCAGGTTCGGGATCTCCTCGAGCACCGGGAGGAGCGACTCCAGAATCCTGGCTGCACTGGGAAGAATCTCTGCGTGGCCCCGGGCAAACAGCACCTGGTCAGCGAATCTGAGGACAAGACCCCTCTCGGTGAGACTGAGGTCGACCTCCTCGTGGAGACCGGCCTCCTCCAGGGACTCCTGGATCTGCATTCGGACCGACAACAGCTGATAGGCCTGAAGGGACTGGAGGTGCTGGCGGTGATGCCGATCCGAGATGCTCCCCATGTCAACGTCGGGTTCGGAGACCATGGTGCGGCCTCCCGTGAGAATACCCAGGGCCTGCTGCAGCGAGAGAATCGTGCGCTCAAACCGTTCGATGTCCACCGTTGAGAAGGACAGAAGCAGCACGAAAAAAGCCAGCAGCAGTGTCACCATATCGGAGTAGGTGACCAGCCAAAGATCTGCCGATCCTTCGCTCTGTTTTGCCTGCACCCTCCGGCCTCTAGTCATCGGATGCCACAGCGCTCCTCTCCGCCGCCCCTGCCTTGCGCTCCCTCTCGGCGCGCTCCTTCTCTTCATCATCGACTGAACTGCCCTCCACAAAGGCGCTGAGCAGGCTGGCAATCATGCGAGGATTCTTGCCCTCCTGGATCGCCGTTATACCCGTGATCATCATCTCCTTCACCTGCTGCTCCTCCTCGTTGATCTCTTTCAACTTCCGTGCCATGGGCCCGAAAAAGAGATTGGCAAAAAGCGAGCCGTAGAAGGTGGTGATCAGGGCCACCGCCATGCCGAGGCCAATCCCATCGGGATCCGACAGGTTCATCAACATGTGGATCAACCCGATCAGGGTGCCGATCATGCCGAAGGCCGGGGAGCTTGCTGCCGCGGTGTCAAAGAGCCCTGCGCCACTTTCCCCCTTGAGTCCATCGGAGTAGCTCTGGTTCTGCAAGACATCCCGCAGGTCCTCGGGAGGGGTGGCGTCGACCAGGAGTTGGACCGCCTCATGTAGAAAGGGGTCTTCAATCTCCTTGAGATCATCCTCCATGGCCAGCAATCCCTCCCGTCGGGCCCTTCCAGCCAGGTGCACCAGGCGATCACGGGTCTCTACCCGGGCGGCACCCTTGCCCTTGAAGACCAGGAGGACCAGGCCCGGGATGCGTTTCACCTGGGACGCTCCGTGGGATACGGCAACGGCCGCAATGGTCCCACCCAGGACGATCATCAGGGCCGAGGGATCCCAGTAGGTTCCGACAGCCCCCCGAGAGGCAATGGCCCAAAATAGAAGCAGAAGCCCAGACAGCAACCCCAGGATCGCAGTGATCTCCACGTCTACACTCCTATCCGATGACCCGCTGGTTGACCTGACGCCTGTAGCGCATTACCCTGAACGTGATCTCGTCGGTGGATTCTGACACCATGATCTTCTTCCCCGTGTAGAGGGTGATGAGCGTGTCCGGAGTCGATTCGATGGACTCGATCAGCTCTGCATTCAGATGAACGACCGTCCCATTCAGCCGCGTTACCATAATCATCTGTTCACCCTCCTACCCGGGTCGATGACCTACCGCTTCAGATTGACCAGTTCCTGCAGCATCTCGTCCGAGGTCGTGATGATCCTCGAGTTGGCCTGGAAACCCCTCTGGGTGATGATCATCTCGGCGAATTGCTCAGACAAATCCACGTTCGACATCTCAAGGGAACCCGGAGCGACGGTGCCCCGCGAGGCGGTGCCGGGAGGGCCCACCTGCCTGAGGCCGGAGTTGTTGGACTCCCGGTAGATGTTGCCGCCCTCACGAATCAGGCCCCCAGGATTGGAAAAGGCCGCCAGGCCCACCTGGGCAAGGGTCTGGGTCCGCCCGTTGGAATAGACGCCGGTGATCTCACCCGACGAGTCGACGGTGAAGCTCTCCAGGGTGCCCATCGGATGACCGTCCCGCTTCACTGCAGAAGCCGTCGTGGATCCGTAGAACTGGGTGACCTCGGAAAAATCCAGGTCCAGTTCGATGTCACTGGCCTCGCTGAACTGCAGGGTCACCGCCCCCAGGGCGCCGGCCTCCTCGGCAATCCCATCGGCGTCAAACGTGATGACGCCCGTACCGCCTGCGACCCCGTCTATGCCCTCGGAGTCTGCCGTCACCTCCCAGCTCCACTCGTTATCATCGGTCTTGGTGAAGTTCATCTGTATCGTGTGCCGATGTCCCATCGAGTCAAATACCTCCACCGGGGTCGTCCACTCGTAGCCCACCTCCGACGAGGAGTTGACGTTGTTCCGATACACCACTACCGTACTCGCCCTGGCGCCGATGGTCTCTCCCAGGGGGATGCGGATGTTCTCCAGGTTGGTGGCATCAGCCCGGGGGAGCACTCCCGCGTCGGCGGACCAGCCAAGCACCCGGGCTCCCGACGGATCCACCAGGAACCCATCGGCATCGGGCTGGAAGGCCCCGGCCCGCGTGTACAGGATCTGATCGCCGTTCTGCAGGATGAAAAAGCCCTGCCCCTCAATAGCCATATCGGTCTCGCCGCCCGTACTTTGCAGGTTTCCCTGTCCCTGTATGATGTCAATCGAGGAAATCATGGTCCCCAGGCCGATCTGCTGGGCACTGGTTCCGCCCCTCTCATCCGAGGGTGCGGAGGCTCCGCGCAGGGTCTGGCTGAACATCTCGGCAAAACTGACCCTGGAGGCCTTGAATCCCGTGGTGTTCACATTGGCTATGTTGTTACCCAGAACATCCATCTTCACCTGGTGACTCTTCAAGCCGGACACGCCGGCGAATAATGATCGCATCATGTTAATCTCTCTCCTTCCCTGATGGGCCGGGGATCTCTGTGGGCCGCCTCTGGCGTTCAGCGGCCCCGACGTCCTCCAAGAGGTCCCGTCTCATTCGGCAATTGCGGCGGAATCAATGTCTGTGAAAACCCCGTCCTGCCGACGATCCCCGGAAACAACCGTCACTACGGTCCGTTTCTGCACGTTGACCACCATGGCCATGTCATCCAACACCACCAGCGATGTCTCGCCTCCCCTCGCGGCCAGTCGATCGACGGCCCCGTTCAGCCGTCGGTTCTGACCCGGATCCAGCCGTATTCCCTCTCGTTTCATCCGCGCCTCAGCGTGACCGCTGACCTTGAGCGCTTCGTCGAGGACCTCGCGAAAGGAGGGATGATCCCCCCCGGGAGATCTCGGGACGGTGCGAATCCCGGGGCCCACACGGGTTGTTATCATCCTGTTGACACCATCTGCGCCACCAGCCATGGGTCATTCCTCCTCCGGTTCGATCCAGTGAAGCCCCGACATCTCCTGCAGCGACAGCGACTGTCCCGTATCGGTCATCACCATCAGGTTCTCTCCCGACCAGCGGACTGACTCGATGGTCCCCACGGCCCACTCACCGGTACGGGTCTCGATCAGGAACTCTTTTCCCAGCATGCTGGCACCGAGCATGGTCATCTGGCTCCGCACCAGGGCCTGCGTCTGCTGCAGCGTGGAAAACTGCGCCATCTGGGCTATGAAGTCCCTGTCATCCATGGGGCTGAGGGGATCCTGGTACCGGAGCTGGGCGACCAGGAGTTTCAAAAAGGCATCCTGCCCCAGCTGGTTCAGTTCGCCCCCTCCCGCTGGCCCCTCTGTCGGCGCAGTGTGTGTGCTTGCTCCGTCAATCCTCATGCGGGCACCTCCTCTCGTCACACCAGTACGTTCACGGTTCCGTTTCCAACCGGGGCCGCAATCTCCCCGGGTGCTGCGCCTCCCTCTGAAGGGGTCGACTCCGGGGGCATCTGCCATCGGGAGCGCTCCTGTGGACCCCCTCGGTTTTCGCCTCCATGGCGGCCCATCTGCAGGTCAACGCTTCCATAACCGAGGTCCTGCAAGTTCCGTCGCAGGGAATCGATGTCCCCAGAAAGATCCCTCATAAGGGATGCGTCCTGGCTCTGCATGCGTCCCACCAGCTCCCCCGGTCCGGTCCTGAGCCGGATCATCAGGGGTCCCGAGTCAAGGTCCTTCACCCGAAGGCGGAGGAACGTCTCATCCCCGCGACGCAGCGGAGCCCCCCCGGGCGACTGTCCCACATCCAGGGGGAAAACCCTGCCTCCCTTCAACGGTGGACTCTTCTCCGCTTCAAGGGAACCTGGGGGAGCTGCCGGACGCGACAGCGGCTCCATCGGGATGGTCTCGGTATTCTGCCCCTCTGTGGGTGAAGGGGCGCCTCGACCCTCTACCCGATGATTCACCTTCTCCAGGGCAGCCCGGGCACGATCGATACCCTCGCCTTGCCCGGCCCGTCCGACGACAGCCCGGGCCCTCTCCAGGCCTCTCTCAGCTGGGGCCGCGCTCCCGACTCCCTCTTTTTGCTCTCTGTTGGGTTGCGGCTCCTGTTTCCCGTTGGTCGGCTCGGGGCGCTGCTCGTTAGCCCCCGGTCCAGACCAGGTCGGGCGCCGGTTCCCCTGGATTTCACGGGACGCCCCTGGGGCGTTCTCCACGTCTGGTGGGTCGGCAAGCTTGCCCGGAGCCCTGTCGGCTTCTTGAAGCTCGGCGAGTTTCTCTGCCTTGTCGGCTTCTTGAAGATCGGCCAGCTCCCCAGGGACCTTCACGCTCTGTGGTTCTTCTGCGCTCTCCCGATCACCAACGCTGGCCCCAGGGGCCAACGTGAACTCGGAGTCCGCCTCCTCGGCATCCGGGGGCATCAGATCGCCCCCCGTTTCCTCGATCGCATCTCCTGTCAGCGAGGGGAAGAGCCCGGCAAGGGAGTCCTCCGGCTTCTTCACCTGCTCCTCGACCTGGGAGACGTCCAACAGGAACTCTCGGGTACCCTCACCGAAAAGCAGGTTCTGCGCCACCCCTTCGACCTCTCCCTGAGGAAGAGGAACACCCTCCTCTGCGAGCATCTGCACCAGGGCGCCCCCGGGGACCTCCCCCTCGGGAACCTCAAACTCCTCGGCCCAGCCGAGGATTCGGCTGCGCACCTGTTCCCATCCCTCTCCGTTTCCCCTGGTATCGCCGCCGTGTCTTGCCCCTCGCAGGGAAAGCTCGCAACCTCCGTGGATCATCTCGGCAATTGTGCTACCATTCATTGTTGTTCTCACCTCCTTCCATGACATGCCTGCTCGATGCAACGTCGTCAATGACCTTCTGCTCGTGACGCCTTCGATGGATCTCGGCCTTCTTCTCGGCCTGCTCCCGGAGCTTGTCCAGGATCTCCCGTCTCTGCCTTGCCTGCTGCAGTCGGATCCGTGACTGCTCGGCCAGACGCTTCTTCTCCCTCAGGTCCTCCTCCCGACCCGTCCGAACCGTCTCCAGCCGGACCTGGTGCCACCAACGGTTGTGAAGGGTCTGGGCCTGGCACCCCCGCTGACCCGATTCCAGGATGGCCTCAGAGTTTCTCTCCAGATCACCCCGTGCCGCATCCAGGGCCGCCTCGCTTTCGTTTCGCTGCATGTTGGCACGGCGAGTGGCCATCTCCTCCATGTCGCACAGCCTTCTCCTCAGACGGCGGATCCGCTCAAGCCGGAAGTCTGCAGAGCCCATCTCACATCGCCTCGCCTTCGGAGCCGCTCAGCCTGACGAGATCCGACCGGGTCTGGGCAAAGGAACTCGCCTTGGTGAGGTCCTGCTGCAGAAAAGCCCTCATCGCTTCTCGCCGCTCGATGGACCGATCGACGAGCCGATCCGAACCCATCTGGTAGGCGCCGATGTTGATCAGGTCCCGGGCATCCTCGTGGGCCGCCAGCAATCGTTTGAACTCCGACGCTGCGGTGCGATGGGGCTCATCGGCCACATCGCTCATCAACCGGCTGACGCTCCGCAGGACATCGATGGCGGGATAATGCCCCTCGTCGGCCAGGGCCCGCGACAGCACGATATGCCCGTCGAGGATCCCCCGGACCGTGTCTGCCACCGGCTCGTCCATGTCATCCCCCTCCACCAACACGGAGTAAAAGGCCGTCATGGTCCCGCGGTCCGAATTGCCCGACCGCTCCAACAACCTCGGCAAAAGAGAGAACACCGAGGGAGGAAATCCCCGGGTTGCAGGGGGTTCCCCCGTTGCCAGTCCAACCTCCCGCTGCGCCGTGGCGAATCGAGTGAGGGAATCCATGATCAGAAGGACCTCGTTCCCCAGGTCGCGAAAATACTCGGCAATGGTCGTGGCCACGAAGGCCGCCTTGATGCGAAGCAACGGCGGCTGATCCGAGGTGGCGACGACCACGACGGACTTAGCCAGTCCCTCGGGCCCAAGATCGTCCTCCAGGAAATCCCGGACCTCGCGTCCCCGCTCTCCGATCAACCCGATCACGTTCACATCCGCACTGCTGCCCCGGGCGATCATCCCCAGCAGGGTGCTCTTGCCCACCCCGCTGCCGGAAAAGATCCCGATTCTCTGTCCCTGCCCGCAGGTGAGAAGGCCGTCGATGGCACGGATCCCGACCCCGAGGGGTTCACTCACTCTTTGGCGGCTCAGCGGCGACGGAGAAGCGCTGTATATGGTCTGTCTTGCCTCGGCCTGGGGCACCGGCCCGTCGTCGATGGGACGGCCCAGGCCGTCGAGAACCCGCCCCTTCAGATCAGGGCCCAGGTTGATCTCGAAGGTCCCCGGCGTCACCTGCAGCCGGGTTCCCGCCCTGAGCCCGTGCACCTCGGACAGGGGCAAAAGCAGGATGGCCTTGTCGTTGAAGCCCACCACCTCGGCCGGCACATCGACCCCGGACGGATCATCGGACAGAAGGCGGCAGAGTTGGCCCACTCGAACGGCAGGGCCGCGGGCCTCCAGGGTCAGTCCGACCACCCTCTGAATGTAGCCGTATCGCTCCCAGGGCTGCCACGCCGACGCAATGCCTTTTAGATCCTTCAACTTCTCACATACCGCCACGGTTTTCTCCCCGTTCCTCAGAAAAACTCCGACGCAGCGAGCTGACCAGGTCCGTCACAGTGCCCTCGAAGACCCCTTCATCTCCGCGAAGACGGAACTCGCCGTCCTTCAAACTCTCATCGGTCAAAATCAGAAGCTCGGTTCGCGGGGGTATCTCCCGCTCCAATTCCTCTCGCTGTTCCAGGATCCCGGCCATATCCCCGGCAGAGACCATCAGTGTGATGTCGGACAGATCGGAGAACCGGCCCAGGCAGTCCCTGACCAGGAACAGGGCCGTCTCTGGGTCCTGCAGCTGCTGCCTGAGGATCTTCTCGGTAATCTGCAGCACCATCTCTGTCAGCTCCTCCTCCATCTCAGCCCACCTGCGGCGGTCCCTCTCCCGGATCTCTTCCCTCCATCGGGCCATCTCCTCGACCATCTCCCGGACGCCCTTGAGGCTCTCCTCATACCCCTGGCGCCTGCCCTCGGCCTGTCCCATCTGCCTGGCCTTCTCCCGGATGTCCTCCGCCTCGGACTCGGCCTGGCGCAACATCTCTCCGACCCGAATCCTGGCGCCGCCGACCAGGTCCGCGGCCTCCCTGTCAGCCCCGGCGAGAACCCGTGTATTCGGCCCCCCGGGCAATCCACCCGCCCCCGGATCCGACTCGCCCGACAGGTGACGAATGCCACCTGTCTGAATATGCTCCATCTTGATGATGGAGGAACTATACGACCAGACTTTCCTCTGAGCCACGGACAATCACGATTTCCCCTTTCTCATCCAGCTGTCGCACGACGTTGACGATCCTCTGCTGGGCCTCCTCTACGGCGCTCAACCGCACCGGTCCGAGGTACTCCATATCCTCCTGCAGGGTCTCGGACGCCCGCTCTGATATGTTGGCGAGGATCTTCTCTTTGACCTCATCGCTGCTGGCCTTGAGGGCCAGGGGCAGATCGTTGTGAAGATCCACATCGCGGAGCACCCGCTGAATCGATCGGTCATCGATGCCGGCGATGTCATCAAAGGTGAAGAGTCGCTTCCTGATGTCCTCGACCAGCTGCTCATCGGAACCCTCCAGCCGGCCCAGGATGGACTTCTCCGTTCCCCGGTCCACCTGGTTGAGCACGCTGACCAGGGAGTCGATCCCGCCGGTCTTGGAATGATCCTGCCCCATCAGGGAGGAGAACTTCTGCTCCAGCAGGGCCTCCACTCGTTCCAGAATAACCGGGGAGGTCCGGTCCATCATGGCCAGGCGCCGGGCCACGTCGGACTGCTGATCCTCCGACAATGAAGACAGCACCACCCCGGCCTGCCCCGGTTGAAGATAGGAAAGAATGAGGGCAATGGTCTGGGGATGCTCCTCCTGCAGAAAATTCAGGATCTGCTCGGGATCCATCTTCCTCATGACCTTGAAGGGCCGCGTCTGCAGCGACGAGCTCAGGCGACTGACCATGTCCAGGGCCCGCTGCCTGCCCACTGCCTCCTCCAGGACCTGGCGGGCATAATCGATGCCGCCCTGGGAAACGTACTTCTGGGCCGTGGCGATACTGGCGAACTCCTCGAGGACGGCCTCCTGAACCCCGCCGGGAACGTTCTCGATGCTGGCGATCTCGTAAGTGATGGCCTCGGTCTCAGCCTCGGTGAAATGCTTCAGAACCCTGGCTGCCGTGTCGCGTCCCAGGGAAATGAGAATCACTGCGACCTTCCGTATGCCGCCCAGGGACTGCGTTATGCTCAGGTCTGCTTTTTCTACCCTCGTCGCCATGTCAGATCTGCACCTCCCCTGATGGGTGTTGTGCTACGAGTCCAGTTCGTCGGCCAGCCAGGCCCGCAAGAGCTGCGCAACCTTTGCCGGGTTCTCCTCTGCCATTTCCTTTGCGGTAGATCGCAGGCCGCCGCCGTTGCTGCCGATGGTATCCAGCAGGGCCTCGCGCTGCCGCAGGATCTCCGCATTTTCCCGTTCACTCCCGATTACATCCGCCGGCATGGGCGTCAGGTTGACGCAGATACCGCAGGCGTCGCGCACGGCCGGAATGATCTCGGCGGGCGTCTGCGCGCGGACGTTGATGACTTCGGCGCCAATCGACTTCAGCACCTCTTCTTCAAATTGGTA
>PXCI01000217.1 GCA_003566675.1 Clostridia bacterium
AGGCTGGGGCCCTCACTCACCTCCATATTTTCCCCTAACTTCACAAACACAAAAGCCACCCCTGATTCTCTCAGACATGGCCTCCTTAATCAAACACAAGCTCATTTACTCTGAGCAAAATACCCCTCATAGAGCTCAGATAAAGTTGGCACTAACACCTGCCAACCGAGGGCTTTTCGGTCCAGCCACCGAACTCACCTGGAAGGCGCATGTCTCCCACGGTAAGTTCAAGAAAGAAGGCACATGACGGAATGGTCACTCCCATCGCGCCGTATACCAAGGCACCTCGAGTTCCCGAATTATCATATCTTCAAGTTCAACCTCTTTGAATGCATAATGCAGCTGTTGATACATATCATAGACAGATGTTTGAGCCTCCTTTGAAAGAAGCCCCTTTTCTTCCAAAACCGGAAACCAGGCTATTTCCATCAGCAGTTGCTTCATGTCACGCATTGGATGACTTTTGACTTCTTTGAATTCGTCTGAATGAAGATATTTGCCCCTCTGATTCCAATCATTGAGCCGAACTTCTTTTTGGAGCAGTTCGATAAAGTCTCTGACCGTTTCCTCTTGAGTTGGGTGGTCCGGAGCACCACAATGCAATCCACGTCATCAATGGCTGTAAAGAAGCCCACACTGGCACAAACTTGCAGATCGACCCTTGACAACGACAGACCGCACACAGGATGGTATGCATTTTTAGATTGCCATCCTATGGACTTCGGGCTTGCCAAGAACACTCTCTCAATCATTGAGCCCGGATTAAATGGACATGCTTTTGATAAATCAAAGAGGCTTTGATGATCAACCTACACAAATCTAAATCTTGTTAACCCCCCCCCGTTGCAATGTTCGTTATAGATCGCCTTATAACCATGTAAGAAAGGAAGGGGATTCGATGTCCACAATAAGTTGGAACCAGGAAAGTATCACTCCACCACAAAATCCTGATGCTCCCTGGTCAGTAAATGTCATAAGTCGTTATAGAACAGGCGACCGGTCAATGGAGGCATATCTCTGGTATGCAGATATTCAAATCTTAGGCAGATATCGATTTGATTGGACGTTCATCTTTCTCGATGATAATGATAACTACATCTCTCATGTTCACGACCACGACTGGCTCGAGGTTTTCGACCCCGACGAACTTGGTCCCGGAAATCGGAGTGTAGTAATAGAATTCGACGCTGGTACAATGCCTACCAATACAGCCAAGATTAAGACAGAACATGGTCGGCTGGCTTGGGAAAATGATGCATCGTTCTCAGCATATTTCGAGCCACTGGTGAGAGACGTGTGATTATCTGAATAGCACACGGAGGGCAGGTAGCGTGCTTCAACCGCTGCCTGCCCTGCAAGTCTACCATCTGCGATCGTGCCATATTTGGATACGGCTGACAAACCGATAAGGCCCTGTACGAGTAACAGCTGCTGGACCTTGGGTAAACGTGATTCTCAACCAGTACTCCTGACCCGGGATCCTCACTTTGGTCCTCGGTGGGCTCGACGTCGACCGTATCTCCTCGATTTGAATCTCGTTGACGTCCTCTACCTTCTGCAAGTACGATCGTACAGCCTCATAAGTCTCAGTGCTCATCCGTTCAGGAATCAGACCCTGCTCTTGAGCCAGCGATGGCCAGAGTATTTCGAAGGCTTCCCGCTGAGCTGACCAGACAGCAATCTCACTCATATCATCTGCAAAAAGGTATTGCCCTGCCTGTTCTTCTGCAAGCCCTATCTCTTTGATCATAACCTCCAAAAAGGCTCTCGTGGTTTCTGGATGATTGGGTGCTCCACCACATCCGGCAAGAAATGCAATTGGCAGACCTATTGAGATAAGCACAACGAGAGCACAGGAAACCGGTGTGGTGAGGCCATGCCTGGCACCTGGTAGCTCCCCATTCATATCGTCACCTCGCCTCCTCTTTCTGGTGGTTGCAACGATTTGACCTGGAAGTCAAAGAATATGTCCGGCAGTCCGTTATCATCTCAACGTCTGACCGAACAACTCTCACCATAGTATGCCCTCTCCACGTTGAACGGGTGATAAGTGAATCCCCCGACGTCAACATCTCGAACTGACCACAAAAACCCGGGGGTCTACCCCGGGGTTTCTCCATGTGTCAGGGCTCACACAATCAGAAAAACCTGGACTCAGATTAGTTAGCAGTGACACTTCCGGGCCAGCAAGATGTTCAGATGACTGTACTCTTCCTCACCAAGGGTCTCCCCCACGATCTCCCCGACAAACCCCACCCTGGCCAGCAGGTCCAGCCACTGCTGCTCTGAGAAAAGGCCCATGGTGTGGGTGTCGCGTTCCACCGTGACGTGCCCATCGACATGGGAGAGCAGAAAGGCAAACTCCGTGGTATAGGTACATCCTCCGGGCTCGGTGTCCCGGATCCACATGAGATACCGCATCGCACGGTCCGGTCCGTCGGTTCCACCGTGCCGGGTGCCGGGACGAAAGGTCTCCCGGAAAAAATCTGGTTGCACCAGCAGCTGCCCCCCAGGTTTGCAGTGGACATAGGCGGTGGTGAGGGCCCTCTCAAGATCCTCGTGCGTTGTCATATAGGCGATGGCATCGTGGATGAAGACGGCATCAAACCGGCGGTCGAGACGGACGGTCCGCATATCACCCAGGATGTGTTCGCATTCCGGGTTCTGCTGCTGGCTCAGGGCCAACATGTCAGGTGAGTGGTCGACAAGGGTCATGGCAAAACGGCGCTTCAGGTGATAGGCATTGTTGCCGCCACCGGAGCCGAGTTCCAGGACCGTGCGGGTCTGCGGATCGTGGGCTAAAAACAGACGCCTGTAGATGCTGGCCTCGAGCCTGTAGTTCGATGCAGGCGTGAGCAGCGGCATCCATTCTGCAAGAGAACGATAAAGGGACATCTCCCTTTCCATCGACAGCCTCCTGACTGAAGAAAGGGTCCAACAGCAGCTAGGGCCCTGCCTCCGGCGTGTTACAGACACGGCAAACCCTGGTGATCTCGAAATCCAGGGAATCCCCTAAGCTACACAGGCTGGATCACAAGGGGTGCATCCGGCCGGCTCACTGCGGGAACAGATCGGCCTGGGTGAAAAGGGCCGGATGACCACCGGTGTGCCATGTACACACGGCCTCCCCCGATGGGATGTCACCCCGCTCGATAAGCCCAATCAAACCGGATATCGTCTTGGCAACGTAAACGGTCTCGCAGAAGAAGCCCTCGGTGCGGGCGACGCGGAGCGCGGCATCCAGGGTCGGTTGATTCGCCATCCCATACCCCTCGCCGAGAAACTCATCGTAGATCTGAACCCCCTCAAACAGGGGTCCGGCTGGCTCCATCTTCAGAAGATCCATCACTGCCCCTGAATACTCCTCCAGTAGCCCCCTGAGAACCTCCTCAGAATACTCCACACTGATCACGTGGGTGCGAAAGGGTGAGCCCATAAGGGCATTGCCCGCAACAAAGCCAGATGCCGTACCCGCCATGGCTCCCACGATGACCACATGCTCCAGGTCGATCCCCCTCCGGGTCACCTGCTCCTGTAGTTCGACGGCTCCCTGGACATAACCCAGGGCACCGAGGGGCGTAGAGCCTCCGTTGCGAACGGCAAAGGCCCGGTCACCCAAAACCTCTGCGGTTTCAGCGACAATCGCCTCGCGCTGATGCTCGTCGACGTCCCCGACGAAGCGGAGCTCCGCACCTAGCAGGTGGTTGAGAAACAAATTTCCCGTCATAGAGTTCGGCTGCTCGGCGTTGTGGATCAGGATGCACTTGAGGCCCAGCCGGGCACAGGCCGCAGCGGTAAGGCAGCACAGGTTCGACTGGGGTGCTCCCGATGTGATGATCGTCTCGGCACCCCTGCTGAGGGCCTCCCCCAGGAGAAACTCCAGGGTGCGGGTCTTGTTGCCTCCCATGGCCAGACCGGTCAGGTCATCGCGCTTGATGTAAAGCTCCGGGCATCCAATGCTCTCCCCGAGGCGCAAGAGCGGCTGCAGGGGCGTGGGGAAGATGCCAAGGGGAGCCTGGGGGAAGTTGTGCAATGCCCCCTGTAGCTGTAGATGTATCAAAAGAATCTCCTCACCGTCCGGGAAGATACTTGAGGGGATCCTTGGGATCACCAGTGACACGCACCTCGAAATGCAGGTGGGGTCCCGTGGACCAACCGGTGGTGCCCACCCGGGCAACCGCCTGGCCAGCCGTCACCCGCTGCCCTGCATTGACCAGTACGGAAGAGCCGTGGGCATACAGGGTGGAGACCGTGGTGGTGTGTGCAATGATGACCGTCAATCCGTACCCGCCCATCCAGCCTGCATCAAGGACAATGCCATCTGCCGCCGCTCGAATCGTGGTTCCCGGGGATGCCGCCAGGTCCACTCCCGTGTGCAACCGCCACTGCCCCAAAATGGGGTGATACCGGTTACCATAGGGGGACGAGACCCAGTACGTTCCCCGGTCCAGGGGCCACTGAAGATAGGGGACTCCCTCGGCCAGGGCCAACTCACGCTGTTTCTCCGTGATGTCCCGGGCGATCTGCTCAGACCGGCGTTCCATTTCGTCCATGGCCGCCCGGTATTCCTGCTGCTGGTTGTTCAGCTGGGTCAACCGGCTCTCGTAGTGGGCCACCGTGGCAGCGAGGGAATCGTTCCGGGCCGCAACCTCACGGCGCCACTCAGCTGCCTCCTCGCGACGGATCTCCCAGGTATCCCATCGCTCCTCCACGAGGGCTTTCTGGTAACTGACCGCCTCGACAATGCTGACATCCTGGTTGGTGATATCCTGCAGCATCTGGAAGCGTCGGACAAAGTCTGAAAAATCCGTAGCCGTAAGAAGAACCTCCAGGTAGGTCACCGTGCCCATCTCATACATCGCCCGGACCCTACGGTGCAGAAGATCAATCCTTCGATCGAGCTCCGCCTGGGCATGGTCGAAGTCCTCCTCTGCCTGCAGAACCTCCAGTTCCGCCAGATCGAGGGCAATCCTGGCCTCTTCAAGTTCGGCCTCCACCTGGCGAAGTTCGAGTTGAACCTGGTTCAGCTCCCGGGACACGCCCTCCTTCTCTCCCTGCAGTTGGGTGAGATTCTGCTTGTATTGCTCGATGTCGCCCTGAACGCGCGAGAGCCTGTTCCGCAGACTGTCGATCTCCTGGCGGATATTGGACGACATGGCTTCCGCGATCGGACGCGGCGTGTGGGCTATAACGGCAGATAGGACCAGCAGCACAACACATAGGAGAACCACTCCACGCAACTGACTTTCAAACCTACGCCTCATTTCGGACACATGCATCGCTCCTTGCACTCATGCGCGGGCATAGCGCCGCACCGATAACCAACTGCTGATCAGTCCAATAATGGCTCCACAAACAATGAGCAGCTGCATCAAATTCTCCAGGAAGGGCCGCGGCCCCACCATGGGAACAAAGGGGATTGAATTCTCAACGGCATCCACAAGATCGATGTATCCCCAGGCGATCAGCCCGCCCGCCACCGCAGCTCCGATCAGCCCCAGTAGAATCCCCTCAACCACCAGGGGCCCCCAGATGAATCCCGGAGTGGCTCCCACCAGCCGCATGACCTCCATCTCGCGGCGCCTGGCGTAAATGGAAAGCCTCACCGTATTGCTGATCAGCAGGAAGGTCACCCCTCCCAGGACAAAGACCAGGGCCATCCCGGCCGTGCGCAGGGCCTCGGTGAGGGCATAGATCTTATCGACGACCTCCCTCTGGTAGGCCACATCCTCAATGCTGTCCAGCTGGCTCAGGGACCGGGCGACAGCTCCGGTCTCAGCAGAGCTAATCACCGAAACCTCCACGGAATCCCTGAGGGGGTTGTCCTCCTCTACCGCATCCAAAAGATCCGCTTGGGAACCGAACTGCTCCCGAAGACGATCCAGAGCAGTTTCCTTCGAGACAAACACAACCTCCCGCACCCCGGGCATGTCCTCGATCTTGTCCAGCAATGTCGTCTCCCACCGCCGATCGAAGTTGGGATGACAGTAGGCGATGATCTCCACCTGTTCCTCCAAGACGTCGGCCACAAAGGTGAGATTGGCCGCCAGCACCAAGAAAAAGGCCAAAACGGTGAGCGAAACAGCAACGGTGCCCATGGAGGCAAGGCTCATCAACCCATGGGCAAAAAGTCCCTTGAAACCCTCAACGACCGATCGCCTGAGAAGTGTCAGCATCCGGCTCATATCCCCCCTGGGCATCGTCTCGAGTCAGGCGACCGTCCCGCAACTCCAAAACCCGTTTCTTCATAGCATCCACCACGGCCCAATCATGGGTGGCAACCAGAACGGTTGCACCACGCCGGTTGAACTGGGTCAGCAGACGCATGATCTCCCAGGAGGTCGTTCTATCGAGATTCCCGGTCGGTTCATCGGCCAAGATGATCTTCGGGGAGTTCACTACTGCCCGGGCGAGGGAAACGCGCTGCTGCTCTCCACCCGAAAGCTGCTCGGGCCGCTTTTTCTCCATGCCCGCCAACCCCACCATGCCCAGCACCGCTGGGACCCGGCGCCTAATGTAACTGATGGGTGCACCCACAACCTCAAGGGCAAAGGCCACATTCTGGTATACGGTCATGGAGGTGATGAGCTTGTAATCCTGAAAGACCACGCCAAGATTACGCCTCAGTCGCGGAACATATCGTCGGGGAAGGCGGTTGAGGTTCATACCTCCCACCATCATCGTCCCGTCGGTGGACTTCTCTTCCATGTGAAGCAATTTGATCATCGTGGATTTTCCGGCTCCGCTGGGGCCGGTGAGAAAAACGAACTCTCCTCTGGATATATGAAGGGTGACATCGTCGAGGGCCGCGACGCCGCCATATTCTTTCGTAACATGACTCATGACAATCATCCGGGCCATCTCCCATCGTCGGTTGCATGCAACACAAAGCGCATTCCACTTGAATTGAAAGGAACCCACCATTTATGTATCGGTCAAAAAGGCAGCGCATGATAGTAGTCACACAAACACGGGAAGAACCTTCGACGTAAAATTACATGATACCTGCACTTGTAACATTTTTGTAACAATAATATGCTGTCAAATCAGATTATGTCGCATTGCCTGGGTTTGACGATCGGACCAAACCGCTCATCTGTCAAAACGCGCCCCCATATGCCCCTCTGGGGCGACAGGGGGACTTGTCCCGCGTCGATGACCCTCCGGGCCCTGGGGATTCTCCGAGAACAGGGTTCTCAAAGGACCGTTCACATCGCGGAGCATCTGGCACGGTGTCAGATTTTCGCCGGTCCAACGCGGTACCGGTACGCGGGGCACAGAAAAGGGTACCCTTCCCATCGGAGCACCGCCCTACACTGGTGTATACTTGTACAGGACATGTCCCACTTCACGGGAGGCGAACATGAAAGCAGTGCACCTGATAAGCGGCGGCGATACCGGAGGGGCCAGGACCCACGTCCTGCTCCTGATCCGGGCACTGGCAGAGAGAATCCCGGTGCGCCTGGTCTGCCTGACACCCGGGGAGTTCTACGACGACGCCCGTGACCTGAACCTGCCCGTTGTACTGCTCGAACAAAAGAAACGCACGGACCTCAGCGTCGCTTCCCGGCTCCGGGCACTGCTCGAGGAGTTCGATGCAGATCTTCTCCACTGCCACGGAGCGAGGGCCAATTTCCTCGCAGCCCTCATCAAGCGCCGAATTCGCATCCCAACTGTGACCACGGTACACAGCGACTATCGCAGGGATTTCGAAGACAACCTTTACAAGCACATCGTCTACACGGCACTGAACAGCCTCAGCCTCCGATCCTTCGACTACTTTCTCGCCGTGACCGATCAGTTCCGAACCTTGCTCACCGCGAGGAACTTCTCATCTGAGCGCATCTTTACCGTCTACAACGGCCTCGACTTCAGCGCGCCCAGGGTGACGGATGAGGATCAGCACCGGAAGGCCTGGGGGATCCCCGGAGGAGCTGCCGTCATCGGCACCATTGGACGCCTTGCGAGGGTCAAACGCCACGACGTGTTTGTCCAGGCCGCCGCCCACCTGGCCCCCCGGCATCCCGAGACCCATTTCGTGATCGTCGGAGATGGCGATGAGAAGCGAAATCTCGAAAGGCAGGTCCGGGACCTGGGTCTACAAGACCGCATCTCCTTCACCGGGCATATCGACAAGGTGGACACCGCGCTGTCTCTTTTTGACATCAACGTATTGAGCTCAGAGAGTGAGAGCTTCCCCTACGCACTCCTCGAGGGAGCCCGAATGGCCAAACCAACCGTGGCAACCCCCGTGGGAGGGGTCCCTGACCTGGTGTCCGAGGGACGGACCGGGCTACTGGCTCCGGTCGGAGAGCCCAAGGAGTTGGCAGCCAGGATCGAGACCCTGCTGCAGTGCCCGGATCTTCGCCAGAAGCTGGGAAGCAACCTCTACGATCACGCGCGCTGTAACTTCTCCCTCGAGGCCATGCGAGACCGGCACCTGGATATCTACGAACAGATCCTTCGCGGCGCGGGCGCACCCGCCCGTCCGGAGCAAAAAGCCGTCGTCTCGGGTTATTTTGGTTTCGGCAACACGGGGGATGAGGCGCTGTTGCAGGGGCTACTTACCGGCCTCAAGAAGAAAAGCCTGTTGGAAGTGACGGTCCTCTCGGCCGATCCAGGGGGCACGGCCTCCACCCACGGGGTGAAGACCGTGAAACGATTCTCTCCCCTCCAGGTCCTCAAGGCACTGCGAGGTGCAGACCTGTTCATCAGCGGGGGCGGCACCCTGCTGCAGGACGAGACCAGCCTCCGCTCCCTGATCTACTACGCTTCCCTGATCCACCTGGCCCGGTGGATGGGCGTCCCGGTCATGATCTATGCCAACGGGCTCGGGCCTCTCAAGAGTCGGACCGGAAGATTTCTCGCCCGTCGGTGCCTGACCCTGGCCCAGTGTGTCACCCTCCGGGACCAGGCCTCCCTTCAGACAGCCCGAAACCTGGGGATTTCCCGACCCATCGAGGTGACAGCGGATCCTGCCTTCGGTCTGGATCCGGCCCCGGAACTCGAAGCGAAACGGGTACTGGAGCGTGCGGGTGTGCCGGCTGACAGCAGGCCCGTGATCCTCTCGCTGCGGCCCTGGGGCTCTGCTACGGGTCGGATCGCACACCTGGCCGCAAGGACTGCCGAACTGCTCTATCAGAAGGATTACTTCCCCGTCTTCTGCGCCATGCAGGCCCACAAGGACGGACCCGTATGCCAGGAAGCTGCCCAGCTGGCCAACTGCCCGACCGCCGTCATCCAACAGGATCTGCGGCCGGCCCTGGCCCTGGCCCTGATGGCCCAGGGCCATCTGACCGTGGGAATGAGACTTCACGCCCTCATCCTATCGGCCGTCGTCGGTGTGCCGCCGATCGGTCTCAGCTACGATCCGAAGATCGAAGGTTTCCTTTCAGAAATCGGCGTTCCCTGCCCCGGGCACGTCGAGGAACTGGAACCGGCGGACCTGGAGCAGATCCTCACCTGCGAGATCCTTCCCCACCTGGACCGGTGGCGTGATCACGTCGCAGCCGCATCCACACGTCTGAAAAGACAGGCCGAACGCAATAACGACCTGGCCCTGACCCTGCTGGCAAGGCGGTAACCTACGCTTTCTGTCGTAAAGCAGCCAGAACAGCGTCTTCAATGGCCCCGGCGGTCAGGCCGTAGGTCTCCAGCAGCTCATCCGCCTCGCCGGACTGCCCAAATCGATCAGCAACCCCAACCCGCCGGACGGGAACCGGATAGACCTCGCTGAGCAGTTCAGCAACCGCACTTCCCATGCCGCCAATGACGCTGTGTTCCTCCGCGGTAACCACCGCCCCACACTCCGTCGCTGCTGCTGTGAGAGTCTGCACATCCAGGGGCTTGATGGTGGAAAGGTTGATCACCCGTACGTCGATTCCACGGGCCTCGAGCTTTTCTGCCGCCTCCAGGGCCCGGGAGACCATGACCCCACAGGCCACGATCGCTGCGTCGCAACCGGGCCTGAGGACCTGGGCTCGGCCCAGCACAAAATCGCCGTCCCCGGACAGCGCCGGCACCTCGGCCCGTCCCAGGCGGACATAGACCGGACCATCGAGATCCACTACCCCTCGAATCACACGCTCCGTCTCTGGCCCATCGGCG
>PXCI01000292.1 GCA_003566675.1 Clostridia bacterium
CAGCTGCGCCCGATGCAGACATCTCGGACAATCCCGATTTCGACCAGGCCTGGATTGACAGCGACCAGATGAGGAATCGATGGGGGTTTCTGGGCTACTGGTTGAACCGGGGCAAGATCGAGGAAGCGGTGGAGGCGACGAGGGGACTCGTTGTCACCTACGAAGGAGATCTCATCGAGGCTGTCTACCATTCGACCTCGGGAGGCCAGACGGAGGATGCCGCCGACGTCTGGGGCAATCCCTTTCCCTATCTTCTGAGCGTCTCATCCCCTTATGAAGAGCACTCTCCTTACAGCCTGACTCGCCACTCGTTCAGCTGGGATATGCTGGCCCAGCGGGTCGGCGTCAGCGCTGCCCTGCTGATGGCTTCCCTGGAGAATCCCGCGATCCCCGCGGTGGAGGTCACATCTCTCACCGACACGGGCCGGGTCGCCCAGGTGACGGTGGGAGGCCGGGAGTTTACGGGCCGGGACATCAGGCAGCTGTTGAACCTCCCCTCAACCTGGTGGGAGATTGAGGAGGACGCCGACGGCGTTACCTTCTGGGTCCGGGGTTTCGGCCACGGTGTGGGCATGTCCCAGTACGGTGCCGATGGAATGGCAGAGCAGGGCTACTCCTTTCGCGAGATTATCAGCCACTATTACCCCGGTGCGACCCTTCGTTCCCTCGAGGAGGTCACCATCATAGATCGGTGATCTGGGGTGTGTATTGCCAGGAAATAAACCGGCAATACTAGGAAGCGAAGGGAGTGGAGGTATTTGGCAGGCAATCATGTGGTCAAGGTGTGGAAGTTGCGCGGAAAGGGCCTGTTGTGGGGAGCAGCGTTGTTCTCGTTGGTGTTCTTCTCTCTCACAGCCAGTCCCCCTTCGCCTGGAGCATCCGAAGCTCCGATGCAGGAGCCGGAGCCGGTGGCACCCGAGATGAACTTTGAGTGGGCGCTCACTGCTCCCGGCGGAGATATTTCTCCCCACGAGGGGGGCGGCCGCAGTTTCATTGAAGGCGGCGCCGTTCCTGCAGGCCTGGATGTGGTCACCCATTATCTACAGCAGATGATCCTTGCGGGTACGGAGTTCAGCCTGCGCGGGCCCGACGGGGTGCCCCTGGGCCTGACCCTGATTGGTCATCGGGTTGTACAGGCCCTTGCAGAAGAGGATGATGACGACGGGGCCGAGATCCCCGTGGCGATCATTGAGCCCTCCCCGGGAACCCCGGTGGTCGAAGAGGCGGAGAGCCCCGCAGAGGAGGACGTCCCAGCGCCAGCGGCGGAGTCTCCCGGGGCGGACGAAGAGGAGCAGGAAGATGAGGCACCTCTCCCTGATCCGCCGGAGGTGGAGCTTCCTGAGGGGACCATCGCCTTTCCCGTTGACGGAGAGGTAATCACAGGCTACGGTTGGATTCGGTCCGCCACGCTCAACGAGTGGGTCTTTCATCCCGGAGTCGACATTGAGGCCGAGCTGGGGAGCCCCGTGCGCTGCGTTGCAGATGGACGGGTGCAGGAGGTCAGAGATGATGCCGCCTCCGGGGTGACGGTCACCGTGTTCGCCGAAGACCTGTTCTTTGTGTACAAGGGCATGGCCGAGTCGGTGGTCCAACCGGGAGATACGGTTACGAAAGGCGAGGTTCTCGGCGTGATTGGCAAGCCTCCTCCGCAGGAGGTGGGCCTACCCCCTCACCTGCATTGGGAGATTCGTGACCGGGCGGGGGAGCCCCTGGAACTGGTGGTCACAGAGGAGGGGATTCGGATCTCTCACTGAAATAAACGCGAATTGAGGTCCCGGGAAGGTTCGTAGCCGGGAGGGTATGTTTGTTCCCCCACTGCATATACATGTATTGCGGATTCCGGGCAGGGGGGGGACTCAGGTGAGAGACTACATCTGGCGACGAGTTCTGGAAGTTAGCCAGTACATTGCCAGGACTGGTTCAACGGTGCGGGAGACTGCGGGTGTGTTTGAGGTCAGCAAGAGCACGGTACACAAAGACGTCAGTGAGAGACTGCCCCAGATTGATTCGCGCCTCGCTGGGAGGGTGCGGGGTGTCCTCGAACACAACAAGGCGGAGCGGCACATCCGGGGGGGAGAGGCTACTCGTCGAAAATATGCCCAGAGCCATGCAGGAGTTGCGCCCTGAGTGTCGAATGTATAAGCAAAACCGATGTAAGATCATCGAGAATACTCGATAAGGGCAAACCCATCGCAAGGTGGGGACGCAAAGCCGTGATTCCCTCATTGGGAACGTCTGGTTGCCGAAGGTATTCGCTTTTTTGCTTACCCCCAGGGCCATGCCCCCGCTTTCGAGTTCTCGTTGCCTGCATCGGATGAGATCCAGACAGGAGGTGATGGGAATGTTGCGGGGTGTCTATGCCTCGGCTTCGGGTATGTTGGCCGGTGCTTCCAGCCAGAGGATCATTTCCAATAACGTCGCGAATATGAACACGCCGGGTCACAGGGCGGAGTATCCGACGCTGTCGCCCTTTGGTGCCCTGTTCCTCCAGAGGACGGACGCTGGGGGGGCGACCGGGGGTTTCCCCGTCGGATATACCAACGCCGGGACGCGGGTATCCGGCATTCACATTTCGGATGCCGCGGGCCGCATTCACGCTACGGGTGGACAGGCTGATCTCGCCCTGGACGGAGCCGGCTACTTCGTCCTCGAGGGTGATCAGGGGACGGTTCTGACTCGCAACGGCCGTTTCAAGGTGGATGCCGATGGTTACCTGGCGAGCGCCGAGGGCCACCGGCTCACATCCATAACGGGCTTGTTGCAGGTGGGAGACGGGCCCTTCACGGTGGAGGAGGACGGCATGGTCTATGCTGGTGAACAGGCTGTGGGACAGATCGCTGCTGTCAATCCCGATCCGGGCCTGCTTCAGCGAGTTGAATCCGGGCTTTTTCGCGTCAGCGAGCCGGTGGACACCGACGGAGGTCTCGTAGGGGCGAACTTCCTGCAGGGCTTTCTGGAGCTGTCCAACGCAGACATGGTGGAGGAGATCACGCGGTTGATGGCGGCGCAGCGGGGTTACCAGGCCAATCATACGGCCTTTGGGGTGCAGGACCGGACCCTGGACGAGACCCTGAGGCTGCCCGAGGGCGTGTAGTGAAGGGAGTGAGTTGAAAGATGTTTGAATCCATGTGGGCTTCCGCTACGGGCATGAGAACCAGTGCCCTGTTTCTTGACACCACGGCTCACAACATAGCCAATATCAACACCGAGGGGTTTCAAAGGCACGTGATGAGTTTTTCCGAGCTCGCCCATGTCGAATTGACCGAGATAAGTGCACAGCCCCTTTACCAACCCCTTTCCCTCCAGGGACCGGAGACGGGCCTTGTCGAGATGAGCAGGGGACACGGGGTCCGTGGGGCAGCGATCGAATTGGACCAGGGACAGGGCCCATTGATCGCCACTGGGCGCTTTTCCGATCTTGCTGTCGAGGGAGCCGGATACTTGATCCTGGGTGACGCCGAGGACCAGGTTCTCGGATACAGCCGGAGCAGCTCCTTCCACCTTGATCCCGAGGGCCATGTGGTTGATAGGGCAGGGCGGTTTCTGATGCTGGATGCCGGCGAGCGCCTTCAAGTTCCTCTGGACACCGTTGGGGAACTGACGATCGCCCCCGATGGGGCGGTGGGAGTTTCTGGCGGAGAAGAGGGAGAGACCCAGAACCTGGGGCATCTGCAGCTGATGATGCCCGCGAGACCAGAGGATGTGGTGGCGCTGGGGGATGGATTGTATGGTATCGAGGCGGGAACAGCGGTGCCGGCTGGGGAGGCCGGGGCCATCCGCCAGGGAGCTCTCGAATCGTCGAATGTAGACCTGGCGACGGAGATGATGAACCTCATCCTGGCACAGCGGGCTTTCCAACTCAACGGGCGTGTGCTGCAGACGGCCGACCAGATGTTGGATCTGGCCACCCTGATGCGTAGGTGAGGAGGAGGTCGGGGCGGTGATGTTTGCCACGTGAGCTTCTTTTTCGTACGCTGGGACGGATCCGTCGCGGTGGCTCTCGTTGTTGGGTAGGCGATGAACAGACGGTGTCCCTGTCCCGCTTCTGCCCGATCTGACCCGCGAATGTGACCCGATCTGCCTGAGGTCCCAGGGCGGCAATTTCCATGTCTGCCCCGGGACGGGGGCGTGGGGGCGCTTTCCGAAGGACGACAGGATCGGGGCGGGCGCAGTGAAACCACGAGATATTGACGCCCGTATGGAGGAATATCCTGAACGGGGCAGGAATATCCGGCGCCGCTGGGCAAGTAACCATCACAGAGAATTCAGGGGGTGGATGCGTGCTACCCTTCATGAAGCGGCAGGGGGAACCTGGACCGTACATGATGGCCTTTGAACAGAGCCTGGCTGCTTTCAACCAGAAGGATCCCCGGGAAATGGCCCGCCATTCTGGGGGCCGGTATGATTGCGAGACGTCCGCCATCATCCTCACCAGCCTGGGCGAGGAGCTCGGGGTGAGCTTTCCCTGCGGGAGGGTCGCTTTCAGGGATACGGATCTTCGCCTGCCGTGGGCGTGGGAGCTGATCGTACTGAACTACCTGGGCAGGGCGGACGGAATCGAGCCATCGGGTGATATGGTTGCCTTTCGTGAACTGGAAGGGGGCAGGGCCTTTCATCAGGCCTTTACCCGATACACCATCTCACGGCTGGCAAAACTGGCCGTCGAGGACAACCTGGAAACCGTGAGGAGAGCCTGTCTGAACCTGGGTGGTGAGCTCCTGGACATTGGGGATGTGGGAGCCAAGGTGCCGTTTCTGCCCCGCTTTTCGGTGACGGTGATCCTCTGGGCAAAGGATGAGGAGTTCGATGCCTCGGCAAACATCCTCTTTGACAGTACCGCCAATCACTACCTGCACACCGAAGATGTCTCCGGGGCGGGTGGCCTGGTGGTGAGTTACCTGGCGGACTTCATAGAGCAGGATCACGGGACGAAGAGGGATCGGAACATGGAGTAAAGCCAGGGCCACTGGGCTCCGCTTCCCCCATCTACATCAAACACACCTGCCTCCGCGTCATATCCGAGTTCCGGGTGAGGTCCCATGAGCAGAACCGTGCCCTCTCCGTATTGGAAGCTGATCACCGCTGCCTCGTCATTGGCCTCGTATTGCGCGAGGATCTCGACGGCCTGGTCCGGGCCGGCGGAGAAATAGGGTCCATCCAGGTAGTACACGTCAAGGACGGGATCCAGGCTGCTGTTGGCCGGCTGGTCGTCGGTGAGGAGGAGAGACGCTGGCTCGCCCCAGTAAACCGGGGTCCCCAGCGGGCCGATCGCCTTCCCGTCGAACAGGTTCAGGGGGTAGCCGCTCCCATCCCCATCCTGCCACAGCATTGTTGCCGACGCGTAGAAGGCGCCGGCGCAAACGCCGATGAAGCCACCGCCTTCGGAGACAAAATCGCGGATCTTCTCATGGCCCTGCACGTACCAGCGGTATTCCTCGCTGAAGCCGCTTGGAAACCAGATCAGGTCAAAATTGTCGCCGAGGCTCCCGGTCCCGGGCGTTGTCTCATCAAATTCACTCCAGGGTATGTCGTGGTGATCGAGAAAATTCTTGATGGCCTGGATCCCCTCGTCGTGGGAACCCCTGCCCGTGTAGATGCCTGTGTGCAGCGGCGCTTCTTCCGGATCCGGCTTGATCAGGGCGATGATCATCGGGTTGTCCTGCAGTGCCATGAGCCCCGGATCCTGCAGAGGCGTCCGATTCGCCCAGAAATCGCCGAGGGCCGATGGGGCCCGGGACGGATCCTCCACGGTGGGCTGTGGAAGTAAGGAGCCGGACAGGAGTTCCCGGATCTCATTTATGGGATCGTAGGGCGGAAGGTAGGGACGGAAGGTGGCTGTTTCGGCTGTCACATCGTAGTCCTCAGCGATGAGCCATGCCACCTGGTAGTCGCTGTCCAGTGTGCCCGCCTCCTCGATCTCGAACTCCCCGGGATGATCGTCCCCTTGTTTCAGGAAGAAATGCCACGAATCTCCGCCAGCACGGATCATCCAGCGCTCTGCTGTCAGAAGGGACATGGGACCCGTGATGTCTGCCAGAGGATCTGGATCCCCCGGAAGCAGGTGCTCAAAGGAAGACAGGATGAAGGGTTCCTGTTCGGAGGAATAGGCGATTCCGACCAGGTGCCTGTTCGCAGGCGGGGCCCTCATCACCGGAGCTGTTTCCTGGGGTATTGAATCAATTTCCGAAGAGTCCGACCGTGTGGTCGCGGCATAGAACGTCAGGGCCAGCAGCAGAAAGATTGTCAGAAGAGAAAGCCTGGTTCTGGTCATAACTGCCGAATTCGCCCCCTTTTGCCCTCTGATCTTCAGTATACCTTGCCCTTCGTCCACAGTAAACTGGGCATCTCCCATCTCGAACCTTCGATGGCGTGTGGGTCCCAGGTGTCGCTCAAACCCTCACAGGGGCCCCAGGAGGAAGTTACAAGGACCACAGGAGTGGAACGACCAGCAGACAGCAAACCAGAATGATCAGGCACAGGGGCAACCCGACCCTGAGGTAGTCCTTGAAGCGGTAGCCTCCAGCGCTGAAGACCAGGACGTTGGACTGGTGGCCGAAGGGGGTGAGGAAGGGGGAACTTGCGCCCACGGTTGCCATCAGTAGAAAGGGCCTCGGATCGACCCCCATGTTCGTCGACAGTCCAAGTACCAGGGGACCTATGAGCAAAATGGCGGCTGGGGGTGTCACCAGCGAAGCGAGAATGCAGGACAGGGCATAGAGGGCGGTCATGACCAGGAGCGGACTGTTTCCGATCAGATCCAGTATGCTCGATGCGGCGGCGGATGTCAGGCCGCTGTACTGCACGGCCTTCGCAACGCCGGTCATGGTGCCCAGGAGCACGATGATGGACCAAGGTATGGCCCGGTAGACCTGTCTCACCGGCAGACAGCCCGAGAGTACCATCGCCACGGCAGCGCCCATGGCTGCCACCTCAATGGGAAGAATCCCGGCAATGACGACCGCGATCATCGCAGCGAACACGACCAAGGCTCGCCGAGCCTGTTGTCGACCCCCAGGCAGGGGCTCCTGCTCGAGCAGGACCAGGTTAAGGTCATCGGCTACCCCTTCGATGATGTCTGGTTCACACAGGACCAGCAGGACGTCGCCACCTCTCAGACGGACGTCGGCGATGCGTTCCGTAATGTTCTGTTCGTGGTGTGCCAGGGCCAGCACCTGGAAGCGGTGTCGACTTCGGACCGCCATTTCTCGGAGGGTCCTGCCCACCAGGGGGGAGCGCGCTGTGACCACCAGGTCGGTGAGCTGGGCCAGGCCCGCTGGGATCACGTGCTGCAGGGCACTGGGTTTCCCCGGCTGCAGCCCAGTTACCTGCTGTAGGCGCACGAGATTGCCCCGGGGAACCTCGATTTGCAGAATGTCCCCGGGTTGAAGGGTGTGATCGCCCCCGGGATTCGTGATGTGGTTCTGCCCCCGCACAATACCCAGAATCGTGGCATCAAAGTCGCGCCTCAGATTCGTGTTCTTGATCTGTTGGTCGGTCACGGGGGCACCGTATGGAACAATCGCCTCCACGAGAAAACCCGTGATGTTGAACTGCTGAGGTAGGTCACGCCCCGGCGTTTCACCGGGCAGCAGACGATGAGCGACTAGGCCGAAATACAGAGCGGATGCAGCCAACAGCACGATGGCCAGGGGCGTCAGTTCGAAGAAGGCCAGGGGTCGATGCCCCCAGTCCTCGAGCATCCCCGAGGCCAAAAGATTTGGTGGCGTTCCGATCAGGGACGTGAGTCCTCCGATCAGGGAGCCAAAGGCCAGGGGTATGAGGACTTTTGAGGGAGGCCAGCGTTTACGCCTGCATACGCCGATCACCACGGGAAGCACCAGGGTGATGGCGGCGATGTTGTTCATGAAGGCCGACAGCAGGGCAACCGTCAGGGCGCCCAGGGCGGCCAGGAGGGGAATGCTTTGGGCCCAATGACTCAACCAGACCGAGAGGGGGTAGACGACTCCGCTGCGCTGGAAGGCCTCGCTGATCACGATCAGGGAGGCCACGGTGATCACGGCCGGGTTTGAGAAGCCTGAGAAGATCTGCTCCCTGGGGATCAGGCCGAGGGCGGCCAGTCCAAAGAGGGCGATGACGCCAACGACGTCGTAGCGGATCCATTCGGTTATGAAGCAGACGAGGGCAAAGATGACAAACCCCGAGACCACCATCATCTGAAGTAGAGGATTCATATCAAGGCCTTCCCATATCGCGGCTCCGGTTCCCCTTGAGGGTTGCTGTGGACATGGCGTCGGGCATGCAAGGTATGCCCGACGCGATCGAGATTGGGCTGATCCGGTTCAGACGTACTGCGCATGCAAAGGTTTTCTTGGCTCCGATAGTATTCTCCACTGGCCCTGAGGATCCTGCCCCATGCAGCCGATCCGGGGATCCCTATGGTGGCCCGCAGGGGATTTTCTGCGGTCTTTGCGTAGATCCATCGCTGACCGAATCATCCGGTCCAGGTAGGAAAATACCCCATCGGGGAAGAACTACCTTGCGGAGGTGTTGCTGTGAGCGATCTAATCATGGGTTCAGAAGAGATCAAGAAACACATACCGCACCGGCCCCCATTCCTATTTGTGGATGGGGTTACGGATCTGGAGCCGGGAAAATCGGCAGAGGGTTTCAAGCTCGTGACGAACAACGAGTGGTTCTTCGCCGGGCACTTTCCGGGAATGCCCATTTTCCCCGGGGTCCTTGCCGCTGAGGCCCTGGCCCAGCTGGGGGGCATCTGTTTCTCCGGGGGCGAGGGAGGACTGGGAGTGCTGACCGGGTTGGACGGATTGAAGTTTCGCAGGCAGGTGGAACCCGGAGACCGGCTTGATCTGCGGGTCGAACTGGACCGTCGTCGCGGACCCTTTATACGCGTACGGGTCCGGGCGTCGGTCGGGGAGGAGACTGCGGTCGAGGGGACCCTGTCCTTCTCTCTGGTAGCAGGGGAGGACTGAGAAGGGAATGCGGGGGGATTTCACCGTAGAGGGGCCGATCCTTCTGCCGGGGGGAACGGTGCGGCGTGGGTTGGTCACCGCATCGGGTGAGAGATTGACGGCAGTCACCCCGTCCCAGGGAGGGCAGAGTGAGAACATCCACCGGCTCTCCCCGGGGCATGTATTGATCCCCGGGTTGGTTGACCTGCACATGCACGGGGGACAGGGTACCGATGCTGCGGCTGCGTCCGGGGATGTCTGGTCGGCGCTTTCCCGCTATGCTGCCTCCTGTGGGGCGACGACGGTTGTGCCCGCCCTGGTGAGCTCAGACGAGCAGCGGACCCTGGATTTTCTTGAGCGGGTCCGCCTCATCCCCGATGACCCCGAGGGGGCCAGGATTCCGGGGGTGCACCTCGAGGGTCCCTTTCTGTCGCCGAGAAGACGGGGAGCCCATTGTCCTGGGAGTCTCCGGGACCCCAATCTCCCCGAGGTTCGCCGCTGGCTCGCCGCTGCTGGGGGGCGGATCTGCATGGTGACCCTGGCGCCGGAGCTGCCGGGCGCGTCAGCGGTGATCAAGGTGCTGTCTGAAGCGGGGATCCTCGTCGCTGCCGGCCACACCGATGCGTCCCTTCCAGCCATGATGCGGGCCTTCGATGCCGGTGTGCGACACGTGGTCCATCTCTTCAACGCCATGGCCCCCATTCACCACCGGGACCCGGGGCCCGCGGTGGCGGCACTTCTGCGCAGCGGGGTCACCTGCGAGTTGATCCCCGATGGGGAGCACCTTGACGGGAAGATGATCGAACTGGTGTCGCGCTGCAAGGCGGCAGAAGAGATCTGCCTGGTCACCGATTCGATTGCGGCTGCGGGGCTGGGCGACGGAACCTATACCCTGGGCCGGATGACGGTTGAGGTGGAGGGGGGGAGGGCGCGGTGCCCGGACGGTACACTGGCCGGAAGCACCCTGACGCCTGCGGGGGCTTTGCGAGCGGCCGGACAGGGGCTGGGTTGGTCCCTGGGGCGCGCGGTGTCAGCCCTCAGTACGGTGCCGGCCCGCATCCTGGGACTGCAGGCCGGGGAGATCGCCCCGGGCAAGCGAGCGGACCTGGTGG
>PXCI01000177.1 GCA_003566675.1 Clostridia bacterium
CTGGGACTGGACGAACCTCCCCAGCTGAGCGAGGAACCTCGCGATCGCGTGGCCCGTTTCATCGGGGCCTTACGTGAAGAGGTGAATTTTGTCTCATCTACCACCCATGGTCTGAGCATTGCTGCGACCTCCTTCCCCCTTGGGCCCGGGGATGAGGTGCTTATCCCCGAGCGGGAGTTCCCGTCCGTGGTGTATCCGTTTTTGAACCAGGCTGAAGTCCGTGGGTTTGACGTCCGTTTTGTCCCCTGGGAGGGGTTCGGCCCCAGCCTTGACGAGCTCAGCTCTGCCATGTCGGAGCGAACCCGGATGTTGTGCATCAGCTGGGTCCAGTACCAGAATGGCCATACTCGAGACCTCCAGGCCCTGGGAGAGCTGTGCAGAGAGCGCGACATCTTCCTGGTGGTTGATGCGATCCAGGGTCTTGGTGTCATCCCCCTCGATGTCGAGGGGCTCGGGGTTGACTTGCTCACCGCAGGGACGTACAAGTGGTTGCTGTCCGGTCCTGGAAACGCCCTGTTGTATGTCCGCAGAGAGCGGATTGAGCAGATGAGGCCCGCCTTCGCTGGGTACCTGGCGATGACCAGGGAAGTGGAGGATCCTTGCTACCAGCTTGAGTTTCGAAAGGACGTAGAGCGCTTCAATCTTGGTTCAACCAATGATGCTGGGATCACCGCCCTGTTCCATTCCCTGGGTCTGATCGAAGAACTGGGTATTGCCGAGATCAACGCCCATACCCGTTGCATTGCCCGAAAGTTGCGGGAGGGAGCGATCGAGAAGGGCTACATCGTCAATACGCGTGAAGATGAGATGTCGCCTATCGTTGCCGTGACCACAGGGGACCTGCAGAGGGACGAGGAACTGCTGGCCCACCTCCTGGCGAACCGAGTCTATACCTGCATAAGGGGGATGGGGCTGCGCCTGGCGCCGCACTTTTACTGCAGTGATGATGATGTGCAGAGGTTGCTGGCGCTGTTGTGAATCGACGAGTCAGGACAGAGACCGTCCGGGAACTATTGCTGATTGTTTAACATGCAGTCGTTGAGCGTGGCCAGGACGTGGTCTCTGACAGTGACTGTCCAATCGTGGTGAGTCACCTGTAGCTTGGCATTTGCTTTACGATCAAGTAGAATCATATATTAAGTCCTGGTACTCTGTTTCAATGTTCAATATTGTGCTTGTACAGTATGTACCAGGTGGGGCGATATGAACCGCACCTAGTATCAGAAAGGAGACCAACTAATGGGATGGTTTAAGGCTTTGTCCCGAAGCCGCAGGCTCATTCTGTCACTGGCGGTTGTCATTGGCCTCATCCTAGTTGCAGGATTTGGATGCGGCGACCCGGACCAGGCGGATCCCCCGGGCGAGGACGACCCCGAGCCGGGTGATTCTGAGGCTGATCGGTACGGAGGTACTGCGGTTTTGCGCATCCAGGGTGAGATCACTACCCTGAATCCCTTCTTCGGCGGGGATACGATCATTGGCCAGGTGGGTGCTTTCACGGCCGAGCGCCTTGTCATGTTGAACGCGGACAGCGAATACGAGGGACAGCTCGCAACGGACTGGTCCGTGAGCGAGGATGGCCTCGAGTATACCTTCAACCTGAGGGATGACGTGACCTGGCATGACGGTGAGCATTTTACCGCAGACGACGTCATCTTCAGCTTCGAGCTGCTGATGAACCCGGAAGCGGCCGTGCCGGCTCGTTCGAATTTCCTGATCGCCGGGGAACCCATCGAGATGGAGAAGGTGGATGATTATACGGTGAAGATGATCGTGCCGGAGCTCTTCGCACCGGTGCTGACCAGCGTTGCACGTTTACCTGTAGCACCGAAACACATTGTGCAGGATGTCAACCCCAGCGATCTCGACACGTCCGACTGGGGAGAGGAGCCGATTCACACCGGCCCCTTCAAGTTTGACGAATACCGCGCAGGCGAGTACATCAGGCTGGTCCGCCACGACGATTACTGGGGGGGCAAGCCCTACCTGGAGGAAGTTGTGCTTCGCATCATTCCCGATATGAGTGCCACCACGGTCGCTCTCGAGAGTGACCAGGTGTATTTTTCGGACGTTCCCCCGGATGTATTCCAGCGGCTGGAGCAGGAGGGGAATTTGCATACCTTCACCGCTACCAGCGGCAACGTGCAGTTCCTCAGCATGAACAACCTGGTATGGCCTTTCACTGATGTGCGGGTGCGCAAGGCCATCAACCACGTCATCAATCGGGAGGCCATAGCTCAGCACGCTTTCCTGGGTTACGCCCAGCCGGCAGAGAACTTCATGGTGCCGACGGACATGTACTACAACGAAGATGTCCTCGTACGCTATGAGTTTGATCCCGACCGTGCCAGGGAACTGCTGGAGGAGGCCGGTTTTGAGCCTGGTTCCGACGGAATCATGGTCAAGGACGGGCAGAAACTGGAGTTCGAGCTGATCATCACCCAGGGCAATGCTCAACGTGAGCAGGCAGCCCTGATCATCCAGTCTGACTTCGAGGAGGCTGGTATCAGCGTGGTCCCCCGCACCATGGAGTGGAGCGCCCAGGTGGGCATTCTGACCGCCGGGATCGATCCGCCCGAGTACGAGGCCATGATCATGGGCAACACCCTCGGTCCGGATCCCGACCGCTATCATGCGGTGTACGGACCCTCCCAGTACCTGGTAGGGTTCAACTATCTCGCCTACCTCAACGATGAGGTTGAGGACCTGTTCCAGCTCGGGCGGGTTACTGTCGAGGAGGACGAGCGCCAGGCCATCTACGAGGATCTGCAGCGCATCATCACTGATGATGCCCCCGTGGGTTGGCTCTGGTATGCGGAAACACTGTATGCGTATTCGCCCAAACTGCGAGTTGAAGAGGCAGGCCTGACCGGCCAGGCACACATCCGGTTCCTGAATCCGGCAGGACTGTACATCCAGGACTAGGTGGACAACCGGGCGGGACGGCATCCTGTCGTTCCGCCCTCAAAGGAGATGGAGGTGATCTGGCTTGCAGATGTTCCTTTTGCGCAGAATGGTGACCCTGGTACCCCTTCTGATTGGAGTGACTTTCATCTCCTTTTTGATTATGAACCTGTCGCCAGGGGATCCGACCGCGATCTACATTGATCCGTCCATGGGGGAGCACACCCAGGAGATGCGTGAGGCGGTCCAGAGGAGTCTGGGGTTGGATCGACCTCTGCCCGTCCGGTACGCCCTGTGGCTGGGTAGGCTGGTGGTGGGGGATCTCGGCTATTCCTTTGTCAGCCGGAGGCCGGTGACGAGGGAGATCAGCTCCCGGATCATGAACACCGTCCTTCTGGCCTCGGCATCGCTGGGAGTGGCGTTGCTCCTGGGTGTGATCATCGGCGTTTACTCGGCTTTGAACCAGTATAAGGTGTCGGATTATGTGGTGACGGTACTGGCCTTCATTGGGCTGTCCATGCCCAATTTCTGGTTCGCCATGGTGATGATCCTGGTCTTCACCGGCAGCCTGGGGTGGTTGCCGTCGGTGGGCATGATGGATGTGCACGTCGGGCCGACCATCCTGGAAAGGGCATTCAGCGTCTTGCAACATTTGATTATGCCAACGCTGGTCCTATCCCTGGCCCACATGGCCACATGGACCCGGTACCAGAGGTCCTCCATGCTCGAGGTGATCCGGCAGGACTACATCCGGACTGCGCGAGCCAAGGGGCTGTCAGAGCGGGTGGTCATATACCGCCATGCGCTTCGCAATGCCGCCATACCGGTCATCACCCTCCTGGGGATGTCTCTGCCGGCCCTGATCAGCGGTTCTTTCATCGTGGAGACGGTATTTGCCTGGCCGGGAATGGGACGGTTGGGTGTCGGCGCTGTCTTTAGCCGGGATTACCCGGTTGTGATGGGAGTGACCCTATTTTCGTCGGTGATGGTCATGGGGGGTAACCTGCTGGCAGATGTGATGTATGCGGTCGTCGATCCGAGAATTCGGTACAGGTGAGGGGTTTCTGATGGCAGACATGACAGGCCCGGACAGAACGGCAGTTGTTTCTAACGACAAGGACTTCCGCATGGAAAGCTGGGGGCAGATGACCTGGAGGCGTTTCACAAGCCATCGCCTCGCCATGGGAGGACTGATCGTGCTCATCGTTCTGGCCATCGTGGCGACCCTGGCCCCGTGGGTGTCGCCGCATTCGCCCAGGGCACTGCGGTTGGACCTGATCGTTGGCGGACAACCGTTGGGGCCCTCACTGGATCATCCCTTCGGGACCGACACCCTGGGTCGGGATTGGTTCTCCCGGGCAATATATGGCGGGCGGGTGTCTTTGTCCGTTGGCCTCGTTTCCATGGGCATATCCCTTGTAATCGGGGTTACCATGGGGGCCCTGGCCGGCTTCTATGGGGGCGTGATTGATAATATTATTTGCCGCATCATCGATGTGCTCATGTGCATCCCTATCTTCTTCTTGATTCTGACCGTCAACGCCTACGTGACACCAAGCATCTTCAACATCATGGCAGTGATCGGAGCCTTCGGATGGATGGGGGTGGCACGCCTGGTGCGTGGGCAGCTGCTCAGCCTCCGAGAACAGGAGTTTATCGAGGCGGCCCGGGCCCTGGGAGTCCGAGACATCCGCATCATCTTCCGACACCTGCTTCCGAACGCCCTTGCCCCGGTCGTTGTTGCAGCCACCATGGGGGTGGCCAACGCTATCCTGACCGAGTCTGCCTTGAGTTATCTCGGCCTTGGAGTCCAGGAGCCGACCTCTAGCTGGGGAAGCATGCTCAGATCTGCACAGCCGTACCTGGTCCAGGCGCCCTGGATGGCGATCTTCCCCGGGGTCTTGATATCGATCACGGTGTTGGCGTTGAATTTCATGGGCGACGGTCTGCGGGATGCGACGGACCCCCGGCTCAAGCGCTAGCTGAGAGTCAGGTCGAATGAGTGTCTTCATTCTTTCCGAGGGGGCAGAGCAAGGCCGGTGGGTTCTGTTATCACCCGGGTATGATGCGTCAACATGGGTCCGGTTGGGGTGTTCTCTGGTGTGACTTCGTCGTCCATCAGTTTGCAAGTCATGGCTATTGAGCGACAGGCTGTCCGAGGCCGACTGAAGGAACCTCTCTACAGACTGCAAAACAGAATAGGTTTCCAGTCGCCGGTGGCTCGGGGTGTCCCTGGTAAACACACAAGTTGCAGTGCGCCTATTCTCGGTGAAGACAAGCTCATCAAGTGTCTTCAGTTTCTTGCGTTCCGGGAAGTCCTTTGATTCGCCAGTAGATTTCTTGGTAACATGCGCAACCAGCAGGCCCTGATTCATCTGTGTAGAAGTGAGTCATGACAATCCGTCAATGTGGGGGCGTATAATATGAAAGAAAGATCCTATGAAGGCTACGGATCTTACGACTACCTTGAAAGAGGGGAGGACTACCGCGGCTTTGAACTGCCTGCGGAAGCGGGGCCCGTGGCCGTGGACGTATCTTGCACACTCAGAGGCGACACGGGCTCGGAATTGCGGGACCAGAGCATTGTTCGTTTACTGCACGATCATCCAGATGTGCTTCCACTGAATACTGACGAAATAGTCGCTTACAACCGCCATGGCCAGGAGGTAACCTGCTGCGAGGGGCTAAGTGCATCGGGCCTCGATGGAGTTGTTGATAGATCTATTTCAGGGTTGCCTGGGGCGGGCGGTTGTTGCTGTCCGACTCGGGTTCTGCCGGGTTGCCCCCCGGGGAAGCGAGGTCCTGGTGTGCTTTGCAGGAGAGATCAATGAGGATCCGATTTGAGACTGATCTGGGACGATACAGAAGCCGACGATCGCCCAGTGAACGTTGATCTTCTCGTAATCCACATCGACAAGGGTGATAAACAGTGAGTGGATCGGAGTATCCGGAGGAACACGTAGTCGAGGCAGCACGTCTTTTGGACGAGGGTCGTGCTCAATTGCGGGCAGCGGAATTCGACGAGGCGGAAGACACTCTTAAGCGGGCTCTTGGGCTGTGTTCCATTCCCGTCATTGTCAACAATCTTGCCACGGTCTATCGATACACCGAGAGGTATGAGGAGGCCCTGGTCGTGCTGGAGCCAGTACTGACGACGGGCGATGATGCTCCCCCCAACCCTTATGGCCACGCCCTTGCCGCTCAGTGTCTATTCAGGCTTGGTGAGCTGGACAGGGCCACTGCTGCCGCGGAAAGGGCAGTGAAGCAGTTCGATGCCGGGCGACCGCCGTCTACTGGTTGGGTCTTCAGCCGTGAGCAGGCAGAGTGGTTTGATCATGCTACGTCCATTTTCAAGGCCTTCGGTGATCTCGGCAATCACCTGAGGGTCTGGAAGCTTTACCAGGATTGGCAGACAGGCATTCGTGATCCCGCTGCCTGCTACTACGCAGGTGTTGCTGCCTTCAATCTCGGTCGCTATGGTAGTGCGGAGGTTGTCTGGCGGCAGGTGGGGGGCAGGGACTGGATGTTCCTGGAAGGTTTCCGATTCGTGGCACATCTTTGCGAAAGCGATAATCTTCCGATGCCCATCCTGAATTATGAACCGCCTTCTAATTCGGAGAAGTTCTGGCAGAAGATTGATCTTGCGATGGAGAGCGGCGACACAGACAGTATGACCCGCTTATTTCTAGAGCACTCGCCTAATGTCCTCGTTGTGCTGGGCCGTATCTTTGCAGAGGAACCGTCTTTCAGTGACGAGCTTATCATACAGGAGTTCGTCTTTTACGGTGAACAGTGGGGCGAGGAATTCGGTAGAAGGCTGCTTCTCGCGAGGCGTGTTTCTGACGATCTCAAGATGGCCGCTGCCCGGGCCCTGGTGGACCGGGGTCTGGTCGACCCGGAGACGCCCGTCAGGATGGTCCTGGATGGGGAAACACATGATGTATTGATCCGCAACGTGCCGATCAATCTTTCCGTCGAGGCCACCCAGGAGAGCCTGGCACAACATGAGCATCTCACTGACCTGTTTGAACAGGGAGATCTCGAGGGTGCGCGGGAGGGCCTCGAAGAGCTGATTTATGGGGATGGTGAGACCTGGGCCCGCCTGGTCATGCTGTACGTCGATGTGTTGCGAAAGATGGGGGATAACGACGAAGCGGAGCGATGGTTCAACGTGCTAAACGATCAGCTGCCGGGTGATCCGGTAATTCAGGTGAACTTTGCACTCTTTCGGGTGCAGCAGGGGCAATACGATGAAGCACGTCAACTCCTGGATGGACTCAACCTGGAAGACGCATCGCCTGAGGTGCGTGCGTACGTTGAGAGGGCCTGTGACAGGATCATCAACGTCCTGAGGCTGCTTCGGCTCCCCGAAATGCTCGCCGCCCGGGGCGCGAGCCAGATGATGGAGAAGGCCGAGGACAAACCCCTTTCCCCGGACCGGACCCCCTTGCAAAGTGCCCTCAGGAAGATACCCGTGCAGTGGTTGAATGCTGCCTGTGAAATCCACGGTCTTCCTGAGCCGGCTTCTCGACGCCGGGAGCGGGAGGGGCAGCTGGCAGACTTGATCCTACAGGATCCCGCCGGGGCACTGGCCAACCTCGCTGTGATTGAGCATGAAGGCTCCGAGGATGCCCTGCCCCTGATCGCCTTTCTGCTGGAAGAGGGGGGCTGGGCAAAGAAGAGGCGGGTGACATCGCGGTTTGGAGCGGACGATGAAGACGGGTTTTACTGGCTCGAGGCACCCCCTATTAGCACCCTGGGGCTGTTGCGCATGGCTGGGCTCGTGTTCGTTGGCAGGACAAGCTTGAATGGGAAGAGATGTAAAGTGGTCTCTGTTCCGATCGATTTGCGAGACCCACTCCGTGAGGCTCTGGCCGAAATGTGACGCTTGCAGAACCGCCGGTCAAGATCAGTAGGGTGTTCGTCCCAGAACATTTTTGACGAGTAGGAGGCACCGGGAAAACCACCTAATCCAACTCGACAATGGCCCCATGAGCTCGCGCAAATAGGACGGCCTGTTCCAGGTCAATTTTGACCTTTGTTACGTTGACAGCTGCCAGGTTCACCCGGTCTACAGTGGCGCCGCGCAGATCAGCCCCCTTCATCCGGGCACCGTCAAGGAGTGCGCCCGTCATGTCGCTGTCGCGCAGGCATGCCCTTCTGAGGTCGCATCGCTGCAGCGATGCATTGATGAGCTTGGCCCGGGAGAAGTCCTGGCCTTTCAGGACCTGATCATTCAGGACCGTGTAGGACCAGTCACCACCCTTGATCTCGACCCCGCTCAGCTGGGCCTGCTCAAAGGTGGAACCGACCATCTTGCATTGATCAATGCGCGCGCTGAACAGGGCCGTGTTCGCAAAAGTACAGTTGAGAAACTGCGAGAACGTGTGAACCGATGTCCCCAGGGAGGCTAACGTGAAGTCACACTCATTGAAGGTCGTGTGCCGGGTGCTGCACTCCGTCATTTGAGTCCCACGGAAGCTGCAGTGATCGAACTGACAGTCGATGAATTGGGCTCCCTCAAAGGTCCGGTCGCCGAAGTCAGTGTCACGAAAGGTCTCACCTTCAAACAGAATTCGACCTTGCAACTGGCTCAAGATGGCACCTCCTGTCGTGTATTTGCTCTCCTAGACTTCGTGGCACCGTTGTTGTAGTCCTCCCTGTCCCGGGGACCTCTCCTGGTGCAGATCGCGTCTCCGCATGAACCATCCCACGGCAGCAGCAAACACCAGACCGACAGCAACAGCGATGGGGTCGTAGGCTCCGGGTCCAGCAGGAGTACTAACAAGTGTCATGCTGTGGGAAGAATCCGCCCGCATGAGTATCCCCCAGGCAATACACCGGGATCAGCTTAGCGCTGGCCAGACGGGCCCAGCTGGCGCCCGGGACATCCCCCTGCGAGGGTGAACGAAAGGCCCCAGGGCCATGCCCGCGAAATTCCAGAGGGTAGACCTTCGAATCGTCGAAGGCCCGCTGGGGTTCTTCGGGAAAGGCCAGAGGTCACCGTTGGAGGCGGGCGGGGTTTGCCTGCCTCCAACGGTTGCTAGCTGGGATCTCAGGTGTCCAGGTCGTCCAGGGGAAAGATGGGACGCCGGACGTTTTCGTAGCGGAAGAGGGTCAGGTCCGCCGCCGTCACCCCCGGGGTGTTCACATCGATAATTTTGCCCGCCAGGGCGGTGTAGGCAGCACGGAAGTGTCCACCGGACTTGAGAACCACGATCTTCTTGTCCGTGGGTTCGATGCCTGCCTGCCGTAGCACCTGCGGATCGGTGGGGGATACTCGTCTTTCGGTCAGCAGAACATGAAAGGACCGACGGACCCGGATGACGGCGGTTCTCCCCAGGTCTACCTGGACGCCCGTGGCCATGGGGCCCCGGTTTCGGTAGGTTCCGTCGGTGATAGCGCGGACCGTTCCCTCCAACATCACTGGGTCGCCGTGGAATTCGTCCGTCTTTCCGCCCACCTTCATTTTGAACGGACCCCTCACTCCGATCCGGGCGGCCTCTTCCACGGCCTCGGGATCCTTGACTACGATGGCCACGTTGTCTGCTCCTGCCTCAAGGAGGGCTCGGAGGGTGACGGTTCCATCTCCCGAGCTGCCGCCGGCCGGGCTGTCCCCGATTTCTGCGAGGATTACAGGCTTTTCGGGGGCCTCCATGGCCACCTGAACGGCTTCTTCGGTCTCGACAAGGTTTCTCGGCAGGAAATCGGACAGGGACGCCAAGGCGCGTCCTGACAGGTCCTCGGCAATCTCCTGGGCCAGGTCCCGGTCGCCCTCCGTCACAGCAACGAAGGAAAGGCCGGCGTCGTGTACATCGATGTGGGGCCAGCCGCCGAACACGCACACGTTGATGATTCTCGGATCCTGTTCCCATTCTCGGGCCCTTTCGAGAAGGGACACCAACGGTCCGGTATCGGTGCGGACCCGCAGGGGGTGCGGCATCATGGGTGGCTGTGCCCGGGCCATGACCGGGCGAGAGGTGCCCTCGAGGACCCGCATCATGGCTTCAAAGGCCTCCAGGCCCCGGTCATATCCATCCACGTGGGGATTGGTATCGTACCCGAAGAAGGCCGTGGCCCTTTCGATCATGAGATCGGTAACACAGC
>PXCI01000251.1 GCA_003566675.1 Clostridia bacterium
ATCCGGGACATTGCAATTTATGCCCAGCAGAGTGGAATGCGCATGGGGCCCTATCTCCTCGTGGGCATCGTGCTGGCGGCCGCCCTTCAGAGCGCGATACCCGCAGCCCGGCTGCGGAAACTCTTTGCTACTGCTGGTGCCTGGCCGATTGTAATCGCGACAGCCGCTGCTGTGAGCACGCCCCTGTGTTCCTGTGGCACGGTATCGATTATGATACCGCTCCTGGCCGCCGGGGTACCCTGGGGTCCCGTATTTGCCTGGCTGATTGCTTCTCCCATCATGGGCCCGACCGATCTGTTGCTGATCGGTGGGACCCTGGGCTGGGACATGGCCGTCACCAAGCTCCTGGTGGGCCTTGTCCTGGGGGTAGGAGGCGGGCTTCTGGCCGATCACCTGCAGGCGGCGGGAATTCTCGCCGGGCAGTCCCGGGTTCCGGTGATGGTGGATGTCGGCGGTTGCACGTCCGAGATCGCGTCGACCTCGAATTGCTGTCTGCCCCCAACCCCCACACGGGAGGTGTCAACCTTCCCCGGGGATGCCGCGCGTTGTGTGGCAACCGATACTCCGACCGCAACCTGTTGTGAAGCCAACCCAGATACGGATTCGGAAGACGCTCCAGGCTTTGTCCCGGTTCTGCTGGAATCCCTTCGCAGTCTGCTGCCTATATACGTTCTCTTTCTGCTGGTCGCAGGTGCGGTCTCGGTCCTGGTGCCAACGGAGTGGATCACCCAACTGTTCGGAGCAGGCACGGCGTGGGGAGTACCGCTAGCGGCTGCCCTTGGCACGCCTCTGTATACGTCCGTGGCCAGTGCTGTTCCGTTGACGGCATCCCTGGTGGAGCTTGGCATGGCCCGCAGGGCGGCCCTGGCCTTTCTTCTGACCGGGCCCGGATCCAGCCTTCCAGCCCTGAGTGCCGTGTTGATCATTGCGCGAGTTCGTGTGGTGGTCCTGTATATCGTTCTCCTTTACTTTGGAAGCGTTGCAGCCGCCTATCTCTTCGGGCTGTTGTTCTAAAGGAACAGGGGGCGCGATCTCCCACGCCCCCATCGTTCAAGGCGCTCTCTGGATGTCTCCTCGCTGTTCCAGCCTTCGCAGAAGAAGGACCAGTGGGATGCCCAGGCCGAAGCAAGCCACGACCTGCCCCAGGCTCACGTAGGCCATGGACCAGACCAGGGGAACGGGAAACCACAGGGTCAGGTACGCTCCCACGATCAGCCCGTTCACAATCACGGGGGGAACCGCGGCCAGCCATATGTTTGGCATTCGTCGCGTCAGTAGTGCTGCCAGGAGCGTCGCCAGGCTTCCCAACCCGATGTCAACGGCTCCCAGGCCCCAGAGGGCGTTTGCCAGCAGGCACCCGATGAACAGCCCGGGCACGGCCTCTGCCCAGAGAAAGGGTAGCAAGGCCAGGGACTCCGCGATTCGGACCTGCATCGGACCGAAGGATATGGGTGCGAAGACTGCAGTCACTGCCACATACACTGCCGATATGATGGCAGCTCGGATCCAGAATCTCATTGTAAGGACCTCCTTGTTTTGGTATGGCGGGTGTCCACGACCGCCGTCTGATCCATCGTTACAGGAAACCCGGCGAATCGCAAGTTCGTCAACCCAAGCCTGGCCCTTGGGGATGCGCATCTATGTCGCATAAAACGCGAAATAGAAGGTCGGAGGAGACGATTTTGACGGCTTCTACGAGGCTGAAAGACGCAGACAGAAGACGTTCGATGCGGCGCATTACGCTCGAGCAGGCCTTTGAACGGGTAGACCGATTCCGTTCATGCGGTAGCAGACGCCCAGGCACTTGGCGTTGAGGATCCTATGCCGCCGTTGCTGCGGCCGAATGCACACCGGAGGGCGACCCTGGGGGCCGCCCTCTTAACGTGTCGATTCAAGTACTGGGCTTGTCCATGGGTTTGGCCGAGTGCCTGGGTATGACCACCTGGCCCATCTCCACGATCACGTGGCCGTCGCGAATTACCAGGTTCACCTCCGCCAGATCATCCAGATCCTCATCAGGTCTGCCGTCGAAAACGGCGACGTCCGCCAGTTTCCCCTCTTCCAGGGTGCCCAGCCGATCATCCATGTCGAGGATCTCGGCTGAGACCCGGGTCGCAGCCTCCAGTGCTTCGGGGGCAGTAAAGCCCGCCAGGACGAACTGTTTTAGTTCCGTGATGTAGGCTTCGGGCAGGTACCGGAACCAGTCCATCACCAGGTCGGTTCCCACTCCGATTTTCACCCCCGCCTCTTTCATCCGGCGTACCACGTTTAGGTTGTCCTCCTTCGAGAAGGTGAACCGCCGCGAGGTGGAATCGAAATACCCTCCGTAGTGATCGAAAATGATCATGTACGGCACCAGGGTGGGCACCGCCTGCGTTCCCATCTCGGCCATCAGCTCGATGGTGGCGTCGGTCCGGGGCAGGGGATGCTCGATCACGTCCGCGCCTGCCTCCACGGCCCACTGGATGTAGAAGGTTTCGGCATCGCACATGACCTTGAGGCCGAGGGTGTGGGCTTCATCCACCGCTGCACGGACCTCGTCGCGGCTGAAGTGGCTGGCGATCTTGATCACGTCTGCGCCCTTCTTGAATTGCTCGCGGACGGCATCCCTCCAGTCATCTGGCCCACTCGCCTCCCTAATGGTTCCCACGGCAGACGATGCGGAGCTGAGTCCCTCGGCACCGTGTCCCCCCGTGCCGGTGATGAGACAGCCGGCGGGGAAGACCCGGGGTCCGGGCAGCCGATTCTGGGCCACCCAGGCCTTCAGGCGAAAGGGCACGTCTGTGGTGGATCCGGCGTCACGGATGCTGGTGATCCCGCTTTCGATGAAAAAACGGAGCCGTTCCATTCCGCGGAGGGTCGCATCCGAGGGGCTCTGGGCCTGGGGGAGCAGCACGTCGGGCTCGTCGTAGCTCAGGTGGGTGTGCAGATCAATCAGCCCGGGCATCACCGTCTGCCCGGGGACATCGATGACCCGGGCATCGGCGGGCCAGTCGGTCGATCCAGCGGGCAGGATCTTGTGTACCTGGTTTCCCTCGATGACCAGGGTGCCGGGACGGGCCTCGGCCCCGGTGCCGTCAAGGATCCGGCCGCCCTGCAGGACCAGGACCTTCCCGCGCCCCTCTTCTGCTGGGGGGGCGGGGACCCTTCGGGGGTCGTCGCTGATCGGCGTGGTCTCATCCAGCCATTGCCTGCGGTCTTTCATTGTCCTGACCCGCTCTGCATCCGGTATGCTGGGAGCTTTGTCCCCAACAGGTGCGTCACGAAGTAGTCCCACAGCTTCCGGGTGAAGTAGGGGTCCCTCATGTCGGAGGCCTCTTCGCCCTTCGTCAGGTCCACCAGGGCGTGGTTGCGGCCCGGAAGCATCAGCATATCGAAGTCTTTGTTTGCCTCAATCAGGGCATGGACCAGCTGGAGGGTGAGGGCGGGATGGACGTTGTCATCCATGTCGCCGTGGGCAAGGAGCAGCTTGCCCTGGAGGTTTTCGACCAGGTCCGCATTGGCCTGTTCGTCGTAGTTGTCACCGCAGGGCAGGCCCATCCAGAACTCGCCCCAGTGAGCCAGGTACCCCAGCTGGTTGTGATTGCCGGCCGAGGAAACGGCGACCTTGTAGAAGTCAGGGAACTTGAGCATGGCCCGGGTCGATGCGAAGCCTCCCCCGGAATGCCCGTAGATCCCGACCCGGTCGATGTCCATGTAGGGGCGGCTGTGGGCGAGCTGCCGGATTCCGCTCACGTGGTCCTCGAGTCCCCCGGCCTCGCCGAATTTCTTGCCGTATGCCGCTTCAATGAAGGCGCGGGATCGGTAGGGAGTTCCCATGCCGTCGATGGTGACCACCACAAAGCCCAGCTCCGCCACGGATTGGGGTGACCAGAAACGGCCCACCGACCGGGCGTCCGTCGGAAAGCTCTTTGGGGTCTGTATGACCTGGGGGCCGGGGTATATGGCGTCGATGACAGGGTACGTCTTGCCTGGGTCAAAGTTGGTGGGTTTGTAGATCAGCCCGTAGATATCTGTGATCCCGTCCCGGGCCTTGACGCAGAATCGCTCGGGCGCCTTCCAGCCCCGCATTTCCAGCTGTCCCAGGTCGGCCTCCTCCAGATGAAGAACGACCTCTCCATCGAGGGCCAGGACCGAGGATACCGGGCGGGTGTCCACCCGCGAGTAGGTGTCGGTGAAGAACCCTCCTGTCGGAGACACGGCTACATGGTGGTCGGCGTCCTGGGGGGTGAGAAGCTCACACTCGCCTCCGTCGAGTCCGACCCGGTACAGGTGGCGGAAGTAGGGGTCGCGGCCCTCTTCACGCCCACCTGCCAGGAAGTAGACGATCCGGTTCCCCTCGTCGACGTGGATCACTTCGCGGACTGACCAGTCGCCCGAGGTGATTTGGCGCTTCATCTCACCGGAGCTTCCGTCATACAGGTAGAGGTGTCCCCAGCCGTCGACCTTGGAGAACCATATCACTTCCTCTCCTCCGTTGAGCACGGCTACGACGGGTCGGTCTGACGTGCTGAAGAAGGGGGCGACGTTGGTCGCTGCCTCTTCCTCGAGCAGCACACGAACCTCGCCGCTTTCTGCATCTGCCAGCTCGAAACTCACCTTCTTGTGGCCGCGTTGCATCCGGACCATGTAGATCCCGTCCCTGGTCCATCCGGCCAGGCCGTTCTCCGAGGGTGGGCGGACGGTGGCAAGAAGGGGAGCGGCATCGATCCGGGTCATTTCCCGGCTATCAACGTCAAAGGTGAGCATGTGCGCCTCGGCCACGTGCTCATCGCCAGGGAGGGGGTAGCGGTAGAAGTGGGGTACCGGACGGTATCCGCCTCCAGTGGGGGCTGACTGCAGAAGGCAGATCTTTTCAACTTTTCTCTGGTCCAGCCTGTGGGTCAGGAGCCGTTTCGAGTCGGGTGACCATTTCACGATCGCTTCGGGGGACTTGTTCCGGAGGCGGTCCGAGACCGCGCTGAGGCAGGCTCCGGGCAGGGATGCGTAGGAGAAGTCCTCCTCACCGTCGGTGGTCAGCGGCTGCTCATCTCCGGTCTCGAGGCAGCGAAGCCAGAGATCATGACCCGACAGGAATGCCGCCCACTTGCCGTCAGGAGAGATGGATTCGCCCTCCTGCACTTTTCGCACCCGGGTGCACTCGTAGGTCTCGAGATCGCAGCGCCAGAGCTCATCCTCGGCAGTGAACTCGAGGGATGTCATGGAGTCTCTGAAGGAGATGTGGTCAAAGGGGAGCCTGGTGTGTTCGTAGGCCTGTCCCGTCGTGCGTGTGAGAGATGCTGCCAGCCTGGCGTGATCGAAGGCGGGCTTTCTCTTGGGCCCGTTGGGGTCGACGAGGTTGAACTCTTTGCCTTCGGGGGTGTCAACTCTGTACCAGAACCGGTCGGTATCATCGATCCAGTTAGGCTCAACGTAGGATCGGAAGACCTTCTTCTGGGCGTTGTGGGGCAGGAAACTCTCCGCCCGTTGATAGTCCTTGCTGCTAACCTGGGGTATGCATTCTTTCATGGGTACCTTCCTCTCTGAAGATCGGCAGATGATGGGATCTTGTGATCGAGGGCCTACTTTCGATGGGTATGGCACAGCCTTTGTCGTTGGTCTTTCGTGGTAGTTCAAAATCTGTGGTCCCAATTCCTTCCGTGGATTCCCTGCTTTCAATGAACGAGTGTCCCAGGAGGGGCGAAGCGTCGGGCAAGCCTAGGGGTACCCTCCCAGATCCGCATCCTTCCCGGACCGATTCAGTACGAAGGAGGGGCACAGGGATTTGGGCCTCCATTTTGCTAATGGCCGTGTTCTTCACCTGGCACCTCTCGGTATCTTTTCTTCGGCTGCAGAAAGGGCAGAAATGAAGAGAGGCCGATAAAGGCTGCCATGGTAAGCCAGGGAGCTGTCCAGGAGCCGGTGGTCGTGACGGCGTGGCCAAAGATCGGAGGGACCACGATGAAGGGGATCCAGGTCGTGATCAGTAGAACGGAGGAGACCTTTGCCGCATCGGCCAGCCCAGCCCTCTCAATGGCATAGGTGCTGACCAGGGGCCTGGCGCCTATGATCGTGGCACCAAGGGCCCCAGCTACCAGTGGCAGGAGGATTCCGGGGGGGTGTTCGGGCAGAAGGCCGAGGATGGCGAAACACGCGGCACCGGTCAGGCCCAGTATGGCCAGGGGGATGTCCCTGCGGGTCCCGAAGAGGCGGTCGCTGGCCATGCCCCACAGCGGCCGGGCGGCAACGGCGATCATCTGGGCCACCGCCAGGTAGATGCCGGCAGAGACCGGTGACAGGGCCAGTCCCTCGCTCACATACAGCACGAAGAAGGTGAGCAGGACGATGTGGCCACTCTGGAAGATGGTACAGATCATCCCGGGCAGGATCAGGCGAGGGCTGCGGAGGAAGTGCCCCATATCCTGATCGGGGCTTTCACCATTGTCATCGTGTAGATCGATTTTCACCAGTGCCGTCCTGAGCCACAGGGCGATGGGAATGAGAACCAGGGCGACGGCTCCGATTCCTGCCCTCCAGCTAACCGCCACGGCGATGGCAGGCAGAGTCGCAGACAGTATCGACCCGACAAGCGGAGGGCCGCTGTGGGTTACTCCCATCACGGACGCACGCCTTTTCCCGGTGACGACCAGGGCGACGGCTTTCTCCGTGGCCGGTAGGATCAGGCTTCTGGGAACACCCGATAGGAAGAAGACCAGGAGCATCAAGACCAGTCCGGTGGTGCGCGACAGGGCCAGTAAGAATAGGGGGATCATGATGATGCCAGCGATCATTGGGCCCTTCACGCCCCGGGTATCGATGTATTTCCCCACAGGCAGGATGAAGAGCAGCGCTCCGGCGTAGATTGCGGAGCTGCAAAGGCCGATCTGGGACTCGGTGAGGTTGAATTCTTCGGCGAGAAAGGGCGTCAGTGGCCCGAAGGTGCCCGTGAAGAACATCGCGAAGGCCCGGGCCAGCATTAGGGCCAGGACCACTTTCCACAGTGGTTGGTCGGAGTTCAAGGTCTTCTGCCACCTTTCTGCTGCACGCGTCCGGGCAGGGCCCGGAGGTCTGCGAAGAGGACTTCGACGTGTTCTCCATGACCTGTTCGCACTTGTGATCCGAAATCCTTCCTGACGGTCAGACGTTCCTGCTCGTTGCTGGTCTACGTCGAAGGTTCCTTTCGAGCAGTCTGGCTGGACCCGACTTCAATTTCGTCATGCCCTCACTGTCAGAAGTATGCCGAAATCTGTTCATGGTGAGGAGTCAACTTGGGTTCACACCTCTACCATCGACTGATGCCCTCTATTGACGGGAGTCGTAGGTCAGGTCACTCGTCGAGCGAAAGCAGAAGCGAATGCCGCATTGAGTTCGAGGTGGGTGATGCGTTCAGGGCCACCTACGACTGTCCTTCGGGTTTCTGCTCAAAATCATCTACCCCATTTGTGCGGCAGTCAGAAGCGGCGGCAGAAGTCAGCGGAGGTCATAGCACGCAGGAGGATTCGTGAGGGTATTGGGCTGAGCTTCTACCGAAGTTCCCGGGGATGGAGAAGCTGGGTGCACCTTCGAGCCTGAAGCGGTTGAAAGAGGGCGGCTGAGATGGGTCACCTCCCGGAACGGGGAGTGACTCTGAGGGAGAGGATACGCCGGTTGGACAGCAACAGAGCACCCGTCCTCAGAGCATGTCTTGAAGGCGGGCGCTTACGTTCGTGAATGGTCTTGCGAGCTCTTGCCTTGAGTTTTATGGTACGTAGCAACCCTATGAGTCGCTCCACAAACCATCGTTGCCAGACTTCTCCTCCATCTGCTTATAACGTGGCTTCTGGTATGTTCCCGTGCGGTAGAATGTGGGATGATCCAACCCATCGCGAACGTGTCTTTGGGGGCGATCTCTGAGAACGAGCGAGACAGAGTCGCGGCAGATTGGATAGGAGATCTCAGCTTCAGTGATCGGTTGGCTACCATTTATCGTCGTGAGTCATATACCGGTCCTGAGCATAACAACATACACTTCTCCGAAACCATCCGAACTTCGATTGACCAATGCCCAAATGCTTGACTAACCACCATGTCAAGAAGAAGAGCAGCGAAAATAAGGGCTTCGACTTGATCAACTGATGGTGGATCTGGGAACTCCGCATCCTCCAATGCAGACCCTATATCGCCCGGAGGTGTTTCTACGAAGCCCAATACTGCACACAAGAAAGCACAGCCCATTGCTGCAACACTGGTCTTGGGTTTCAGGAACCCCATGTGTGATCACCTCCCCGGACTGTGTCGTTCCCCCTTGACCTCACAAAAAAGAATCTTTTGACGAGTTCATTATTCACCACAGGATGCCCTCGATCCTTCGGATTCCGCCACTATTTCTTATGCGTCGATTGACATCTTGCCTCGGACTCTTCAGATCCTCTTGGTCGTGTTTACTTGACGGGGTAAAGCATAACACTGAGCCATGGTAGATGGATGTGGCTGAGTGACGGGAGGATTTGCAGGTGCTATACGGAATTATCAGATAAGACTGCCACCGGTTTGCTCTTGGGCGACGTGCGTTGTTGACAAGCAAGTCCATGACTTCACATGGTACCGAGGACAATGGCGGTGGCTGAATTGAGGAGGTGCATGGAGGTATGAAGAAATACTGGATCCCCGAGCTTGCTGAGGGAGTAAGTTCTGTAGGCGCTCGTGACCCCAACCGCAGGTTGTTTGACTCGCTTATTCCCCTGCCTCAAGGTACCACGTACAACTGCTACTTGATCAGGGGCTCAGAGGCGACGGCGTTAATCGATACGGTGAATCCTGGTTTTGACAAGGAACTCTTGGCGAGGGTACGGTCAACCGGTGCTGGAGAAGTAGACTACGTGGTCATGAACCACGCGGAGCCAGATCATGCGGGTGCCATATCTGAGGTTATGCGGATATACCCGGAAGCAAGATTGATTACTAGTAAACAGGGAGCTGCGCTAGCGAAACGATACTTCAATGTACCCGACGAGCGCATCGTGGTTGTGTCTGACGGGGAACGTCTTGCCCTTGGCGGGAAGACCCTGCAGTTTCTCGAGACCCCGATGCTTCACTGGCCCGAGACGATCATGACCTATCTGATCGAAGACAGGATTCTCTTCTCTTGCGATTTTTTCGGAACGCATACGGCATCGGGATTCTATGCGTCGCAGGTGCCGGAGGTGATTTCCTTCGCCCAGCGCTACTTCGGCGAGATAATGATGCCATTCCGGTCCGCCGGGGCGAATGCGCTGAAGAAGCTTGAAAGCTTGGAAATCACTATGATAGCACCCAGTCACGGGCCTGTGTACCCTGAACCTGAGGTCATACTCGAACCTTATCGGAGATGGACGTCGGCTGAGACGGCCAAGAAGGTTCTCATCGTATACATTAGTATGTGGGGCACAACCGCCCATATGGCAGAATACCTGACGGATCGTCTCTTGTCTCATGGAATCGAAGTCGCAATACATGAGCTGACAAGTGCCGATCTGGGAGACATCGCCAGGGATCTCGTTGACTCTCGCGCCATTGTGTTGGGGTCACCTACGGTTCTGCGGGGAATGCACCCTCTGGCCGCCTACGCAGCGAATCTCGTCGTAGCACTCAGACCCCCTGCCGAGTATGCGGCTTTCATCGGTTCCTACGGCTGGAGTGGAGGTGCCCTGAAACAGGTCGAGGAGATTTTGAGTCCCTCCGGGGTCGAGATCGTGGGTGCGGTGGACATTTCCGGTCCCGCTACCAGGCAGGCGTTGGAGGAGATCGAGGCACTGGCGGATCGTTTAACGGAGAGGCTATAGACTGGGTCAGCTACTGCCTGGGTTGCGGATGACATTTAGGGTCGGCTGCGGCAGAGTGTGATAGGCGCGAGGCGAGAGCACATTAAATGGTAGCCGAGAAGGTTCCACCTGCGGGGTGTATTTATGAAGCGGTGATCAACCGCCGGATGCGGGGCCCGCATGTCCGAGGGTGTGGGGGGCTGGGGG
>PXCI01000019.1 GCA_003566675.1 Clostridia bacterium
AGTTGATGGCGCAGCTTCGCCGGGCCGCAGAACAGGATGCATTCATGCAGTACCGCAGACAGTTCTGGAGGCAGTTCTACGGCTGTGAACCGCCCGGTTGATGCCGTTCGGATGCGTTGCCCACTGGCAGCGTCCCATGTCCTTATGCGTCTGGTGCTTCCCCGTCATCAACCTGGTTAGCCCACGAAGCAGCCGACGTGCTGCCGGGCATCCCGGTCCGTCGTTTGCGGTCATTGGGCCTGTGGCGGCGGATTAGCGTCTAGCCAGGGAGTGAGTCGAAATCACCCTGGTCGTCGCTCCATGGCGCCCCTGGGGACCCTCACACCCAAACCTGGTCCGATCCCGGGGGTCTGCTACACTTCTGATCGATATCAGGCACTGGTGTGCTGTTTCACTTGCCGATTGTGGTTGTGTGGCGTAGAATGGGATTGAGAGGGTCGGTCTCTTCCGTGGGGACTGCCTTCACATGCCGTCCTGGCTCCGGCCGGGGCGACGCTGCGTCTTCGTGGCAGGGTGAGGAGGGGAGTTCCCTCCGATTCCCAACCGGTGGTAAAGCTCCGCGGCTTCGGCCGCAGGAGACGAGCCCATCAGCCTCAGCGGTTGATTCTGGTTAGATTCCGGGGCCGACAGTATAGTCTGATTGGGAGGAGGCGGAGCGTACGAAATCACTGGCTCGGTCTATGGTTGCCTGTCAGGATCTTTCGCACCCTCCGCACCCCGGCGATGGTCGGGGTTTCGCATTTTGTACACATTTCTCGGAGAGGGTGAATTCATTGAAAGGCAGAAACCAGCAATCATCGTTCGACACGCGTAGGCTGACCTTCGGTGCCGTATTTGGAGCCCTGATCATGTTGGCTACAATGTATCTTCGCATACCTGGTGCTACCGGTTACTATCACCTGGGTGATGGATTGATCTATGCGAGCGCAATCCTGCTGGGTCCTGTGACCGGAGGGATGGCCGCGGCGATCGGTTCTTCGCTGGCCGATCTTCTGAGCGGCTACGCGGTCTGGACCCTGCCGACCTTCATCATCAAGGGCCTGACGGCTGTGGTCGTCGGTTACATCGCTACGGGAAGCACCTCTTTGATTCGCAATGCCTGCGCCATGATCGCAGGGGCCCTGGTCACCATCGTGGGCTACGGTGTGGCCACCTACTTCATGTATGGTGCCCCCGCGGTTTTGCCCGAGACCTATTTCAACCTGGCCCAGACGGGGTTGGGTATCCTGATCGGTCTTCTCTTGATCTGGTGGAATCGCATGAGGCCCGATTCAATGCCACGGTAGGACCCGAAGACCGTGAAAAGGCCTCCCTTAGCGACGGAACTTCGAATCTCATGCGTTGAGAGGATGAGACGCCATGAAGATGGAATCGGCCGGACGCAATCGATGGCGGCTTCGACGCAGGGGCGATATGGGAGTGGATGCCGTTGTCTACCTGAATGCGGCGCTGAAGGAGGCCGCTGAACCGGATTCCCTCAGGCAGCTGATGGATGGCGCGGCCCTGCCCGGGGTCGAGGACCCCGTGGTGGGGATGCCGGACCTGCACGTGGGCTATGGGCTCCCCATCGGGGGAGTGATGGCGGTGAGCGCCGGGGCGAAGGATGTTGACACCTCCGTGGTGTCGGCCGGAGCCGTGGGGTATGATATCAACTGCGGAGTTCGACTGCTGCGCACCAATATTTTTGCAGGTGACCTGGACGAAGACGACCTGAGGTCGCTGCTGGACGGGATCTTGCGCCGCATTCCCGTTGGCGTGGGCAAGTCAGCCGCGCGGGGTGATCTGGGAGGCGTGAACCTGAAGAGCGTCGCCACCCGGGGGGCTTCGGCCCTCATCGGCGCCGGATACGGGAGAACCGAGGATACAGAGGCCATCGAGGAGATGGGAAGGCTGGAAGGCGCCCGGCTGGAGGCCGTCAGCAAGAAGGCGAGGCAGCGAGGCAATCAGCTGGCTACTATCGGCGGCGGCAACCATTTCATCGAGCTGAGTGAAGTCCAGCGCGTCTACGACCGGGATACTGCAGGACGCTTTGGCCTGGCAGAGGGCGACCTGACCGTGATGATCCACACGGGGAGCCGGGGATTTGGACACGAGATTTGCTCCAACTACACGAAGCTGATGGGACAGAGGGCGCGGGCCTATGGGATCAACCTGCCCACGAAGGGCCTTGCCTGCGTCCCCATCGGTTCTCCCGAGGGTCGCGACTACCTGGCTGCCATGGCCTGTGCGGTCAACTATGCTTTTGCCAATAGGCAGCTGCTGACCCACGATGTGCGGCTGGCCTTCTCCGAGGTTCTCGGATCGGGAGACCTTGCCCTGGGCCTGGACGTGGTCTACGATGTGGCTCACAACATTGCCAAGTTCGAAGAGCACCGAGGCCGGCGGCTCCTGATCCACAGAAAGGGAGCCACCCGTGCCCTGGCGCCCGGGCACCAGGACAACCCCCCGCGATACCGCGATACGGGCCATCCGGTCATCATTCCCGGAAGCATGGGAACCGGTTCTTTCGTGACCGTGGGCACGGAGCGGACCGAGGAGACTTATTACTCGGTCAATCACGGCGCGGGCCGACTGATGTCCCGCTCCGCCGCTCGGAAGCGATTCAATTTTGATGCTTTCCGCGAGCAACTGGGCGGGGTCATCTACGGGGGAGTTCCTGTCGGCAAGGTGCTCGATGAGGCTCCCGGGGCGTATAAGGACATCGACGACGTGGTCGAGACCCTGGCCGAGATTGGGTTGACTCGTAAGGTGGCCCGGCTTCGGCCGTTGGCTGTGATCAAGGGAGATTGACAGGTCCGGGAGGCTCCCCGCGGGGAGCCTCCCGTTTAGAATCAGAGGTCGGTTCTGAGCTTCAGGATCGACGCGATGTTGGCATCCGGGTTGATCACAGGCTCAATCTCCCCGCCCTTTGCCGTCATCAGTGAAGTGACGCCAGGCCCGTGCCCCGCGACGAAGGAGTCGCCGTGGATGATGATCCCGATGGACACGGCCCCGGTACGGTAAATGCGGCCGTAGGAGTGGTCCGCATCCACGATGGCTACGATATCTCCCAACCTGAGGTGGTTCAGGTCGTATTCGGACGCGGTCTTTTCATCGAACAGGGTGATATCATAGTCCCCGCGATGGACCGAGGCCTGCCCCAGGCCCGAACCCATGACAGCGGCAGGAACACGGTGGGTCACCGGCACCTTCAGACGGCCATCGGCCTCCTCGATGCCCCAGGCCTCCAGGAGCTGGGGCGACAGGCTGAACACCTTCACCCCGGAGTAGTCGAGGAGCTCCATTCCCACGCCCCAGCCGCGGACCAGGATGTTGTCACCCGGCAGCATTTTTTCCATGACGTCCGCGGGGAAATCGACCATGACCCGTTCGGCACCCCCGTGTTTGCCCGTCACGACGCCCTTTTCTCCCTCGGCTTTGCCCGAGACGACTCGGGCCTCGTTGCCGATGCAGGCGAGGACGTTCAGGCCGCCATTGGCTCCGTCAAACCCGTTGCCCTTGGGATTCTTGATGCTGACTGCAGGTTCCACGTGATCGGCGGCCCACCGGGTGGCGGAATCTCCGACCCGCACGTTATAGGTGACACCGGCGGAGCCGGCCACCACGACGGGTTCACCGTCGGCGGAGATGCGGTAGGGGGTTCGTGCGTAGGCGGGGTGGGCGATCTCTCCCGTGACCGATAACTGCACCAGATTGTCGATATTTGTTTTGAGCACTGAAATCCATCCTTTCCCGGCTTTCTGCGTCTAATGTCTATTTGTACTGAGGGTGCACAAATCCTGCTGGGACGCCCCGATTCACTCGGCTTGTTCGCCCCGGAGCCGTATCTTCACGGCCCCAGCGAGGGCGACGCCGACGGGGCAGTGCTTCTCCGTCAGATCAATGGAGGCGTCGAGGACCTCGGTCTTCAGCTTCTCGGCCCCGACCCTGAGCGTGACCTCGATTTCCTCGATCCGGTAGGGATTCAGGGTGTGCTTGAGCTCCGTTTCGATCTCCAGCGACTGCACATCAATCCTGCGTTTCTCGAGGATCCGTCTCAGGGTCAGCCCGGCACATCCGGCGAGGCTCGCGATAAGATGATCAACGGGGCTGGGGCGCCCGGCTCCCATATGTAGGGTGTGGCCGTCGATCTGGGTGGTGACCGCATCATCGGTGACGGATCCCTTTAGATGCCTTATTACGCTCATCTGTTTCTCCCCTCCCATGGGCGCTACGGTTTTTGTCCTGCTGTCTTGTTCGAGTATAATGGAAACGTACGGCGGTGGTGAAACCCAGCGGTGAGATCTATGTCTGCAGTGCGAGGGAGGGGAGTTTACCCGTGCCATCCTACGATTTTCAATGCGATGAATGTGAGACGAAGTTCTCTGTCTTTGTGCCCATCAGCAAGCGGGGAGAGGTCTGTTGTGAGGGGTGTGGGAGTTCCCGGGTTTCTCAGCAGGTCACTTCTTTTTATCATTCGGGCTCGACGCGGGGCAAAGATGGAGCTGCCTGCTCCCCCAGCAAGTGTCCCAGCTGTTCCGGTTGTCCTCCTGGCAGTTAGGTAGTAGAGGGGTTCAGCAGGGCGGACCGTGGGAGACCGCCCTGCCGGGTTGTGGGGCGTGGTAAACCTATAGCTCGGACAATTCGAAACCGCAAGATTTTCACGGCGGTTTCAGGGGAGGCCCGGGATGTACGAGGAGAAAGCTTCCTCGCTACTTTGCCTCGGCCGGGGAGAAGTGAACGTCCCGTGGCCTCCCCTGGTGCCGCCTGGGTATGTCCTAACCCTACAAGTAGTATCGTGACGGAGCCTCCGGAATGTTAGCTCGATCTGCATATTCCATTTATAACCTCTAGCCATGTGGATTTTGCCACCGTGAAAAGAGCCCGGATTCCCGGGCCCTTTCACGGTTACATTGGCTTGTGACATGTGCCTGTTCTAGTCCTCCAGTCCCAGTTCCCACGGCTGAGGCGGGAACAGCGGCGGAGGTGGTGCCTCCAGGAATTCCTCGCAGCGTGTGGGCAGTTCTTCGCATTCCGGCGGAGCCGGGCAGAAGCCGTAGGCCGGGATTAACAGCTGGACATCCAGGGCCGACTTGATGACGATAAACTCGCCAACCTCGCAGAAGATCTTCTCGGGGCCGAGGATGTCGCATCCCAGGCATTCCAGGACGGCCTCGACCTTGCAGAACATTTCTTCGGTGCCGAACAGGACCACGGATTTGTCGTGTCTGACCCTTCTGGTCACGCTTTGCTCGTTGCCATCTTCATCCTCATAGGTCACGGTGACGCGATACTTGTATTCCACATTCACCCTGACCAGGGGCGGATCGTCCTGGATCGACGTGAGGCTGCAGTCTGCTTCGAAGTCGGACGTCGTGCACGCCACGATCTTCTTGGGGGGTGCGGGGAGCATCTTTCCCTTTCTCGGGAATCTAACCTCGGCACAGCGCTTCTGCGAGCACGCGTCGTAGATCTTTGTGACCTGCACGCAGACAGCCTCGATGGGAGGCGGGACCCGCCTGGGTGGAAAGGGGCCCGGTAGAACCGGCTTCCTATGACTCATTGAGTCTACAGATTGCTCTTGACCTTGGTCTTCGGAGCTCATTGTTTTCCTCCTCTCTGATCAATCAGTAACATAATATGAGCTGAGCCAGGGAGTGTGTGCAGCCGATCCGAGAAATTCGTGGAATTCCCCGGCCAGGCTGAGGATTGGGAGGGCAGACGCTCCATTTCGGGTGTGTAGGCCGCGGCCCGTTGATGAATCTGCGGCTGATGATACCGTCTTCAACTGCTGGCTGGACCGAAGCCGGCTTCGAGTTCCCACGGCTGCGCTGGGAACGGCGGCGGAGCTGGCGCTTCGAACCACTCTTCACACCTGGTGGGCCGTTTTTCGCACCCAGGTGGGGCCGGGCAGAAGCCGTAGGCCGGGATCAACAGCTGGACCATCAGGGCCGACTTGGTGACGATGAATCCGCCAACCTCACAAAAGATACTCGTCGGGCTGAGATTGTCGCATCCGAGACATTCCAGGACGGACTCGACCTTGTAGCGCATCTCGTCCGTACCGAACAGGATCACGGTTTTTTGGTGTGAAACGGGCGTGCTAGTGCTCTGTGCCCATGTCGTCCTCGTACGTCACAGCTACATTGTATCTGTACTCCACGTTTACCCTGACCAGGGGCGGTCGTCCTGGGTCTGCGCGATCTCGCAGTCTGCCTCAAAGCCTGTCGTTGTGCACTCAATGATCACCGACGGACCTGGAGTCATAGCACGCGTCGTAGACTTCTCGACCCGTACGTAGACGGCCTCGATGGGGTCGGGGATCGGTGGCTCCAGCGGCCTCCGAAGGACCTGGCGATACCTTTGACTTCTCCGTGTCTTCGGCCATGTGTTGTTGACATAAAGTCAGTAACATAATATGAGCCGGTCTGTGGGATGTGAATTCGATCCTCAGAAGTATTCCGGTAGACGAGGTGCGGAGGGGCCAGGTGAGCAGCGCAAGTGTGAGCGTTTATTTTACATCGTCAAGGCGAGAGGGACAGGCCTGTGGAGAGGCTCCCTGGAAGGGGCTTGTTGGCGGTTTCTCTTTGAGGTACTCCAACGTCCTGACGCCTTTGGATTCTTGAATCAAATCGTACACTGCCAGGCGGCATCGTACATGGCTGAACCCGGCAGATGACGCTGCTGCAGGCGCGCTGATCACCGCGTTGTGATCACCCGTAGATGCTGAGCCCGTAACGCCGATGACCCCACGCAGTACCCGGCCACGCATCTCCAGCCCCCTTGGTTTGATCGTGGAATGGGCAGACGTGTAAGGATTTGCACGTAGAAGTCATAGAGATTAACGGGGTGATCACCGTGCAGCAGCTGGGTGAGTGGCCGGTTCTGGGTTGGGGCCCCGGGGGCAACTGGTTCTGGTCCCTGGAAGACGGCCGTCTCAGGGGTTGGAAGATGCCCGGAAGAGCCATCGTCGAGTCGGCAGACCTCGATCTCGGCCTGGCGCTTTCTTTTGCCGTGGGGTATGCGGCTCGCGGCGATGTTCTTCTGCTCGTGGAGCGCCCCGGTGACCACGGCGGATCACACCTGGAGCTGTTGCAAGGGGTGGGAGAAAGGTCCGTATCATCTGAGGTGCTGGCGATGGGAAGTCCCCCCTTGTTTCCCCACTTCATCCCGCCGACAGAACCTGGGGATGCATGGAAACCCGGATGGCTGCAGGGTCGCAGTCTTCGCCTTGTCGACCTATCCGTTGATCTTCCACCTCCCCTGGCGGAGGTCCTATGGCTGGCTCCCAGCGGGGAGGACCGCTTCTGGCCCTGGAGTTTCGCCGGAGTTTCCTGTGACCGGATTCCCCTCACAGGCTTCATCGGCTTTCACGGCTGGGAACCCTGGGAGGCCGATGAAGACATGCTTCCCCTGGCTCCGGGATACCTTCAACATGCCAAGGAGATCCATTTCCTCGCCGTCGGTTCCCTCGGCGGGGAGCGTCTGCTGGTCGGCCGTCGTTGGTTGGACCTGGCCATGATGGCGGCCCGGATGAACTGGTCGCGCCCGTCATCTGTGGCATTGCCGGGCTCCGAAAATGGAGGAATTGGTGGGGTGATTACCTGCCCAGGGCAGACAGGTTTTTTCTGGACATCAGGGAGAGGGAACGTCTACCAGGGTGATGCCTGGCTGGATGCTGTGAGGGTCCTGCGAGAGATCCTTCCCGTGTCAGGTGGACGACAGCTCCTACCTGCGATTCCCGTGCGCCTGCGGGGGGCGGTATGCCCCCTGGGGGAAGGGAACGATCGGATCTGTCACTCTGTAGGATGGGGCGTCGCGACGCCAGATTTTGCCCCTCTGAGCGTTCCGTCAGGTTGTCCCCTGGGCGGACAGCGATCAGGCAGAGACAGGCAGGAGCCGGGGGCCAGGGCTGCGTCGTCCGAGTCGTCTGTCGCCCGTATGCGGGGGGCCCTGTCTGCAGCCCTGGTCGAGGTGGAGTCTTTGAGAAGGGAACGCGATGCGTTGCGTAGAAGGTTGAAACAGATAGAACGGCAGTATCCGGAACTATTGCCACAAGATGACATCCATGGATAATGATGCGACTGCAGGCGGTTCGGCTCTGCTTGCTGTGAATTATTCCTCCGTTGGCTGGTATCTGCCAGAATGCCCACGTTGTGGCATATCCCCTTCGAGATTACAATTATAGCACAAATCGCATACAAAGGGGTGACGTAATGGCTAGAGGATTTCACAGAACACTCGTATATGGAACGGTCGCTGTCATCATGGCAATGCTGTTGGTGGTCAGCGTTGCTGTGCCCGCCGAGGCCTCGTGGTTCTTTGAGCGGTGGTATAATCCTGATCCGCAACCACCCGTCTCTGACCCTGCTCCCGAACCGCCAGCCCCAGAGCCGCCGGTTTCTGACCCTGACCCGGGAACCAGCACCCCCACATATGTTGGTGGCTGGGCCCGACGTTGGCTGAGTCCCCCGGACACCTCTCCTCCGCCGGTTGACGAGCCTGGTGTTACAGATCCACCGGCACAGCCTGCACCACCGGCAGATCCGCCCAGTTCTGGTCACTATTTCTCCTCCGATTATCCCTCCAGTCGAGTGAGGGCATCGAACGAGTGGGAGATGCTGGACCTGGTCAACAAGGAGCGCACCGACCGAGGGCTGAATCCCTTGCAGGTTGACCCTCGATTGACCGATGCGGCCAGGGCCAAGTCCTGGGACATCATCGATAATAACTACTTCGCCCACCACTCCCCGACCTACGGCTCGCCGTGGGACATGCTCAGAGAGGCCCAGATACCCTTCGTCCGAGCCGGAGAGAATCTCGGTAAGGCGGGGAATGTGTGGGTGGTCCACGCTCGCCTGATGAACAGTTCGGGGCACAGGTCCAACATACTGAGCCCAAACTTCACCCACGTGGGGATTGGGATCATGACGGGACAGCCTTCAGGAGTCGTGGTGACGCAGATCTTCGTTGGCCGCTAAAGGCGCCAAGTAGTGAACCGTATTAGACAGAGACGAGCCCCTGGTTTGCAGCCGGGGGCTCGGCTGCGTGGTGTGCCCGGCATGGGCGAATGCTAGGGGCGGAGGGTCTGTGTGGGCCGAGGCCACGTAGGACCACTAGCCGAAGGCAAGGGTGCCCGTGGTGACGCGGGATCTGAAGGAAGCCGGAGGCAAAACCGCGACCGAGGAGCACGAACCCTGGGCGAGTCTGCTATCCCAGACAAAACCCCATATTGGCTGAAGGCTTGCTGCGTAAACAGGGCGGGTGTGCGGGGAAAGTATTTGTTGTTACCCGGGGAAATCTGTCGAGCACGTCAGTGGGAACTGACAACCTCCACCGAGAGGTGCGGTTGAGGCGGCAGAGGCTAACAGACGTCATAGTACGCAGGAGGAGTCATCAGGGCATGGGGGGAGATTGAGGCACTGCCAACCGAAAGGGGTAGCTCCTGCTGGGCCCACCTAACCTCCGATGAGGAATCCTGGCGGAAGGACCGAACATGAACATCACTCAAGGGCTTTAAGGACGGGTGCAGAGATCCTGCGGCTGCAATTTAGAGCAAAAAACACTACGCAAAGAGGCTGCCTCCCGTGTACCATCATGGAAGTGACCCTCCTCGTAGGCTGAAGGCGCTTGGTAAGCACAGGATCCCGTGGAGATGGATTTGCCCGCATGTAGGCGTGGTGAATCCTGCGCTAACTGCGTCATGCATCGGCTCGAGAGGGGTCTGACAGGCGCTGCGTACTTGTGTCATGCAGAGGCTTCCGTGATGTCCAGACCTCGACGACTGGCGACACCAGACCTGGTGTTCATGATCGACCGCTATCTGTAACCTTATCAACGTACATGCACCCTTTGGCGGATGCCATCATGGATCGAC
>PXCI01000106.1 GCA_003566675.1 Clostridia bacterium
AGGGTCGGGCCGGCCTCTACGGTGGTGGGAGCTGCCCTGTTGAACGCCGTTGTCTGCGAGGTGGTGTGCAGGCTGGCGGATGAGGGAGGAAGGCCGCCGGTGTTCATGAGTGCCAACGAGGCGGGCGGTGACGAACACAACCGCGCCCTGCTTGAGCGGTATCGGAACCTGCTGACGTATCTGTGAGCGGGGATGTACCGAAGGAGATGGTTGGTGAATACTCCTGCAGACGCGAAAGGGTCCAGGCTTCTTCCGCCCTGGACGCCGTGTCTGCATCCGACGAAATCGAGCATCTGAAGGTGAGGTAACGTAATGCCAGCTCAGAACCGCGGGATATTCCGGGAATTCGCCACGTATGTCGGATGGTTGGTCCTGTCGGGTCTCGTTACCATGCTCATCATATTCTCAGTTGCCCTCGTTGTCTTTCAAACCAAGACGGTGCCACCGGCAGCTTCCTTACCCTTTTTCGCTGCTCTGTGGGTCGCAACCTATTTGCGACTCCGCAAGACCGGGGGAGCCTTCGCCGATATCGGTCTCACTAAGACCAGGTGGCCCACGTATTTCTGTTATGGAGCCTTGTTCGGGACGGCCTTTATGTCTGCAATCTATGTTGCCCTGTTACTCGCAGAGACCGTGGAGTCCAGCATGGAAATACTGACCGGTTCGATCATTCTAAGTACCCTCGTAGGAATGGCTTACACCCTTGTCCAGAGCAGTACTGAAGAGCTGATCTTCAGGGGTTACCTTCTGAACCTGTTCTCCCGGAAGGGCCAGGGGTTCTCGATCATTCTGACGTCTGCGCTGTTTTCCATCGGTCACTTCTGGCACGGCGTGAACCCGATCGGGTGGTTGAACATATTCCTTTTCGGGGTCTTTGCATCTCAACTGTTCTATCTTTTCAACAGCCTGTGGGTACCTATTGGCTTCCATGCTGCATGGAATTTTGCACAGACGTATGTGTTTGCCTTTCCCATGTACGGACGTGACAGTTCTGGGATGTTCCAGTTGACAGTGGTCTCGGATAACCCTGTCTCGGGTGGTTCTTACGGGCCGGAGGGAAGTTTGCTCGTTTCGGGCTTGTTCCTGCTCTTGATAGCCCTTAGCTTACACCTCAATCGGCGGGAACAAGCCATCATGGAAGCTTCGGAGTGATCTCTTTCGTTTCATGGATCTGGGTAGCGCGTCCCCCGGGGTCTATGTGTCTGGGCTCCTCGCGTTCCCAAGGACAACGATCCAGAGTGGAAGCGGTAGACGAATACCACAGCACCTTGCTGGACGATCATGGCAGAGGTGTGCCCCCGGGGGGCGGGGTGGTATCGTCAGAGCTACTCATGGCCCTAAGACCAGGATTCCGGTGGTCCTTCTGTAGGGGCGGTTGTTCGTCCTCAGACGGTTGTATAAGCCATCCCATCGGGATGAATTCCAGCGGGATAACGGGTGATCTCGACGATGCCTTCCATGTCGATCACGGATATATCGTTGGTCTTGTTGTTTGCCACGAAAGCCCGCGAGCCCGTCCCGTCGACCACCGTACCTCCGGGCCAGACGCCCGTGGGGATCCTCTTGATCTCCCACTGCCTGGCGGTATCGATGATGGACAGGTCATTGGATTCCCGGTTGGGGATCAGGGCATAGCGCCCGTCGGGGGTGAAGGTCAGGCGTATGGGGCATGTCCCGAGGCGCCGGCTGGCGACAACCTCGTAACTCTCCAGGTCGATCACGTGCAGGTTGTTGTCATGCTGATTGGCAACATACAGTGTCCGGCCGTCGGGGTGCACCGCAGCACCCTCGGGGCCAGCGCCGACGGGAATGTGGGTGATGATCTCCCGCGTGGCGGCATCCATGATGGTGATGTTGTCCGAACCGATGTTGGGTATGTAGATCCGGGTGCGATCCGGATCCAGGTAGATCATGTGGGTCGCTTTCTGATGGGTGGCGAGGACCTCTTTTACTTCCATGTCAGAGGTATCGATCACGAAGACCCGGTTAGAGCGGGTTGCGGCTATGAAAAGCTCATGCTCATCGGCCGAGAGCCCCACGCCGTGTGGGAACTTGAAGAGGGGGTGAGAGATCCGCTGAAGTTCGGTGAAGTTCCGGTTGTCCAGCACGGACACGGTACCTCCGCCCGAGTTGGTGACGTAGGAGATGGATCCGTCCGCCGTCACTGCCACCTCGTGGGGGTTGTGATCGACGTTGATCACGCCCACGGTCTGTCCTGACACGGCATCCACATAGGATACGGTGTCCTCATCCTTGTTGAGAACTACGAGAAGTTCCGTCATGGGTGATGCTCCTTTCTCTCTGCGCGTGTGCGTCATAAGACGCTACGGTTTCCTGACTGTTGAACAAGCATGAAACGGTTACCATGCTCAACGCCTGGTTGGATGAAGAAGGGGACAGTTCCTCCTCCCTCAATGCGGTGCGTAGGGGGGAGGAACTGAATGTTGCAGTTTCCGTTGCCAAGTCTGCCCGGTCCCTCAGCTTAGTTCCTGCAGGATCTTGGGGTCGGGATGGTTGGGGATTCGGGCCACGGGTTCGCCATCGTAAAGAAAAACGGTTTCATCTGCTGTGGTGATCTCACCGATTACCGCTACGGATGCACCCTGGGAGCGGACCGCATCGACCACTTCCTGGACATCCGAGGGATTGACCTGGAAAAGCATCCGGCCCTGCGTCTCACAGATGAGAATCTCCTCCGGGCTCAGGTCCGTCTTCGTCGGGGCCAGGGATAAGTCCACCCGGGCTCCGAACCCGCCGTACCGTGCCGACTCGCAGACGGCTGCGCCGATCCCCGCTGCTCCCAGGTCTGAGCAGGCATTGATCTTGCCCGTCTCCATGGCGGCCAGGGCCGCGTCCATGGTCAGCCGTTCATCATCAAAGAGGGCTTCTGCTGGCTGCATTTCATCCACCAGCCCGGCGCGGTAGAGGGTATCATTACCATCGCTGTTTGTCTTCCCTACGATAATGATTTGATCTCCTGCGTTCTTTGTGGGCTTGGTTAGGGGTTCTTCGGTGACGAGGCGACCGATCACCGCCACCACGACGGCGGGAACGATGTCGCTGAAGGAGGTGGACAGACCTCCTCCCACGACGAACACTTCCATGCTCTCGCACATGTCCCGGATGCCCTTGATCATCAGGTTCAGTCTCTCGGCACTGGACATGATTTCGCACTTCCCGCAGGTGCACACCCCGTCAAACCCACAGGGGCCAACGATGACCTCGTCCTCCAAGGGGCGGGTTCCGATGAAATCTAGAAGAAACAGCGGCCGGCCTCCCATGGCCACCACATCGCGCATCGCTCCGCCGGCGCCGGTGGCGGCGGCATCATAGGGGCGAGGCACACAGGGAGAGCAATGACTCTCCATTTTCGCGACCAGCATCCCGTTGTCTCCGGGCATTTGCACCACGGCCGCGTCATCATCGGCTTCAGGGCCAATGAGCAGCCCCCCGGGCCACATCTGGCTGACCTTTTCGTTTAACTCCTCGAATACGGAAAAATCGATGGCTTTGTCTATGTTGTGGTGTAGATGGACAAAAAGCGCGTGTATCAAAGCTCTCTCTACTTTATTCACCCTGCACCCCTTTCAATGTGACAAGCCTGTAGGTGTATTCCCGATAGACATTATGACAAACCTGTCCTACCCAATCCACCAATGATGATTGACGAGCGGATGGTTCTCCCGGCTAAAACGAACGATCCTATCCATTCCCTAGGTATTCCCCACGGCGCCCCAGTCTCTGCGAGTTGGCGATATGTACTCCTGCTGACGGATGTTGCCGTTGCAAGGGCCTGCCGGGGGATGATCCATGAGCCAATCAGCAGTACTCATGTTTCCATGGTATTTCTTCTGCTTGGAAAATTCAAACTTCACATACGTAAGGCTTGCAGAAGCTGTCCAGGAAGGAGCGTAGGGGGAATCTACGACGTTGGACGGACCTGCCGTCAATATTTGCTCAGCAGACCCAGCAGTTCACGGAGATCCCCGATGATATTGATACTGTCCAGGCCGAGCTGATGGAAATCCTCTTCCCGCGTTACCCCTGACAATACAGCAACGAAATCTACCCCTGCTTGCTGTGCGGTCCGCGCATCTGTGAGGCTATCGCCGATGAACAGGCAATCCCGAGGTGGAGCCCTCAGAGCAGACATCGCTTTTAGCAAGCCCATGGGGTCCGGTTTGGGTCGGATGACATCTTCTCTGCCTATGATGATGTCAAAAAAGCTTTGCATGTGCTCTCGTTCTATAATGGCCTGGATCCGATGTCGAAACTTGGTGGACACAATCCCCAGGGAGAGGCCTGACGCTCTCAACTCCCCGATGACGGCGGGAACACATGGGAATATCCTGGTTTTGTCAACCATGATGGCATCCGCCCTGGCGATGAACAACTGTTGAAAGGTCTCTGCCCGGTCAGCCGTCGTATCGCCGGAAAGCTCATGGAAGGTCTCGTCCAGGCTTAGACCGATGGTCCTGTGTATACGATCTGCAGGTACTACGCCAATATCCATCTTGCCAAGGGCATCATTGACACATTCCACCACGGCGGACGATGAGTCCGCAAGGGTGTAGTCAAAATCAAACAGTAGACAACGCTTCATGTTCAGCCTCCTAACGTTGCATCCCATGGTGCTGCTCCAAGGCTCATGGTGAGATGTGACATGGCAGTTGGTCGGTGAGGCAAGCCGGATCTATTGGATCACGGAGACCAAGTGTCATTTAGATTATAGTACATGCTCGGGGCGCATTGAGAGATGGCGGGATTGGATGTTATGAAAACGGCCCGTGTGTTTGCGGCTGCGGGTTGATTGTTGATACAAGTTGGCGTGCCTGGGCGGAGCTGCGTAGCCAGGGCAAGGGAGTTTTTCCGGTTCCCAGGCAGGGCAGCCATGTCTCCAATAATGCAAGCACTCTTACTTTTTGTGACGACGGCGCCAGGTGTATGATGTCAGGGGTGGTTCATACAATGAAGGGTCTTTTTCTCGAGGAACTCACCTGGAAGGAAGCAAAACAGGCCTTTGAAGACTATGGTGCCATCGCGATCCCCATCGGGGCGGTACTCAAGGAGCACGGACCGCATCTGCCTCTAAAGACAGATTCCATGCTCGCAACGCACTGGGCCGCAGAGGTGGCAAGGCGTTTTCCCATCATCGTTGCCCCGGTTGTCGGTTGGGGTTATTACCCGGCCTTTATCGACTTCGCTGGCTCCGTCTCACTTGATGCTCGAACCTTTATGGATCTTCTCACTGACATCTGTCGATCTTTTGTCCGCAATGGTATCCGGAAAATACTATGGATGAACACCGGAGTGTCCACGACGCCACCCCTTCTTCTGCTGACCAGGGAATTGAACCAGGCGTTTAGCGGCACCGCGTCGGTGGGTCTCATGAACCTGGTGGACCTCGGCAGGGAGGAGATTGACGGGCAGCTGCTTCAACCTTCGGGTTCACATGCAGACGAACTTGAGACATCATTGATCCTGGCGATTGATGAGAGTGCTGTCGATATGTCCAAGGCCACCCGCGATTTCGGGCACGGCAAAAAGGGCGGTCCGATCCAGCGCCCCTCGAAAATGCAGGCCAGGGACGAAAGATCCGGACAGGAGACAAGTGGGATCTTTGGTGATGCTACCTTAGCTTCGAAAGAGAAGGGAGATCAGTTCTGGGAGATCATCTTCAATCAGCTTGATCCCATCCAGGACTTTCTTTCGTCCGAGTAGGGGCTGATACTTAAGTGGGTCTTCTCGGAGATGGAGCGTCTCTTAATGCCCGCTGACCCGTTTGCTGGAGATGCTCAACGGTTTGATGCGGGGGAGACATCGACCGACCCTGGCATCACTTCGCAGAGCGGGTGAGATGATGTAACGTGTCTCGATCCAGGCAACACCTGTCAACAGAAGCAACACGCCAGGTTCCTGGAAACGGGGATACCAGATGACCCTTGATGCGGGACTGTACATCCACCTCAAGGTCAGTCTCATGGGGCACACACCCAGGAGGGGTCTGACCAGGGCGTCCTGCATAAATCGCTGCCTTGCCCCCCACTCTGCGGCGGTATTGCAGATAGGCACAAGATCTTCTGCCGATAAATCACAATCCTTTTGCCAGATCTGTACGCATTGGTAGGATGCAAGTCGGATGCCAGACGTCTCAAGTAACTCGGGGAGGATGATACTTGTGACAACCCCTGGCTCCCAAAAGACGGCATTCCGGCCGGCTCTCATGCAGGCTCCATGACGTGTTTTGGTCAGAGATGACCCTCAAATGACCGGCGGAGCGACGTCCCCGCCGCTCCGCCTAAAACGCCTGATATATGCAGTTATGATTAGAAGGCAGCTGACTTACCCGTCCGCCGCGGGTCTGTATTGCTGTAGAGCATTCCCGTCCCGGAGTCACGCCAGCACATCTGGAACGAACCCATGTGCCAGTTGAATGTACCCAGGGGCTTGATTTGTATTCCCATGCGGGTTATATCCTCGATGACGGAATCGGGGATTCGGTTTTCTATCTCCAGTGAGTAATCCTCAGCCAACGGGTACATCCGTGGAAACACCGCGGCCTCGTGCGGCTCCATACCGTAGTCCAGGATACTGGAAAGCACCTGGGGCACCGTGATATTCGGTCGGCCTGGAGTACCCAACGCGAGCCTGGGTTTTCCATCCCGCATCACCAGGGTGCTGCCAATGATGCACTTCTGTCTGCCATTTCCGGTCAGCCAGCCGGTTATGCCCGCACCCAGGGTACTCTGTGCGGAGGTACCGGTCATGGGCACCCCATCGACCACGGCACCGGGAATTCCACCGCCCTGGCAGCTGTGAAGCATCTGGACCCAGTTGCCCTCGGAGTCGGCGATGCTGAGCTCACAGCTGTCACTTTCCGCAGCCTCTCTGCCCTGTGAGGCCATTGCAGCATCGCCGGCTATCAGTTCAACATGCTCGGTCAGATCTATTTTGGGCATGCTGTTGAGTATGATATCTGCTACAGCCCGGTGGTGCTCCTCCGATCCCCAGGTCTCCGTGGGAACGCTGAACAGCTCGGGATCCTGCAGCATACCCATCTCCCAGGCCACCCATCGAAGCACATGAGAGAAAAGATAGAGACTCTCGGCCGATTCGCTGTAATGTCCCCTGGACGTTAGATCCATCTCCTTCAGGACACCAAGTACAAACCGGGTGAAGACACCGGCCTGCTCGGGGGGAGCAAGCTGAATAATGTTGTCTTTTCCGTGGCTGTATTCCAGCGGTTCACTCCATCGCGGGGGTACGGCATCCTTCATGTGTTCCATTGTTACGCGCCATCCCAGGCGGTTGCCCTCTTCAACGAAGTGCTGGGCCCAGGCCCCTTCGGTGAAGTACTGCGGACCCTCTTCTGCCAGGGCCTCAAGGGTATCCGCCAGGGCCGGGTTGCGGAAGAGCTCGCCAACGGGGGCGATGAACCCGTCTGGCGTCAGCAACTCACGCCCGGCGGGAAAGTAGGTGCGGCTTGGAAGTTGCTCGTGAAGCAGCGCATACTGGAACGAGTACATCGGGTAACCGTCCCGTGCCGCAGCGATTGCAGGCTGACAGAGTTCCGACCACGTCTTTGAGGCAAACCGCTCGTGCAGGGCTCCCAGCCCGGGCATGAAACCGGGAATGCAGCACACTGCCTTTCCGAGTTCCTCGGGAAGCGGATTGTGGCGGCGCATACCCGGAACCAGGGTACCCGTACTGGTCAGCTGGTGCGTCTCTCCCGTTGAGGCATCATAGTACAGCCCCACGACACTGCCACCGTGATTCGTCAGGTGGGTTTCAACGGTGGCCTGGATCAGGCTTCCCGCCACCGCCGCATCAAAGGCGTTCCCACCATCCTTAAGGACATCCATCATGGTATCCGTAACAAGTGGATGCGAGCTGCTGCAGACGCCGTTTTCGCCCTTAACGACCGGGTTCGGTCCCTGGTTGGGAACTGAGCGCATGTTACTACTCATCAAGTCATCACTCCTTCTATGAGATGGATCTCATCTATTGCCCTGCCTGGTACATTTGGGACAAGAAATACTGTGAGGTGCCGGGTCAGTTAACCTGCAGACACCACATTTGCACCTGTCAGTATTCGTGTCACCAAGTGACTTCTTTCCCGTCCGGACCCGTAATCCTCCAGGGCAGGCGACGTCATTCTTCTCATGCAACGGGTAACTGCCGGGGATGTGGACATGCGGTTTCAAGGCGGCAGAGATGTTGATCTACGAGTAGGCCAGCCCTGATTGCCTACCTGGACAGGCTGGATCCACATGGATTGATGCATTCACTACGGGAACTCATCAATTCCAACCTGGAACACGCCCCGGTGGCCCCGACGGATCTGCCCGGAGTTGTCCTCTACCTGGATCACTCATGGTTCGGGGTCTACGCCCCGACAGGGTCACTGTGACAGTCGTTGGGGAACGGGATTATGCAAATGGTACCGGTTACTTTATTTACACCACCAGCGGTCGCGAAAAGGCTGAGGGCTTGACCGGGGGCACTGCTGAAGCCGCCGGAAGGCAGTTTTGAAGCGTTCGACATTAAATCGATCGTCGCGTGCACAATACCAGGATGGTCTTGCGGATATAGGTTCCATCAATGCGTGGAACACAAACGCTGCCAGCCCCATTGCATCGGTAGGGCTGGCAGCTTCACGCTATGGGCCAGGGATCTAATCCAGGTTCTTTGCTCCCCTGGAGCGGAGGGCGCGGATGGCGACCCATAGCAGTAAGATCATCACGGTCATCACAACAAGGGCCGGAAGAGCGGTGACAAAGGCGATAAGCAAGTTGCCCGTCACATTGAGCACAAGGTTGATGCCTCGATACAGGGCCCCGGTCACGCGCGGACCGAAGTTGTCAAAGCCCATGGCGGAAATGGCGGCCGTCGGCAGGGTCTGAGGCCGGATCTCAATGTTGAAGGTGGAATAGGAGACACGATCGTCCAGGTAGCGGAGGCGTCCCTGCAGGGATTCAATCTGCCCCCGGATGTCGGTGAGGTGCCTGCGCACCGCGAGCATATCCTCGACCGATGAGGCTGCCTCCAGGATGCGACGGAGGGCCTCTTCCTCACTTTTCAGGTTCTCGAGGCGGGCGCTGAGGTCGATGTATTCCTCGGTGACATCGGTGCTCCACATCCGGCTGTACGTCACCACGCCCATGTCCATCAGCGTTGAGCGGACGGCATCAAAATGTTCTGAGGGGACTCGGGCCGTGATCTCCACCCGGGTGCGGGTCTCTCCTATCTGCCACTGGTTGGCGTCGCTGACGTAGCCGTCGTGCTCGTTGATCAGGTCCAGCACACTCTGCATGGACTCTTCCGGGGTGGGGACCTCGAGGGTGATGCGGCTGTTGAGGATCACCTTCTGGCGATTCACCTCGTCGATGTTGCCGACAGCGAGCTCGCCCGGGGTAACGGCTCTAGCCTCTTCCTCTGCTTCCACATAATCCGTATCTCCTCTAGGGGCTGACGCCGGTTCGGCCATATCGTAGCCGGCCATCTCATCCGGCCTTGCCGCGCTACATCCGGCTATGATGAAGGTCATGAGCAGGAAAAGGAGCACATACCTGCCTGTTTGCATACGCATGGTTCTCCCCTCTTTCTGGTGAGGCTTTACTACATTGAGACGCGATGTCGGGCAGAAAGTTCCGATGATATCAGATCAAGTGTTTGAGCAGCACCCTGATCACGGCAGCGGTCGGTACGCCGAGCAGCAGGCCAGGGATGCCGAACAGTGTTCCTCCCGCCATGATGGCAAAGACGACGGCCAGGGGATGCAGTCCCGTCTTGTTCCCCAGGATCCGGGGAGATATGACCAGGCTCTCGAGCTGCTGCAGCAGCAGGTAAC
>PXCI01000327.1 GCA_003566675.1 Clostridia bacterium
CTACCGGGTGGTCTCCCTGGAACACGATGGTTCGATGGGCGGAACCGGTCTCGTGAAAGAAGGGGGATCCTTGCTTCAGGAATGCGACGGAGGCCAGTAGATTGTCAACCGTCACCGGCTGTTGTTTTTCCCGGATGGACGAACCTGATCGAGTATCTATTGGGTCACGATCGTCCCTGGTCCTGATCCGGATCTCTGTGAGGTCAGGCCCCCTGGCCGTCTCGACGGAGATCAACTGCCCTGGTTCTGTGAGTAGGCCCCTGGAAACGAGGTGACCCACCCCGAGATACTCCAGTTCCCTTGGAGTGCAGGAGAAATTGGCCAGAACCCTTTCATTTAGGATCAGCTGGACGGGCGCCTCAATAGGCACCGTTTCCTTCATGAGGGACGGTGTCCCCTGTGAGTATCTAGTTACGTCCACGGTGACGGTGCGGTTGCTCATCTCCCTGCATCCTTTCTTCGGCGGCTCTCATGTCATCTGAGTTGTTGATGTTGGTGAACATCCGGAGCTCGGGATCGAAGGGGGTGATCTTGTGTTCTTCAACGACGGTGACCGATACCTTGTGAAAGAAGCTCTTCAGCTTTCGCTCCCCGGCCTCCAGCGCGTCCTCAATAGCAGGGATACAGGCCCTGGAGTAGAGGGCGTGCAGTGGCTCCACGAAACCGTTCAGGCGGGGGATCAGTATGTCTGTTGAGCAAAAGCGGTCAACCATGTATTGGATGAACTGGCCATTTAGAAAGGGCATGTCGCAGGCCACGATGAAGTTGATCGAGCTGTTCGACGCTTTCAGTCCGGTGTACAGACCGCCCAGTGGGCCTGCGCCCGGTACGAGGTCTTCGACCGACCGGACGTCATAATGTAGATAATCCTCCCGTGTTCGGGAAACTACGATTATGTCGTCGCACACCCCTTTGACGACCTCCAGTACCCGTTCGATCATCGGGATTTTCTTCAGATGTATGAAGGCTTTGTCCACACCACCAAGGCGTTTGCCCCTGCCACCGGCCAGTATGATGCCTGTTACTGAGCGATCACTGCTCTGCAAGTACGATACCTCCCCTGATCGTGCACTCGGAATCAGCGGACCTTCGTTGACGTGCCTGTTCATTATAACCTTTTCCTTAGGACCACTACAGTGACATCCGCCCGGGGTACCTGGCGTGGGTGTGTCTGGGGGGGTAGGGGCGTGGCCCCAGTAGAGGTGTGGGCTGCAGATATCTCGAGATGGGTTCAATGAGGTGGAAAGGGTGATTTCGTGACGACTTCATCCGGTCCCCGGGTCGACCTGGCATCCGGCGATGCGCCGGTCCGGGGGATCAGATGTCCAGCGTCTTCCATTGCCCTCGTTTGAAGATCCATCGCGTGACCAGCGCCCGGATGACCTGCTCAATGAGCACCACCACCCAGATGGCGACAAGGGAGAGATCGAGGACGTACACGGCGACGAGGATCAATGGTACTCGTATGACCCACGATCCGAGGCCCGAAACGTACATGGCGGTCCGGGTATCGCCAGCCCCACGCAGGGAGCCCACGTACACGTCGGCCGCAGCCATGGCGGGCTGCATCAGGGCAGCCACACGCAGGCACCAGCTTCCAAGGGCTATAACTTCTGGGTCGTCGGTGAAAATGCGGATAAACACCCCGGGGAACAGAAGAAATAGTACTCCCATACCCCCCATGACGTACATGGCAAGAGCTGAGGCCTGGTAGGTGCTCTCTTCGGCCCTGCCCGGATCTTTCGCCCCAAGGCTCTGCCCAGTGAGAATGCTGGCTGCAATGGCGAAACCGTAGCCGGGCATGAAGGACAGAGATTCCGCAGCCACCGTCACCTGCTGCGCAGCCATGGCAACCGTTCCCATGCTGGCGATCACGAAGGTGGTTAGGGTTCGGGCTCCGTCTCGGAGCAGGGTCTCAATTCCCGCTGGAAGGGATAGCGCAGCAATCTTCCGGATGGTGGGGACGTGAGGACGGACCAGGGACTTGATGTGGACCTGGATGTCTCGACGGCGGAAGAGGACATAGAGGGCCACCGCGGTACCGACGCCCTGCGCCACCACCAGGGCCACCGCGGCCCCCGTCACTCCCATGGTCGGGAACCCTAACCTGCCGAAGATCAGGAGGTAGTCGCCGACAACGTTGATGACGTTGGTGATGATGGTCACATACAGGGGGGTTCGGGTGTCTCCCAGCCCCCGCATGGTGCTGTTGGCTGCTATCTTAGGCAAAAAGAAGATTCCCCCGATTGCCAGCGTTCCCAGGTATCCTTCACCCATGGCACTGACGTCGGGGGCGAACCCGACCAGGGCAAATACCTGGGGCGTGGCCAGGCGGAGCGTCACGGCTGCCACGGCACCCAGGACCAGGGCTAGCATAAGTCCCTGCTGGGCGATATGGGCTGCCGCCTTGTTGTCTCCGGCGCCCTTGCGCCTGGCAACCAGGGCGGTGATTCCAATGCCAATGGCTCCGAGAAAGAAAATGATAGAGAAGTAGACCTGTCCCCCCAGGCCCACGGCGCTGAGAGCGCCGGCACCTAGCCGTCCCACCATGGCCGTATCTACGATCCAGGCCAGCATGTGAAGGGACATTTCCCCTATCGCGGGCCAGGCAAGGGCCATGATCTGTGATCGGTCGACCGGAGTCCGGGCAATCTCGGTTCTCTTTATTTTCCTATACTGTGCCAATGCAACCCCCGCCGATTCATGACTAAAGAATGGATCACGACCCATATGATATCATAGTTGCCGTTGAAAAGGGCACTGCCTCGCCCAAAGCGTCCGAAAAAGGATATCCTGTGAGGACAGGGTATTGGTTCATAGTGGGCGGAGTTGGGGTCTCAAGGGCAGCTGTGCAAGCCCGGGACTGCTTCTCCGGTCGAGGAGGGGAGATCATGCAAGTCAGGTTTCGAAGGGCAGCTATTGAAGATGCACATGCCATTGCAAGGGTGTATGTGGATACCTGGAGGACGGCCTACAGGGGTCTTGTCCCCGAACCTTACCTCCTTTCCCTCGACTATGAGAAGGAGGCCAGGGGGTGCCTGGACTTCCTGACCGGAGATGAGTATCCCCGGATGCTCGATCTCGCCGAGGTGAAGGGTGTTGTGGCGGGATACGTGGTAGCCGGACCCAACAATGAGCAGCCCGAGGTATATGAGGCCGAGATCTACGAGATTTTCGTCCGCCAGGAGTTCAGCGGAGAGGGGATAGGAACCCGGCTGATGCAGAGGGCGATAGATTGGCTCATCGGCATGGACTTCGCCTCGGTTGTGATCTGGTGCTGGAAGAGCAATCCCTTCGCGAGATTCTACTGGAGCCTGGGCGGTGAGGTTGTTCACACCTGTATGCAGACCGTGGCTGGCAATGAAATGGACGTGCTGGTTTTTGGCTGGGAGATTGATGACCTGAAGAGAAACCTGCAGGCGCGTAGGTGACCTGTTATTCCTTCATCGGTGTTGCTCCTGGGGCCCATGCGTAGTAATGGCCTAAGCTCGCCATGACGGCTGGAGACCGTCCACCCGGGCAATCTGTCGATGTGTCCCCGTCCGGGCCACAGTGAGAGCGTTTTGAGAGGGGCGCTGTTTCCTGTGTCTGACAGCACACATGTCGATGGGAGGTGGAGGGGTCAATGAGGAGCAAGGGATACGCATCGAGGGGGATGCTCGTTGTGATGGTTATCGCGATCTTGTTGGGCGGGCTGTTTTTTGCCGGTATCTATCTCGCAACAGATCGTGGGCCCGGACTGCTGCTTCCCGAGTCACCTCCGGAGGAGGAGCCTGACCTGACTGAGGTCCCCGACGACGACCTGCGATATGCCGTGATACTGGAGAAGATCCTGGCAGGTCCTGTGCTGGAAGGTGGCGAGGTACTTCTGGATCTTTCCCGGCGGGATGATGCGGTGGGTTACCAGGCGAGTGTTGCCCTGGCCCGCAGGCATCGTGAGGAGGGTGGCGATCCCCTGTCCCTCTACCTGCGCGCTTTATCGCTGTACGACTCATCGGCCCTACGCAAGGAACTGGCCATCTTCCTGGAGGAGGCTGACCGGTACCCTGAGGCCGCGGAACAGTTACTCAAAGTTCTCCCGGATGACCTGGCAATTGAGTCCCTGCGGCGCCTCATTGGCCCAGAGGCGCTGGCGAAAGAGCTGGTGGATCTCCGGCTCTACGAGGACGCGGTCAGGGAGGTCGAGGAAGCCTCTCCTGGCGCCGATTGGGAGGAGTTAGAGCGGCCTTATCTGAGGGCCCTCGTCGGCATGGGACGGTACGATGAAGCCCGGGCCGGGCTGCGAGACTACTACGAGAGAACCCCGTCGGACTCCGACATGGGATGGTGGCTGGCCCGCAGCCTGGAGGTGGCGGGACATGTGAGCGATGCCCTCGATCTTTACACCGCCCTGGGCGAGCGGGGCGCCTATCGTCGCGGGATCATTCTGGAGGAACAGGGGTTTCTTGAAGAGGCGGCAGCCGCCTTTGTCTTTGCCCCCGAACCGGAAGCGCGCTGGCGAGGGGGCCGTCTGTGGGAGGATCTCGGGTATCCCACGGAGGCGCTTTCTGTCTATATGGAGCTGGGGAGAGAACCAGGCGTCCTGCAGGATGATGCCGCCTTCCGAGCATACGTCCTTCTTTCGGAGCGAGATGATCAAGGGGCCGAGGAATTTGCAGAATATTTGAGGATCCACCCGGCTTGGATGGAGCGCCTGGGAGAGGACGCCCACTGGGAGACAGTAGCAGACGACCCTGGGGTTGCCTCTCCTCGATTCCTCGATAGGGTGGAGGCTTACAGCGCCAGCGGTCGCGAGGTGCTGGCACAGTTGGAGCTGGCGATCGGCCGGGATCGCGCCTCTTCTTCAGACCGGCTCGACCTAGGTGAGTGGTATCTTGAGATGGAGGATTTCCCAGCGGCTGTCGCCCAGGGGAGCATCGTTTTGCAGACCCATCCCACCCCCCGGGCATACAGGCTCGCCTATCCTCTTCCCTTTGAGGATCTGGTGATCAGTGCTGCGGCGGACTACGATCTCGACCCCTACCTCTTGCTGGCGGTCATGCGCGAGGAGAGCCGCTATCGCTCCGCCGTCGTCTCGTGGGCAGGGGCCCGGGGCCTGATGCAGATCATGCCGTCCACGGGGAGAGACATTGCCGCCCGGAAGGGTGTTGACTTCGAAGTCGCCGACCTGTTTGATCCGGAGATCAATATTCGGTTCGGCGCTTTCTACCTGCGGGCGATGCTCGACATGTTCGGGGGGGATCTGGACAGGGCCCTCGCCGCTTACAACGCGGGTCCTGGTAACGTGCAGAGGTGGAGTGGTTCTTCCCTGGCTTCCGATGAACTCGGGTTCCCCGTCGCGATCACGTTCGTCGAGACCCGTGAGTACATCACGAGGGTCAGAAACTCCTACCTGACCTATCTCTGGCTCGGCGGGCAGTGATGAAGAAATCGTCGGTGGCTCATCTCCGGGCGTCGGGGCACGGGTTGGTCGCGATCAGAGGCGAGTCGTTTCATGTTGCGTTGTGCCCAGGGCACAATAGACCTGGGTGGACATCAGTTCGGAGACAGGAGGTGTGAGATGCCCAGACCAACGAAGCGAAGAACCGTAGAGTTCCTGCCACCGCATGACTGTTTCAAACCGGCGGGAGTTCCGATGGCAGATCTCGAAGAGGTCCGTCTGAGTATTGATGAGCTGGAGGCCATACGTCTCAAGGACCTGGAGGGATTAGACCATGAAGATAGTGCAGAGCGCATGCAGGTGTCGCGCCCCACGTTTCACCGCATTCTCCGTTCTGCCCATGCTAAGGTCGCGTCTGCGCTGACCGAGGGCAAGGCCGTGAAGATTGAGGGAGGCACCTATCGCCTGAAGGGGCGCCGCCGGTGCCGGAAATGTGGGAACGTCTGGCGGGAAAGCCCCGAAGAGACCCCGGCTGCTTCGTGTTCACAGTGTGGCAGTGAGAATGTTGGGCCCGCCGCACCAGGGCGCGGGCGCCATCGACGAGGTCGGCGTGCAAAGGGCAGAGGAAGAACACCGGGGGGCTGAGCGATGTAGAGCCTTACATCACCTCTCGCAGATCGCTCGTTAGATAGCAACTGGGTCCTGTGCATCCGACCGGGGAATGTCAGACGAAGTACGGTACCGAGGCGCCTGGCAGCATTTCATCAATCTTGTTTCGAAACCATTCCTCGATCTGTTTCATCACCGGCTGGGGATATACGTGTTTTCCATAGCCAAACTGACCGTATTTGTACCGGCGGCACTCGTCATCCATGTCCAACTGGGTCCGTGGGAACACCTCGAGGATCCGTTTCCGGGCGGAGTTGGTGTATCGGTGGGTTATGAGCTCTACGGTGAAGGGCCCGGGGATCCGCTCACCCAGCGTTTCCAGCAGCTCCTGGTAGTCCCGCTGCCAGCCTGTGTCCGCCATGATCGGCGCTATGAGGAACCCCAGGGGATAGCCTGCGGTCTGTACCTTCACTGCGGCGTTGAGACGTTCCTCCAGTGAAGGGGTCCGGTGTTCAAACCGCTCGATCACACCCCTGGTGTTGATGCTGAATCGGAACTCTGTGCGCCCTGCGTGCTGAACCTTCAGCAGGGGCTCCACCGATGTGTACTTGGTCACAAAACGGAATCGGACCAGTGGGCTTGCCGCCGCAAACTCCACGGCTTCACGTAGTGACCCGGTGTATCTTTCGACGCTGAGGGGGTCTGAGGTGGCAGCACCCTCAAAGAGGGTTTCCTCCGGCTTTCGCTGCTGTGCATACCGGTCTGCCCGGTCCAGGATCTCCCCCGTGTTGACATAGACTCTGATGTAGGGTTTCTTGCCGAAGTGCGTGTTGAGGTAGCAGTATTGGCACATGCCCGGACAACCGGTAACGAGGGGAAGCTGGTAATGGGCGGAGGGCTTGCACGATTGGAATTCCAGTGACTGCTTCACTCCCACGACGAGGGTTCCCTTACCCTCGCGGAAGGCCTGTTGGGGCGTCGTCCCCGGGATCCCGGTGACCCTGTTGTGGGATCCCGTACTCCTGATGTCTGTGACGCCCTCGTCCCGGAGCTGATCCAGAATCCTCTTGCCCCGGGGGTGTTCGAGGGCATCTTCCTGAAAGTATACTCTTCGTGGCACAAATTCCATAGACCCACCCCGTCCATTATCTTGTCCCACGGGGGTGGGGATATGAGGCCGCGACATTGTGGAACTCTGCAGGTTATTTCCCTGCTGTGTCAAAAGAAACCGTATCGGGATATCTGCGGCAGAGGCATTTCCCCGGAAACAATGGAAGGGAAGATGTTCAATGACCATCATCACAGCGCCTGAGGAGTTTTTCGGCTACCAGCTGGGCAGTGACCGCAAGATCGCTCGCTGGAACGATATCGTGGACTACTTCTATTGCCTGGAATCGGAGTCTGATCGGATCAAGGTCATCAACATGGGGGAAACCACGGAGGGCAATCCCTTTCTTCTGACCATCATCTCCTCGCCGGACAATCTTGCGGATCTCGATCATTTTCGCCAGGTAAATGCCCAGATCAGCGATCCGGAAGGTCTTGCGGATGAGACGATGGGAGATTTGATCCGGGAGGGACGTGCTGTTGTATGCCAGACCATGAGCATGCATGCAACAGAGATCGGCGGTACCCAGATGGCCCCGGAATTGGCACACGACCTTCTATCGGACAGCTCGGAATCGACCCTGAAAATTCTGGAGAACGTCATCTTTTTAATGGTGCCCTGTTTCAACCCGGACGGGCAGCTGATGGTTGCCGACTGGTACGAGGAGCACCTGGGGACCGAATACGAGGGATGCCGCCTGCCGCAGCTCTACCATAAGTACGCGGGACACGACAACAACCGGGATGCCTTCATGCTCAACATCCCCGAGTCCAGGTATGTGGGTGAGATCCTATTCCGGCAGTGGAAACCCCAGGCCTACCAGGATCATCATCACATGGGCAGCTACGGGGCCCGGTTCTACGTGGCACCCTATTGCGATCCCATCCATCCTTACGCGGATCCCCTCATCTGGCGGGAGCACTCGTGGTTTGGTGCTCACATGGCCTACAAGTTGGAGGAGGGTGAGAAGAAGGGAATCCTCAATGCAGCCCAGTTTCCCGGCTGGGGACATCTGGGCTTTCACTGGATCACCGCGTATCACAACATAGCGGGGATGTTGACAGAATCTGCCAGCGCAAAACTGGCTTCTCCACTGTACATTCACCCGGGGCAGTTGAGAGGGGCAAGTCCAAAGACCCTGCCAGAGTATGAGGCGCAGACGAATTTTCCCAATCCCTGGGAGGGCGGCTGGTGGCGTCTTCGAGATATCGTGGAGCAGAAAAAGATTGCTGCGTGGGCCCTGCTTGATTTGTGCGCTCATCATCGGGAGACGGTTCTTCGCAATGCCTACAATAAGGCCCGGCGTCAGACTGAACGTGGCCGACAATCCGATCGGTATGCGTTCGTCATTGATGCCCGGCAGCACGATCCTTTGACCCGAGATAAATTGGTGACGATCCTGATCAACCAGGGAATCCAGGTCAGGATGGCTGAGAAGGATTTCGAAGCCGGGGGACGGACCTATCCGGCGGGAACGTACGTGGTGCATGTGGCTCAGCCAAAGATGGGTTTGATCCGGACCCTTCTGGACAGGACCCTTCATCCTGAAGGCTACTGGACCCGTCAACCCGATGGGTCTCCTGTGGTCTTTGACACAGCATCGGATACCGTTGCCGAGTACATGGGCGTGACGGTGACGCCGGTGGATCGGGAGTTCGAGGGCGAATTTACGGCCGTCACCAAGGTCAGACCTGCGCGTGGTGAGACATCAGCGGGTGCCCACGGCTACGTCCTTGACGGGCGCCTGAACGATGCTTACGCCGCGGTGAACTGTCTCCTGCGAGACGGTCACGAGGTCTTCAGGGCCGAAGAACCCCTCGAGGCTCAAGGGGTGGCCTTCCCCGCAGGTTCCTTTGTCGTGTCTGCTGGCGATGAAGTGGACAGGATCCTGGCTGGGATCGCTGAGGAACTTGGTGTGTCCTTTCACGGACTCTCATCGCAGCCTGACGTGGACCTGGTGCCCGCAAGAGCCCGCCGCATTGGGATGTACCAGCGCTACTGGGGCGGAAATGCGGACGAGGGATGGACCCGGTATGTGTTCGATCAATTTGGGTTCGCTTACACGACGTTGATGGACAAGGACATCAGAGCGGGATCTTTGCGAGAGGCGTTTGACGTCATCATCATCCCCAGTGATCCTGAGTATATGATCGTGGATGTGGATCGGGCCGGTAATGAGACAGCTGCTCGTCACCTGAAGTGGCTGGAAGACACGGTTCCTCCCGAGTACCGCAGCGGCATGGGTGAGGAGGGGGTGAAGGCCCTCGGAGCGTTTGTGCAGGATGGGGGGCGCCTTGTTGCCTTTGACCAGGCGTGGTCGGTGGCCGCGGAAGCCTGCGATCTCAGGGTCGAAAATGCTGTAGAGGGGATGGCTTCCAAGGAGTACTACACCCATGGATCTACGCTGCATTGCCAGGTCGATTCTTCTCATCCTTTGGGCTATGGGATGCCCGAGGACTCCCTGGTGTTCAACTGGGATAGCGCGGTTTTTGAGATCTGCGAGACGGTCTACGCTGAGAGGTATGAGGTGATCGCGAGATACCCCACTCAGAATCTTTTGCAGAGCGGAAAACTGGTCGGAGAGGATAAGATTGCTGGTAGGCCGGCCATGCTTCGCGTTAGGCAGGGCGATGGAGATGTGGTGCTGATCGGTTTCCGGTGTCAGCACCGGGCACAGACCCACGGAACCTACAAACTCCTGTTCAACTGCTTGCTGTAGGGGGCATGTCTGCACGGTCGGTACGGCCGGAGCAGATCCAGATCTGAGTTGCAGCCGGGTGCATGATGGCCCGGCTGTTTCATTGAGGCGTTCTGAAGATGTGGTGCCGACTTGTGAGTGAAACCGGGGGGCGGTGTAGATCCCGTAGATCCCGGAGATTAGGCCTATGCCAACCGGATACAGAGGTGCCCTGAGTACCTCAGCATACGTGCAATATGCAGGGATTACTAATGTGAGCATACCCTGCCTGGAGGTTTCTCCTGTCGTAGGCCCTTAGTCCTGGCACCTAGTAGCCCAATGCAAGAGCTATGGTGAGAAGGATGCTGCCGGCGATGATGGAGCCGACCTGCCCCGCCACGTTCGCTCCGGTGGCCTGCATCAGGAGGAAATTCTGTCGGTCTTCTTTGAGTCCCATCATGTGCACGACCCGGGCAGACATGGGAAAAGCAGAGATCCCCGCCGCACCGATCATGGGGTTGATCTTCACCCCCAGGAAGAGGTTCAGGAACTTGGCGAAGAGCACCCCGGCTGCCGTATCGAGGGCGAAGGCGATCAAGCCCATACTCAGGATGAGCAGTGCCTCGGGACGGAGAAAGGCGGAGGCTGTCATGGTTGAACCCACGGCGATCCCGAGGAGAATGGTGACCAGATTGGACAGTTCGTTTTGGGCAGACGCTGACAGTCGGTCAACGACCCTCGATTCGCGAAGGAGGTTTCCAAACATGAGGGCACCTATGAGCTCGGTGCTGATGGGTGCGATGATACCGGCGGCCAGTGTGATGGCGATAGGGAACAGCAGCCTGGTCGTGCGGGAAACTTCTCGCCCGGGTGCGATGGCTGGAATGCGCCTCTCCCGTTTGCTAGTGAGGAGCCGGATGATCGGTGGCTGGATGATCGGAACCAGGGCCATGTAGGAGTAGGCGGCAACGGAAATGGGTGCGAGGAGGGATGGGGCGAGTTTAGCGGAGACATAGATGGACGTGGGGCCATCGGCTGCTCCGATGATGCCGATAGAGACGGCTTCACCCACAGGGAAACCTATTGCCAGTGCCATCAGTGCGGTGGCGAAGATTCCGAACTGGGCGGCAAGACCTAGCAGAGCCGTGACGGGCTGGCTCAGGAGGGGGCCGAAATCAATCATCGCGCCGATGCCGATGAAGATGAGAATAGGGAACAGCTCGGTGGCAATGCCAGCCTGGTAAATCAAACTCAACCATCCATCAGGGGCTGTTGCTCCGGAGAGGGGTATGTTGGCCAGGAACGCACCGAAACCGATAGGGAGAAGCAGCATAGGCTCGTAACCTTTGTTGATCGCCAGGTATAGAAGGGTGCAGGCAATGGCAAGCATGATGGCGTGATGTACGGTGAAACTGCTGAGTCCGGAAAGGAGCTGGTATTCCAATTCGATTCCTCCTGTCACAAAGAAAGAGACCTTCGGACCACGAATGGTCCGAAGGTCTCGCCTACTCATCCTGAGCTCGACAGACGGGCATGTGCCGGGTTGACGTCGGTCGAGGGTCTACAATTCGACCCTAGCTACTCCCCTTCAATCATGGAGTGATCGTAGCACGGTTAGCAGTGATCGACAAGTGCCAATGTGGAATGCGGGTGTCTGAGGGTGAGTAGCCATGATGCATTTGTTCTCAATCTATGTCTGCCCTATGATACAGATGTAGGTCAGATGTACCTATCCTCGACCCAAGTGGGGGAATCCCTTTTGAATTCTCCGCTGGTACTGGGAGTGATCTTGATGGCCGATGTTCTGGGGGGCCATGTTGCCCATAGATTTGGGTTACCCTCTGTGACGGGCTACTTGTTGATAGGAATCATCATCGGACCCTCGGTCACAGGTTTGATCAGAAAGGCAGACCTGACAGCTCTACAGCCCGTCAAAGATTTTGCCCTGGGCCTGCTCGGATTGTCCATCGACGGTGATGGATCAGCCCGATGCCGGCATTGTATTCACGGTGCCATTAGGCAGGGTTGAGGGGTTCAATGCGCCCCTGAACACGGGTTGACTGCATTCGAATCTCGAGGTATCAGCTGATGTTGATCCTCGAGTATTGCGAGATTCCCTGCTTTTTGCGTGGAGTTGATCGGATATTGGATTAGCAGGCATACCGTGCTCTTGTCACGAAGTCTATCAAGCAGACGATAGACTTTCAACAGGGACGGTGATCATTGTGGCAAAGGCTGAGAAAAAGCTATCAGAACTGGCCCTGGCACGGGGTGCCGCACGGGTGGGATTTGCTGATCTGACCCATCTGCCGCCGGAGCCTCGCAGATCCATGCCCACGGGGGTGTCCCTTGCAGCTGTCCTTGATGCTCGAATTGCAGCTGGCCTTTACAAGGGGCCCTCTGAGGAGTACGTACTGGAATATGAGCGGCTAAACGAGCAGCTGGCCTACCTGTCAGGGGTTGTTGCGGATGCGCTCAGGGCATGGGGTTTTGATGCGATTCCATTGCCCCCCACCGGCATGGACTTTGATCCTCAGACGTTGAGCACGGCCTTGCCCCACAAGACCGTCGCAACTCGCGCAGGAATGGGGTGGATTGGCAAGAACGCCCTACTCATAACTGAGCAATACGGTTCAGCTGTCAGGCTGGGAACCGTACTGACGGATGCAGATCTCGACAGCGGGACACCCGTTGATCATTCCCGATGCGGGGAGTGCATGCGTTGTGTGCAGGTGTGTCCTGCAGAGGCTCCGACGGGGCGGAATTGGAATGTTGCTCTGTCTAGGCAAGACTTGCTGGATGCTCACGCCTGCAGTGCCTTTGCTGAGTGCCTGTCCGAAAAGCTGGGCTCCGCTCACACGGTTTGTGGGATGTGTATTGCTGCCTGTCCGTGGACCCAAAAATACGTGAAAGCGGAGGGTTGATCCGTAAACCCTTAGATATCAGACTCCCCTTGATGTCTCCCACTCTCCCCACGGTGACTGTCGGGGCTTGAACATGTTCGATCTCTGCGCTATAATGGAAATAAATGGCAAGACGAGTTGGCGTAGAGAGGGGAGGAGGAATCGTGGCGAATCTCATGACGGAAGAGCTGCGTGAGCAGATCCCCGCGCTGTATGCTACGGAGGGAGATGAGGATCCCCGGGTCTACGCCCGATTCTTCACGCCCGATTCCGGTTGGACTTGGTACGTCCTGGAGTTCGATGGGCAAGACACATTCTTCGGCTACGTTGTAGGTCACTATCCCGAGCTGGGGTATTTCTCACTCAAGGAGTTGGAATCCATCCGCGGGCCCCTGGGGCTGCCCATTGAGCGCGATTTCCATTTTGAGTCCCCGAGGCTATCTGTTGTGTTGAAGCGAGAAAATTCCCCGTCCTAGACTCGACGGCGCCAGCAGCACGTTAGCGAAGTGGTAATCGGCCCCACCCCAGGGAGGTGCAGTTGTCGGCTGAGCAGCAGCTCGCTCGCATTGATCCGTATCGAACTCCTCCCTGTGCACTGGTTGCGCCAGCTGCCTACGAGCCCGAGTTTAACTCTCGCAATGCCTCGAGGGCGGCTGCGGCAAGGACCGCCGCCCCTACGGAGAGACAGTCTTCATTCACAGTGAATTCGGGGTGATGCCAACCCTTATCAGGGCTGTCGCTTCCGATCCACATGAAACAGCCAGGCGTACGCTCCTGATATAGGGAGAAATCCTCCGAAGCCAGCACGGGAATGGCATCAAGGACCCTGTCGCTGCCGAGGATCTTCTCTGTGGAGGTGCGGGCAATTCTTGTTGCTTCTGGGTCGTTGTCCACGGGTGGAAGTCTGAATTTGGGCCCGGTGCACTCTGCCGTGCAATCGAAGGCCCTGGCGGTGGCCGATGCCAGGGTGTGGAGTCGGCGGGTGACCAATGCCTGAACCTCGGGACTGTAAGCGCGGACAGTGCCTGTCATGGTGACTTCGCCTGGTATGATATTGCCTGCGGTTCCCCCCGTGATGCTTCCCACAGAAATGACGGCTGATTCCAGGGGGTCGACGTTGCGAGCGACGATGGACTGAAGGCCGGTCAATATTGCCCCGGCTACCGGCATGGGATCCTGGGTCAGGTGAGGTATAGCCCCGTGCCCTCCGCGACCGGTGACGGTAATCTTGAAACCGCCAACAGATGCCATCAAGTAACCCGGAGCGATGCCGACCGTGCCTGCAGGGAGGTCGGGTTTGTTGTGGGCGCCAAAAATCATGTTCACGTCCTCCAGGACGCCAGCATCGATCACATCTTTTGCCCCACTGGTGCGTTCCTCGGCGGGCTGAAAGATGAGACGTATTTCTCCTGCGTATTTTTCCTTCATTTGGGTAAGGATCATTGCAGCTCCGAGTAACCAGGTGATGTGGCTGTCGTGTCCACAAGCGTGCATGCAACCTTCGGTAAGGGAGGCAAAGGGCAGGCCGGTCTTTTCCTGCAGGGGAAGGGCATCAATGTCAGCCCGCAGTGCCACGATTTTCCCCTCTCCAGAAGAAATGCGGCCGCAAACGCCAGTCTCCAGATTGCAATCGGTAATCTCTACCTCGAGATCCGTGAGGATATCCCTGATTTTCTGTGTGGTGAGGTGTTCCTCTCGGCTCAGTTCGGGATGTTGGTGGAAGTATCTTCTCAGTTCGATCAATTCGGGAGCCAGGTCTTTGGCGAGTGAGACGATGTGTTGGGCTTCAGTTTTCATGGGATCGCTCCTTCTCAAAGAGGCTAAAGGCATTCTTCGCGCCCGGACTTCGAGGTCCTTCAGATCTTGGGCGAATTCCCGTCTGGATTGGGACGGATACACCAAGTCGCCGAGAAGGCGAAGGATTGCCCCGTATTCTTCTGCCCCTTTCACCTAGTTGAGCGATGGACGAATGTCTTCAGGTCTATCGTCGGTGACGAGAGCGAATTGTGTCGGTGAGGGAAGTGCAGATGAACTCAATATTGACCATCTGGCGGTCTGTGGTTAACCTGGCCCGGGGTTAGTGGTAAGATGGAATTGTTGTGATCGTAGAAAGGGCTGATCATGTTGATGGAGGATCATGAGGGTTGTCACGAAGAAAGTGCGGGTCCTACAGGCGGAGATGTGAAGGATCTGTTTCGAGAAGTGGCTCAGACCCTTATTCTGGCTCTGCTTCTGGCCCTGATCATACGCGGTTACCTGGTGGAGACGTACCTGGTGTACGGTCCCTCCATGGAACCATCCCTGTTTGAGGGCGAGAGACTCCTTGTCAACAAACTGGTCTATCGGTTCCGCGATCCAGCCCCGGGCGAAGTGATCGTGTTTCGGGAGCCCGGCGTTGATGGCAGGAATCTGGTCAAGCGGGTGGTGGCTGTTGATGGCCAGATGATTGAAGTCCGAAACGGGGATGTTTTTCTTGATGGCAATCTGGTCCGTGAGAGCTTCGTGATCTCTCCCAGCAGTGATACGATCCCGACTCATCAAGTGCCGGATGGCACCATCTTTGTGATGGGGGACAACCGTGCCAACAGCCTGGATTCGCGCTACTTCGGCCCAGTAGATACAGAGAGCGTGAGAGGACGAGCCTTCATCATATTCTGGCCCCTGTCACGATTCAACATACTCAGTTCATTTGTCAGTCCCTGAACGGGTTTCATTGAGTTTACAAGACCGGACTGACCATCTCTTCATAGAGTCTACCCCATTGTAGCCAACATGCTGATCCCCGATTTTCATTGCCCCTTTGAGCCCTCTCGGGCCAGGGTGCGCAGCTGCATTTTGCCTTCATTCCCGCCGTCCTGAAGCAGTACCCTCGCCGAGCAGCGGACATGGCTTGCAGCGGATGCCCTCCCATTTGCGTGTTCATAGGGTAGGGGTATGCTCCTCAGGGTCCACGGATACCCGGATCCGTTTTACCCTCGTCTTTGAGGGGCCCTTTCCCTGGATCAGCCTGGCAACACTGCAAGCAGAAGGGATATGGTGTTGCAGGTAGAAAAAGAAGGAGACAGATGTTGACTGATGTCCGTCGGGAAGGCATTGGGGCCAACGTTGAAACTCGCGGTGTTGAACCTGGTCCGGTTGGCTACCGAACAGGATCGCCCCAGGAGAGACCCGCGATCGGATGGCGAGAGATGGTAGGATCGGAGATGTGCAGGATCCCGATTGCTACGCTTTGCTGCGACCGCATGGCGAATGAGTTCTGGAACCTGTCTGCATTACGATCTGCTCCATGGCGACCATGCTCCGCTCCTGCTTTTTGGGAATTCGGGACGCCGAACACTGCAAGATTCTCCCTGCGAGAGGAGATGGTTTGTGTGGATTCGAAAGATCCTTACGTTGAGGGTGATCTGCCGGTTGCCCCCTTCGTCGAACGAAGACCCGTCACGGGGGAGGTAGTGGCCGTGCTGCGTGGATGTTGGGATGACCGCGCCCTGTGTCTCATTCCGCAGCCTTCCCGGGCCCTGGGACAGGGTGAAATTCACGAGGTTATCCTGACGGATGAAGATCCCCGGCCGGGTGACAAAGTGCTTAGGATTGCCTACTTTGCTTTTGTGCAGATCGATGAGGGAGGGGTCGCCCTGGTAGGCGACCGGGTGCGGGTGGGATCCGGTTCAGGAATTCTTGCCGGATTTGATCCCACACACATGCCCAATCATTACAATATTGTGGTGAGGGTAAGGAGCTGCCTGGCGGACGGGGAGGAACAGGGATTGCAGTTGGGAGATAGAATGCGGATTGTCGGTGCTTGAGGGTGTTGGTTGCTCGGATTTGACCGGTGAGGGGATGGTGGGAGAGGAATGGGGAACGTACGAGTTGCAGTGATCGGTTATGGAAATGTGGGCCGCAGCGCACTTGCGACGGTGGCCTCGGCACCGGATATGAACGTGGCGGGTGTGGTGCGCCGTAGGGGAATGCGCCCCCCGGGGCTCGCTGATGACATTCCGGTTGTGGAGGATGTCACAGACCTCACTGCAGTGGATGTGGCTGTACTGACCGTTCCGACCCGCTTGGTCGGAGAATATGCTCAGACGTGCCTCGCTGCGGGGATCTGTACCGTAGACAGTTTCGATCTGCACGGGGATGAGACCTGGAAGCACCTGCAGGATCTGGAGAGGATGGCCCTCAACGGGGGCGCATGTGCCGTCATAGCCGCCGGCTGGGATCCAGGCACAGACTCCATGGTCCGGGCGATGATGGAACTTGTGGCGTCACGAGGCATAACACATACCACGTTCGGCCCCGGAATAAGTCTCGGACACAGCGTGGTCTGCCGTGACGTCGTCGGTGTCAGGGATGCGGTATCTTTCACTGTTCCCGCGGGGAATGGGGTGCACCGACGCGAGGTCTACGTCGAGCTGGAAGAGGGAGCATCTCTGGAGAGCGTGGTCCGCCAGATCCGTGAGGATCCCTATTTCGTCGATGACGAGACCTCGATCACGCCTGTTGACGATGTGGATAGATTAGTTGATCTGGGGCATGGGGTCTCTTTACAGAGAAGGGGAGCCTCAGCCGATGCCCACAACACCCTATCTCGCTTTGAGATGAGAGGGACCAACCCCGCCATGACGGCCGAGGTCATGGTCAGTGCGGCCCGGGCTGCGGGCCGGATGGAGCCCGGGGCCTATACCCTGCTGGAGATTCCCCTTCTTTACTTGCTCCCCGGAGAGCGGGAAGACCTGGTGAGGCGGCTGGTCTGATCACTGCTTGAGCTTGGGATCCAGTGCGTCTCTCAGACCGTCTCCAATGTAGTTGAAGGCCAGTACGGTGACGAAGATGAGAATTCCAGGATACAGGCTCACCCAGGGAGCTAGCCTCAGGTGACCTCGCCCTGAGTTCAGGATGCTTCCCCAGCTCGGGAAGGGTTCCTGTATTCCGAGTCCCAGGAAGCTGAGACTGGATTCGGCCAGGATTGCCCCTGCTATGCCTAAGGTGGTACTGACAATGACGGGGGCCATGGCGTTTGGAAGAATGTGCCGAAAGATGATCCGGCCATCCCGGCTTCCCAGGCCCCTGGCGGCCTCCACGAATTCCTGTTTCTTCAGGGCCAGTACCTCTCCTCGCACAAGGCGGGCGAGCCCTGGCCATGACGTGATGCCAATGACCAGCATTATGTTGAATATGCTGCGATCAACGATGGCGATGATGGTCAGCAGAAGAAACATGGTTGGAAAGGATTGCACGATCTCGGTGAATCTTTGCAGAACGTTATCCACCCAGCCTCCGAAGTACCCGGAGACGGCTCCTATGGTGGTTCCCAGGACGACCGAAACACCCGCGGCCACGAAGCCCACACTCAGCGACACCCGCGATCCCCAGAGGATTCGACTGAATACGTCACGACCGAGGCGGTCGGTGCCAAAGAAGTGATCGGCATTGGGAGGCTGGAACCGATTTGTCGGATCCACGGCGGCGAAGTCATGGGTGGCCAGGTAGGGTGCCAGCAGGGCAGCCAGGTAGAGAACAAAGAGAAGGATGATGCCCAGTGTGGCCAGTCTGTGGCGTTTGAAACGCTTCCACGTCATTGCCGCCCAGGATTCCACTTCTGCAGAATGGTCTTGTTCCATCGTCATGGTGTTCTCTCCCCTCAGTCGTACGTGATCCTGGGGTCAACTGCCACGTAAAGCATGTCGGCGACGAAATTGCCGATGATTACCAGGGCAGCTCCGATCACATTGAATGCCATGATGACCATGTAGTCGCGCATGAATACTGAGTTGACGGACAGGGTCCCGAGTCCCGGCCATGAGAAGATATTCTCGATGATCACCGAGCCGGAGAACATCACCGGGATCTGAAAGCCGATTATGGTTACGATGGGTAGCAGGGCATTGCGCATTGCGTGCTTGTAGATGACCACCCGCTCCCCCAGTCCCTTTGACCGGGCCGTGCGGATGTAGTCCTGCCGGGTCACTTCGAGCATGCTGGAGCGCATGTAACGGGTAATGCCCGCAAGGGCGCTCAGGCCCATCACGATAACCGGCAAGATGAGGTAACGCAGTCGATCCAGTAGCACCAGCCAAGGACCATTATTTGCCATGGTGACACCGTAGGTGGCGATGCCTCCCACGGGTATAAGGTCCACCTGTAAAGCGATGCCGTAGATCAGCAGAAGCCCAAACCAGAAGTTGGGGAGAGCCTGTCCGAGAAAGGCGAAACCAGTGACGCTGTGATCAAATACCGAATACTGGCGCAGGGCCGAGGCGACGCCAATGGGTATTGCCAGACAGTAGATTACGATTGAGACGACCAAATTGAGATACGCAGTGTTGGGAAGCCGCTCCATGATCATTTCCAACACCGGTCGACCACGCACGTAGGAATGTCCGAAGTCACCGCGCAACATGTTGGTGAGCCATATCCAGTACTGCACGTGCAGGGGACGGTCCAGGCCATACAGCGTACGCGCCCTGGCCCGCTCTTCTGCTGTGGCGTTGCGTTCCGTCAACAGATCCACGGGGTCCCCCGGGGCCATCTGCATGATGGCAAAGGACACGATGCTGATTCCTATGAGCAGCGGAATCATCTGGAGTAGACGTTTGAAAACGTACGATTTCACGATGGCCCTCCTTATCTGGCATCACGGATGGCGGGGGGCGATGCGATCGTCCCCCCGCCGCTCACCTGGGTCTACGCTTTAGTCCTTTGCTGCCACGGACTCAGTTTCGATGTACCATCTCTCAGGATACAGAGAGCCGATTCCCGTCATGACGACGCCCTTGACGTCTTTGTGAACTGCCGCCACCACGTCTCGGCTGAACAGGAACACGTACGGCAGTTCTTCGTTGAGAATCTCCTGAACTTCGAAGTAGATTTGCTGGCGTTCGTTCTTATCCATGGTCGTGCGCCCTCGTTCGAGGAGCTCGTCCACTTCGGGGTTTGAGTACTCCACATCGTTGAACCCAGCCAGCTGGCCGTCTTCGTTGACCCCGGCCGACGAATGGAACGTGATGAAGTCGTCGGGGTCGGTGCTCAGGCTCCATGAAAGAAGATAGGACTGGAACTTGGCCACGTCCAGGTACTGGTTCAGAAGGACGGACCACTCATAGAATTCCGGTTTTAGCTCCACGCCTATCTCGGCAAGGTTTTGCTGTGCAATGAGCATGACATCTTCTCTGAGGGTATCGCCTGTGCCCGACACAGTGGTGATTGTCAGACGCTCCCCTTCCGCGTTCATGCGGATGCCATCATCTGCTACTTCTGTCCACCCAGCGTCCTCAAGAAGTTCAATGGCCGTGTCCGGATTGTATTCGTAGGGGTTCAGGTTTGGGTTGTGCACCCATGAGAATCCAGGTATATTGGCGTTCATCACGGTGCCAAGGCCGCCGAGGATGTTGTCTACGATTCCCTGTCGGTCGATGCCGTACATCAGGGCCTGTCGGACCCGCACGTCACTCAGGATGGGGTCGGTTTGCTTCAGGCCGATGTAGGAGTAGCCATTCTGCTGTAGGTTATGGAATTCCAGCCTGTCCGCGTACTCCTCTGTGATCCGGTCGACGTCGTCAGGCGGAATGGCGCCGAGCAAGTCGATATCTCCGGCTTCCAGGGCCGCCAGTACGACCTGCCCGTCCCCGTAGATCCTGATGTTGACGGTTTCAATAAACGGACCATCGAGGAAGAAGTCCGGGTTTCTCTCCAGTATCACGTATTGCCCACTCTGCCACTCCTTGAACGTGTAGGGGCCAGACCCCACGGGCTCCATATTTACATCGAGTTCGCGGAGCTCGGCAACCGGCGTATCGGAGTAGAGATGGGAGGGCAAGATTCCCATGCCCAGGGTGCTGAGTAGAGGCGCATAGGGTGTGTGCAGTGAGAACCGCACGGTGAAATCGTCCTCCGCGACGACTTCTTCGACCGGCGCGTATGAACTGGCGCGTACCCCGGTGTAGTCGGGATCGAGAATGGTCATGTAGGTGTAGACCACGTCCTCGGCCGTGAGCAGTTCGCCGTCATGGAAATAGACATCGTCGCGCAGGTAGAAGGTCCACTCGAGACCGTCATCGGAGTACTCCCAGTCGTGGGCAACGTAGGGTTCCATCTGAAGGTTTTCATCGGCCCGAACCAGGCCGGCATAGATCCGGCTGTTGACGAAGGCCGAGGGCGTGTCGGTGGCCAGGATTGGGTTGAGGATCACGGGTTCTCCCGTAATGCCGTAGACGAGTTCCCCTCCAACGGCAGGAACATCGGTCGGTTGACCCGGATCGGAGTCGTCATCGGGTGGTTCTACGGCGCCTGCGCAGCTGGCGACTGCGATTGCCAGGACCAGGAACAGGGCCAGAATGGGAAGATGCTTGGATATCTTCATGTTCAGTGTCCGCCTCCTAACAGGTATTTTTGTGGAATCGCTGCTTCGATTAGTTAAGGTCTGGCATTCGAGGTGCCAGCAGACTGCATGCTGATGCATTGACCATCGCCTCGTCCGGTTCATCGGCTATAAGTATGCATGGCGTTCAGGGAGTCGTCCATGAAGATTTGTGCCGTTGATGGTATACTTTAGATAATGAGACGCATCCGGGATCGTGGCATTAATCCGTCCCCGGAAGCGCTGGGAATTTCTCACATGGAAGAGGGAGGTTATCCCATGGCAGATCGAGATGTTCTGGGCTTTGTTGATGAGCAGCTGCAGCAATTGCACGACGCCAATCTCTATAATGACATACGGGTTCTTGACGGAGAGCAGGGGGCCTGGGTCGTTATAGACGGTGAGAAGAAGCTGAACCTTTGCTCCAACAACTACCTGGGATTGGCGGGCGATGATGACCTCAAGGAGGCGGCAATAGCAGCAATCAGGAAGTTTGGCGTCGGCCCTGGGGCCGTCAGGACCATTGCTGGAACGATGAGTATACATGGGCAACTCGAGGAAGAGTTGGCTAGATTTAAGGGGCGAGAGGCTTCAGTCGTGGTGCAGTCTGGCTTTAATGCCAACCTGACGGTGATTCCCCTTCTGGTCACCAAGGGAGATATCATCTACAGCGACTCCCTGAATCATGCCAGCATTATCGATGGTTGCCGGCTTTCACGGGCGCAGATCAGGGTCTACCCCCATCTGGACATGCAGACTCTGGAACAACTCATGAAGGAAGATGTCGATCACGATGGGAACAAGCTGGTGGTGACCGATGGCGTCTTCAGTATGGATGGTGATCTGGCTAACCTGCCGGCGGTTGCTGACCTGGCAGAGCAGTACGGCTGCATATCCATGGTAGATGACGCTCACGGAGAGGGTGTGCTCGGTTCCCACGGAGCCGGGATCGTGAATCACTTTGCTCTTGGCGAGCGGATCAACGTGGAAATGGGAACTTTGTCCAAGGCGATGGGTTGTGTCGGTGGTTTTGTGGCTGGCGACGCCCGTCTCATCGAGTATATCAAGCAGCGGGGACGTCCTTTTCTGTTCAGCTCGTCCCTGACTCCTCCCGAGGCGGGGGCCAACCTGGCTTCAATCAGGAAGCTGGCGGCGAGTGATGAACTGGTTGAGCAGCTATGGGATAATGCACGCTACTTCCAGGGTGCCATGCGGGAGATCGGTTTCGACACGGGACACACCGAGACACCCATTACACCGGTGATGATTGGCGATGCCGGGGTATCGGCAGAGTTCAGTCGGCGTCTATTCGACAGGAATATCTTTGCGCAGAGCATCGGATTCCCCACGGTTCCGGCCGGTATGGCCAGAATTAGAGTGATGCTCTCTGCGGTACACAGCCGCGAGGATCTCGACTATGCCCTTGAGACCTTTGGTGATATAGGTAAGGAAATGGATCTCATCTGAGACCTCAGTTCCGGGTTCCCTTCCAAAAAGGGAACCCGGCTCCCCTTCATATTTCTCCACGACCCCTGTCGCAAAAAGGTTATGTATCCTCGTCACATAGTGACACATTTCTGAATGCGACTGCATTATACTGGACGTCCACGGATGAAATAGGGATACAGGGGGGTGTCAGGGGGCCATGATCAATAGGGAAGCACACAGGTACAGTGCCAAGGGAAGCGAAACTGCAGCTGATGGATGGAGGACGGTTTCTGACGGGGTGAGTGCGGCACTTCCGGTCGTGGCAGTCCGGGAGTTCATTATCTATGGGGCCGTATTTTTGATGGGAGTTTTCGTTGGACGAGCCCAGATTCTCAATCTGCTGGCTCCTTTCGGTATTCCCTATGTCTTGGCCTCCCTTAGGTGGAGGCGCCGTACGGCTTTGTTTTCTTTGGTTGGAGTCACGGTGGGCCGGGGCTGGCTCCTGGGTTATGGTGCCGCTGTCCCCGAGGCCTTGATGTTGGCGGCTTTCTGGTTTAGCGCCGAGATGATCTTTGGCAGCGAGCGCGGTGAGGAGATGCCCCGGGGGCTTCTGGGTGTGGCTGTTGGAGCCTCCGCCCTTTTCAGGGGAGCGTCACGTCTCTGGATGGGAGCCACTCTATACAACCTCTTTCTTTTACTCTTTGAACTGTTGATGGTTGCGTCTTCGGTCGCGGTTTTTCACCGGGCACTCCCGCTGATTCTCTCTGCTGAGAAGCGCATTGAGAAGATGAACTTCGGCTCCATTCTGGGCGTGGGAATTTTCGGTGGAGTCTTGCTTCTTGGGACTGCTGGGTTATGGATCGGTGACCTCAGAGTGATCTGGGTAGCTGCAATCCTGGTGGTGATGTCCTTTGCTGGCAGGGGACTCTCAGGTGGGATTGCTGCGGGGACGGCGGTTGGGCTGATTCTTGGTTTTGCTCTGCATCTCGACCTCGCCCTTTGGCTTGCGCTGATCTCTGCCGGGGCAGTAGCTGGGGCTGCGGCCAGGTGGGGCAGGGCCGGGGTTGTGGGGGGGTTCATCGGCTGTGTGCTGTTAGTATCATGGCTCTCGAGTGCGGGATCCGTTCCCTCGCCGTGGGAGATGCTGGTCGCCGTGGGACTGTACTTACTGAGCCCACTGGGATTCTACTATGGGGCTCGTCGCGAGGTGGCGGCGACCCGGGCGGGCAAACCGTGGTTTGCCGATGATGATGAGACATCAACAGCTCGTTTCTCTGATTCTGCGGGAGCCAGGGCCGCGCAGGAATCGATTTCATCCCTGTTTGCCAGTGTTCGGATCCGCGGTCGGTCGCGCAGTGGCACAGAGATGTCGACACGCATGCGTTCTTTTGCCAGGGTGTTCAGGCGACTCGCCGATTCCTTTGCCGAAGTGACCGAATCGGAGCAGCCGTCCTTCACTGCTCAGGAACGGGAGGCAGACATTATCGAACGGGTGGGAGCGCAGGTGTGCAGGGAGTGTGACCGTTATTCCGAGTGCTGGCAGGAGCGGTTCATGACTACGTATCATACTCTCTCCGGGGTTCTCGCCACCTTTGAGATTGACGATCAACGGAGCATTGATGCTCGGATCAGGGAGCTGCAAAATCATTGCAGGGCCAACTTCCGTCCCGTGTTGGAGACAATGCAGTCCAGCTGGAGTTTGCAGCGCATGGGGATGAGCTGGTCTTCGCAGTTTGCCGAAACCCGTGATCTGGCTGCGTTTCAGTTCAGAGGGATTGCGGATATGATGGACGACTTCGCCCGGGGTGTGGCCTCCGGCGCGGGACCCAGGCAGTCTTCGAGAAGGTGTCGATTGCGCTACGATGCTGGAGTTGCGGCGATCGCCCAGGGCGGGCAGCAGCCAAGTGGGGACAGTCACCTGGTTCGAAAACTGCGTGCCCGGGATCTGGTCGTCTTGTTGAGCGACGGAATGGGCGCAGGGGACCGGGCCAGACAGGAGAGTAGCGCGGCTGTTTCACTTCTGGAGGAACTGCTGGAGCTTGGCTTGGACAGGGATTCGGCCCTGCGTACCGTCAACTCGGTCCTGGTGCTGCGCTCTACAGAGGAGATCTTTGCCACGGTGGACATGCTATCGGTGGACCTGGTGACAGGTCGAGCGGAGTTTACCAAGATCGGCGCAGCGCCGACCTTCATCATGCGAGGCAGGGAGGTTTTCTGCATACCGTCCCAGGTAATCCCGATCGGGATCCTCAACGAAGTGGCACCGGAATCCACCCAGCGGGCAGTTGAACCAGGCGACACGGTGGTGATGATGACCGACGGGGTCATGGAGGCCCTGGGGCATCTGACCGAGAGCCAGAAAAGAAACTGGGTTGCGCGCTTTCTCCAATCCAGCCGCCACAACTGTGCAGAGGATCTGGCCAGTGCCCTGGTCGCCCAGGCTGCTTCACTCAGCGGTGAGGGCCCGCTTGATGACATCAGCGTGGTGGTGATCGAGTTCTCCGAACGCTGAAATTTTCCGAGACCGCAAGGGTTATTTCAAGACATTCATGACGGTCTCTGTTTGTTCCCGCGCTAATTCTCAGCATACCCCCGCATTTGCCCATGTTCAGGGCTCTTAGAAACGGAGCTCCACTGGAATCCGGTCTTGTCGACGAGACCGCGCGAAGCATTTATCTGCAATGCCCCAGCCGATGAAAAGTATTCTGAATAGAGCCATTTCGATGAGGTTGGGAGATGCGATGTGTGATCGCTGGTCTTGGACCACAAAATCCAGAGGAGCAAGAGAGGCGTCAGATTGCAAGGATCCGAATCACGGCTTCATCAACCCTCCGCTGTAGATGGCCATGCGTCACTGTAGTCCATAACCAGATGGTGTATGTGCTGGTAAGAGGTTGTGCCTGCATATCGTAGGCTTCTCGTGCGACTTGCTCGCTGATTCTGCGACCTGCTCTTTTGCTGCAAACGGATATCGCTGTTCATGCGGTGTCACTGATTGGTAGGTTCGGATATGCTATAATTTGGGCAGAGGCTTCTGAAAGGGGAATGATTCTTGAGCGGTAAGGCCCTGGTGGACAGGGTGAGACAGTTCCTATACGAGGAGTGCCTGGTACCAGGCGGTGCTCATCTCGTAGTTGGCATCTCGGGAGGTCCTGACTCTGTCGCCCTGGCACATATGCTGCGGCAGATGGATTTTTCGCTGACTGCAGCCCATGTGAATCACTGTATACGGGGTGCCGACTCTGATGCTGACGAGGTGTTTGTGCGGGAGTTGTGCAGAGAATGGAATCTGCCCCTCTTCTATCACAGGTTGTCTGTGGTCCCGGCTTCCGAGGAGGAAGCACGGGTTGCGAGGCTGGGCTTTCTCAGGGATGTGCGTGATGAGGTCGGTGCCGAGGCTGTGGCCCTGGGACACCACCGGGATGACCAGGCCGAGACTGTGCTGATGAACCTTGTGCGCGGGGCTGGACCCGCGGGATTGCGCGGTATCCTTCCTCGGCGGGGCGTCTTTGCTCACCCGCTTTTGAGTACATCCCGGGAAGAGATCCTGAGCTACTGCCGCGCCTGTGGTGTGTCCTACCGCACCGATCGCAGCAATGAGACGATGCAGTACCAGCGAAACCGGGTTAGGCTGGAGCTCATTCCTTACCTTAAGAAGCACTTCAATCCTGCGGTGGACCAGGCCCTTGCCCAGACAGCGGAGATTGTGCGGCGAGAGGAACAGTTTGCTGCCAGGGAGACAGGTAGGGCATTTCGATCGCTGGCCCGGCTCCAGGGTTTCTCCCCGGACCGTTGTCCAACGATTGAGTTTCCTCATCGGGCTTTTGCTACCCTTCCCCGGGCACTTCAACGGCGCCTGATCCGGCTCGCCCATCAGCTCATCGCCGCGAGCCGGGATGAGCTCAGCTTCAATGCGGTGGAGGATCTGTTGGAACTGATTCATGGGGCTTCTGCAGGAAAGAGATTGGAACTTCCCGGCGGGGTGGTGCTTCACAAGGGTTACGGACAGTTCATCATGGGTGACGAGGAGGCCGTGCTGGGCCGATGGGAGGGCCTTGTGCCCGCGGTGCTTCCAGTCCCCGGAAGGTTGATCCTCCGAAGGGGGAAGATGATAGGCTGTCGACTTATGACTTCCCTGCAGACAGAGGCGTTCAAGTGCAGTCTGAAGGGCGGGAGGATGCCCTCGCTTGTTAGCCATGCCTTCATCGATTATAATAAGGTGGACTTGCCCTTGAGAGTCCGCTCGTGGCGTTCAGGTGACCGCATGCGGCCCTTGGGTCTGGGAGGGCAGAAGAAGCTACAGGATCTATTTGTTGATGAGAAGATCCCTCGTTTGACACGAGATCATATACCATTAATAGTGTCTAACGACAAGGTTGTGTGGGTAGCAGGTCTGAGAATTGACAACGACTACCGAGTTGATGGTGAGACCCAACGGATCTTACATGTGTGGATTGACCACAGTGACCTGGCCGAGATCCCGGTGGAGAGTGATGTCGGCCATGTTTTGTTTGTAGAGGGGGACGAGAATGAGATGGACCCGGATTTTCCATAGCGTGGCATTCTACCTGGTACTTCTTTTCCTAGTGCTGACCGTGGTCCAGTACCTTGCCGGGCAGGCAGAGGCCCCGGCGGAGTATTCCTATTCCCAGTTTGTGGGCATGGTGGAGTCGGATCGAGTGGCACAGGTGGACATATCCTACCACGCTGCAGGTACGGGGCGGGCCACGGGATCCCTTAAGGATGGTAGCCAATTTGTCACCACGGTACCTACGAATGATCCCCTGCTCCTGGATTTGCTCAGAAGGCACGAGGTTAATCATGAGATCCATGAACCGGAGACCCCCGCATGGTGGATGGCGCTTCTGACCAGCTTTCTGCCGATTCTACTGATAATCGGCGCTTTCTTCTTCATCATGCAGCAGGGCCAGGGTGGAGGTAACCGCGTGATGCAGTTTGGGCGCAGCAAGGCCCAGGTTCATGCTCCTGAGCATGCCCCCAATGTTACGTTTGATGATGTGGCGGGGATTGACGAAGTCAGGACCGAGCTTGAAGAGGTCACGGATTTCCTCCAGAACCCTCGTAAATACATCACAATTGGTGCGCGCATACCCAAGGGTGTGCTTCTCGTCGGTCCTCCAGGTACGGGTAAGACATTGGTGGCAAGGGCAGTCGCCGGGGAGGCTGGCGTGCCCTTTTTCAGCATAAGCGGCTCCGACTTCGTCGAGATGTTTGTCGGTGTCGGTGCCTCCCGCGTGAGAGATCTCTTTGAACAGGCCAAGAAGTCAGCTCCTGCCATCGTGTTCATCGATGAGATCGATGCAGTTGGTCGACAGCGCGGAGCGGGCTATGGAGGAGGTCATGATGAGAGGGAACAGACATTGAACCAGTTGCTGGTGGAGATGGACGGGTTCGGTGTCAACGAAGGAGTCATCATCATGGCCGCAACAAACCGTCCCGATGTCCTGGATCCGGCCCTTCTACGTCCGGGGCGTTTTGATCGTCAGCTGACCATATTCCGTCCTGATGTTGACGGACGCAGGCAGATCTTTGATATACACCTGAGAGGTAAGCCCCTGGCCGAGGGTGTTGATCCCCAAATTCTCGCCCGAAGGACGCCCGGTTTCACTGGGGCTGACATCGAGAATGTGGTAAATGAGGCGGCCCTTCTTGCTGCTAGAAAAGATAAGTCTGAGGTAGACATGGTTGACTTCGAAGAAGCAATTGATCGCATCATGGCCGGCGGGCCTGAGAAACGAAGCCAGGTTATTAGCGAAAAGGAGAAGAAGATCGTGGCCTATCACGAGGCAGGCCACGCCCTGGCTGCCGATCGTCTTCCTAACACGGATCCGATTCACAAGATTTCCATCATACCTCGGGGTGGGGCTCTGGGTTATGTTCTGCAGATGCCCCTGGAGGATCGCTATCTTGTCACCAAGAGTGAGATCTTGGACCGGGTCACCATGGCCCTGGCGGGGCGTGCTGCTGAGGTCTTGGTATTTGATGAGATCAGCACTGGGGCGCAGGATGACCTGGAGAAGTCCACCACAATGGTGCGCAAGATGATCACCGAGTACGGGATGTCCGAGGAGCTTGGACCCCTTACCTATGGAGACAAGATGGATAATCCGTTCCTGGGACGCGATCTCACCCGGGGTCGAAATTACAGTGAAGAGGTGGCCGCTGCCATTGACCGGGAGATTAAGAAAATCGTCGCAGATTCCTATGAAAAGGCACGCAACCTCCTCGTTGAACACCGTGAGGCCTTCGAGAGATTGGCCAAGGTTCTTCTCGAGAAGGAGACCATTGAGGGCGATGATGTAAGGAGCATAATCAAGGCCGTGGAAACGGACGATGAGGCACCAGAAGATGCCGCGGCGGCGAATGAGGAGGATGCCGTGGATGGTCAGGGGCAGGCCGGTAGAGCCGTGTCCAGTGCTAGTCAGATTAACGGGGGTTGCTTCCGCAGGTTGCGCTGCATGAGCGATTTGGCTCCTCGCGGGTGCGAGATCTGAGGCAGATCGTTTGGCGGCTGATGGTGATGAGTGGCCCCGTACTGTGCGAGGTGAACGGCATTGCGACGGATTGATGTCAGTTATGCGCGGCTGACCTGGCGTCAGTGGTGGGTAAGGTGGTTTGCTCTAGCTTTGATACCGCCCGAGGTTTCGCGGGTGCTTCGCGATATTGATGCAAATGGGGGCACAGCCTTCATCGTAGGGGGGTGTGTCCGGGATCTTCTTCTCAAGCGCTCTCCGGGTGACTGGGATGTTGCCACCTCACTGGCACCCGAGCAGATCATCCGAATCTTTCCTCATACCGTGCCCAGCGGGATCGAACACGGAACGGTGACGGTCATCAGTGGTGAAAAGGCTGTGGAGGTCACGACCTTTCGCACCGAGGGAGGATACTCGGATCACCGACACCCTGACTGGGTCTGTTTCGCAAAAAGGCTGGAGGACGACCTGAGCCGACGGGACTTCACGATCAACGCGATGGCCCTGGACCGGTGCGGTAGCCTGGTGGATCCTTTCGATGGTATTGGAGACCTTGCTCGCGGAGCGATCCGCACCGTTGGTAGGCCTTGGAAGCGGTTCAGCGAGGATGCGCTGCGCATGGTCCGTGCCGTTCGATTTTCTGCTCAGCTCGGGTTCGTTATTGATGAATCCGTCATCGAATCTGCGAGGGAAAATGCCCCGCTTCTCAGTGAGGTTTCCGCCGAACGGATCCGGGCAGAACTGGACCGCATTTTGCTGTCTCGTGATCCAGCTTACGGGATGCGCCTGCTCCAGGAGACCTGTCTGCTGGAGCACTTCTGGCCTGAACTCACCGAGGGTGTGGGGCTGGAACAGAATGACCATCATGCCTACACCGTATGGGAGCACTCCCTGTTTGCCCTACAGGGGATGGCGGGCCAGAAGGGTGCGGGGTTGACGCTGCGCCTGGCAGCACTACTGCACGACGTTGCCAAGCCACGATGCATGTCAACGGACGTCCAGGGAGGACGTCATTTTTATAACCATCACGTCGTTGGTGCTGCTGTCGCCCGCAGAATGCTACAGCGATTGCGTTACGATAACAGGACCGTTGATACCGTCACTCATCTTGTACGCCATCACATGGCCCTTCACCACTATCCCGATATGAAGGACTCCGCCATCCGTCGCCTGATTAACCGTGTGGGTGTACAGAATATGGATGACCTGATCAAGCTTAGAATTGCCGACCGGGAAGGTTCGGGGACCAAGCATACGCCCCTGTCCCGGGGTACGATTCACCTTCTCAGGAGGATCGAGAAGGTGTTGGAGGAGGATTCAGCCTTCAGCCTTGCAGATTTGGCCGTGGATGGCAATGATGTGATGCGGGTGGCTGAGATCGGACCCAGCCCAGTCGTGGGTGAAATCTTGAACCATCTTTTGGATGATGTCCTTGAAGACCCTGCTTTAAACACGAGACCCGCCCTCGAGGAGCGTATCAAGGAGCTCATCAAGGACGGGTAGCGCACCTGGGAGGCTATTTCCCGCGATCCTTCTGGAGTGCGCGTGATTCTTCGGCCAACAGGCCGCCCTCGACCACGGGAGGGGGAGATTCACCGTAGTCGGGATCGGTGAGCGGATGGGGGTGGGTTCTAAGCGGCGCCTGGGAGGGAGCACCAAACACGACCCGGGCCAGGCCTGCCCGTCGGATGGCGGCTGAGCACATCAGGCAAGGTTGTCCGTTTGTGTAGAGGATGAGACCTTCAAGGGAGTTTCTCTTGAGCGACTTCGTGGCCCGTCGTATGGCTTCCATTTCCGCATGCCAGGTGAGGTCATGTTCCGTGACTTCGCGGTTTCTACCCTCGCTGATCGTGTCGCCCTGATCGCTGATGATCACGGCTCCGAAGGGGTAGTCCCCGGCATCTACCGACTCCTTCGCGAGTTCGATGCAACGCCTCATCATCTTTTCATCCACATTCATCACTTCACCTCCTGGTGATTATCACGCACAGATGCTGATGCTTCGTACGCCAGAAAAATGCCTGGGTGTCAGCCCGAGTAAGCCCCGCGTTTATGATTGCCCGGTCCGTGAACTTACGTGTTCAAAAAACGGTGTGTCGTTTCCAGGTAACACACAGGCGAGCCTCTACTTCGATGCATCTGTCACTGGTTGGCTCAGCCCTATCCAGGCGACCTCTTCCATATACCTTAGTCATTCTTTTCATGGTTCCTCCCCAAATGTGAATTCCACGCTGCTTTTCAGCGTCCTGCTGCTGTTTGCACAGATACCTGAGAGATGAGGCACAGTAAGGCGGTGTAGCGTGTTATGTCGAGGATCATAAAACACCGGAGGTCATGTGATCACCGAGCATGGTGACGAGCCTCCGGGGCCATCACGGACTTCATTGAAAGAACCGTGGGGACAGGCAGGTAGATCGGTTGATGAAATTCCTTGTTCTTTCACAGTGCGTTAGCACACCTCGATGTTAAAAGATGACTGTCTGACTTCGGGTATGGGGCACGCCCATTTTTGAGTGATTCCCTTCAGGCTTTCAGATTCGTCTCACATGCTCCAGCTGGCACAGTGAAAACTCGTCCCCATGGGTGGTGGCCTTGACTCTGGGGCCCAGATTCGGAGGCTTATTTGACAGCGGTAATGTGTGGATTTAGCTCCAGCGGACATTCCAAGTTCACAGCAAGTCGGACAGCCGGCCTGATGGTGTCATCAACGTCCGCCATGTTCCGAGGCCGCTTCGCATCCGAAAACCACCGATACATCGCGATCGCAGCTCTTTTGCCACTGTGGGTGGGCATCACCTGGTTGAAACCGAGGTCTTTCAGCCAATGGGCCCATGTCTTGCCGGAAGGATGAATGGTTCGGCTCCTTCTCGTCTTAACTACCATAGGCTCAACCTGTTTGAGCAACGATAAAGTGAGGTGGGAAAATGTGGGGCTGCGGCTCCCCAGTCTTTCCAGGAGTTCCTGCCGAGGCATGGCCAGAGTGATAGCGTATTGAATCACGTATTCGCAGGGTATATCGCGATCATACAGGAGTATCTTGCAGGTCTGCTGATCGAGATCCGAAATCCACATGGCTTGCTGCCGCCCTTCTTGATATCGGGCGAGGTCTTCGTAGCAGATTCGCAAACGACCGCCTGGCCGCAGGATCCTGTGAAACTCTGCAAGGATACTCCTCGGGTCAGGGGCTTGCTCGACCGACGAAGCAGCCGTGATTCCATCAAAGGAATCGTGAGGGAGGGGGAGGGCAGCAGCAGCTTCATAGCTGATAAACTCAGCGTTAGTGATGCCCAGACGGCGCGCATTTTCACGGCATACCTGCACTCGCTTCCTGGAAGAATCCAGACCCACAACTTTGCGGGTGAAGGGAGCGACCAGGAGGGAGGGCCATCCGTCACCAGGGCCGAAGTCCAGGAGGGTTCGATTCTCTCCGCCGGTGGCATCCAGGAAATCATAAGTGGATCCGCGATCCGCCCAGTGGGACTCCTTGGTGCCGTCAAATGGCTGATAGATTATGGGCAGAGAGTAGCCCGACTGTGAATCCATGTCGTCATAGATCAACACATCGGTGCTGCAGGGTTGGGGAGTAAGTTGCTGCTCGATCCATCGGAAGACTTCCAATCCGGGTACCCTTTCCGATTGCCCTGTCCGATTGCGAGTAACAATCCGATCGGAGATTCTGACATCAGCTGTTCTCAGGATATTATAGCAGATTCCTCGCATCGGAGAGCAGAGCTTTGTTCAGGGCGATGTCGTTCTGGAGATGCGGGGACCTCCTATCCGATAGAAAGAGTACTACCCCTGATAGAGGCAGAATACGCGACGCACAGCCTTTAGACGCCGCCGCTGAATCGAGCTGAACCGCCTTGGTCATCACGCGAGAAGAACCTGAGCTTTGGCGAACTGAACCGGGCAAAAATTCGACTCTGAATTCCTTCGCACTTTCTCCAACAGGTTCCTTCATTTTGCGACGAAGGTCCATCGTGAGTCGATTGCTTCGACAAGTCATGATCTTTTCCCGGGAAATAATCCTCACATCTGCAAAATTCACCTTCGGTGGCAAGGAGCAGACCCGTATGCTGATAGAAGATACTTGCAATGTGCACATATGCCGTCGGCCTGGGTAGCTTGCCCGCGAACGTTAACTTGCTCTGGCATCAGGCGTAGAGTTAGAGGCGTAGAGTTATTCCGATCCTACGCCCCAATGATGTGGCGCCTTCTCAAGTGCTTGTCCAATTCCCGTCCCTGTTTCGGGATGTGAACCAACCGGCTAGCATCTGGGTGGTTGTCAACTGGCTGCACCCGCTGTCAATTCGACGTGTGGTGTGGGCGCATGGGACATCCACCGCGCTCGGTAAATATTAACTGATAAGGCATAGCTTTTTGAGATGGTCTGGTGCGGAGGAGGAAGTAAGAGGCCGGGTGGGGAGAACATTC
>PXCI01000022.1 GCA_003566675.1 Clostridia bacterium
GTGCAGCAGCACACGTGTAGATGAGGTGGGTGCCTCCAGGACAATCATCGAATCCAGGGAGTGAATCGCTGTGACCTGTTGTATGCAGTGCTCCCGGCTCACCCGGGAGAATGTTAGCCGGCTCAACTGCGTCCCGGGTGGACTGGAGTTCGAGGGCGAGAACCTCACGGGTGACATGAGCGGGGTAGTTGAATGGCACGTGGAGATGATGAAGCGGGGGATGAGCGGAATGGTCTTCTCGTGTGGCGATACGGTTCGGGGGTTCGTCGAGTACATGCCCGCGGAATCGGCACCCATCCCCATTATCGCTCCTGGCTCGGCAGTCCTGTTGTGTTTTCATTACAACGTGGCCCCCGGAGAGGGAGAGAACGAACACCTCGGGGTCGAGCGGATGATGGTGGATGAGGCAGTCGAGGAGGCTCGGAGCTGCTTTGACGGTATGACGGCCGTGGGTTGGGATCATTCCGTCCACTTCCCTATTGGGCTGCTGGAGGAGCTGGGTTTCCGCCAGGTTCACCGCGAAGGAGACATGGCCCTCATGTGGCTCCCCTTCACCGGGAGTGCCCGGCTGCCCGAGCTGGCACCACAGACCTTCCACCCGCGCGATCTCAGGGGAGAGGGCGGCGTGGCCGTGGATCTATCGTACAGCCACCGCTGTCCGTACGATTTGCACCACCGGAGCAGGATCCGAGGTTTACTGGATGAAATGGACCCCGAGCGCATATCGTATCGGGAGGTTCAGATGGATACCAGGGCACAGGTACTCGCCCACCGGGCGCCGAGCTGGAACTGGCAGTGGCTGTATGTGAACGGACGCGAAGTGGCGTGGCACCAGATGACGAAAGACGTCCTCACAAGCGGGCCGGTGTGAATCCTCCGTGTACGGTTACGGGGTCCCTTCTCCAATTGTCGTCATCCCCAACGGGTATGTTATAATTTGCTAATCACCGATGGCGAGCATGATCGCAAGAGGATGAAGGTAACTATCGTGCCTTGAGATGCTTACCCAACCCATCGTAGTCTGTCCAGATGAACCGTAAGCGTTGAGCAAAGAGGAAACTCTGGCTTTTGCTAAGATCAAGGAACCCTTTTAGTTCTATGACAAGATTATCGTTCAACAGTCGGTTAACAGCGATGTTCACCCATACGTTGTGAGCAGGACAGGGGGCAGTCCCTGTGTCCCGGTTTTTACCCACGGTATTCGTTCCAAGGTATTGGGACACCATGGACGCTGAATACATGCTCCAACATAATGCCGTGGAACCTCCCCGGCTTCGAGGAGTTATTCGATGATGTCCGCAGGAAGCTCACTCAAGAAACTAAGGTCCCCACGGCGGAGGTGCTCGCAGCTGTTGTCGGCCGACATCCCGGGGTATGCGACCTGCAGGAAGACCTTCAGCACATGCTACAGGATGACCTGGGTCTCCCCCATGGGCAGGGGTATCCTCGGAGTCATGGCGGTGTTCGCTGGGCTCACCCGCAGGATAGGGGACGTTGCCTGGTCTGCAGACAGCATTGGTAGCCTGGTGCCAGGGCCTCTGCGTGTAGGCCAGGTGGTTGTCATCCCTGCGGCTAGTCATCTCATGAAACGCCTATCTGTCCAGACCCACCCGGGAAGGAAAGACTGTCTGATTCGCCGAAGGTACGTGGTGGGATGACAGGCAAACCCCGTTTAAAGCAGCATATTGCCCCAGGAGAGGATGAGATGCGTTGTATGAAAACAGCGTGAAGCAGCGTCTAAGAGAGGGTCTTCCGACCGTTGGTAGCTGGATCAACCTTCCCAGCCCAGCCATTGCCGAGTTCATGGCCGATTACGGTATGGACTGGCTCCTTTTCGACACCGAACACGGCCCGTACAGTGAGGAAGCCGTAGAGGATATGATCCGGGCCATCAAAGGTACAGAAGTGATTCCCCTGGTGAGGGTGGCGGGAAACGATCCCTTTCTGATCAAGAAGGTCCTGGACCGTGGCGCGATGGGCATCATCTGTCCCCTGGTAAACACGGCGGAGGAGGCCCGGGCAGCCGTGGCGGCGTGCAAGTATCCTCCCGAGGGGATGAGAGGGGTTGCAGGAACCCGCGCCAGCAATTTCGGCAGGGACCTTGATGACTACTTTGAGCGGTGGAACAGCGAGGTCCTCGTTGCCTGCCAGATTGAGACCGCAGAGGCCCTGAAGAACGTCGAGGCCATAGCCGCAGTTCCCGGGTTGGACGTGCTCTTTATCGGGCCGAAGGACCTCTCGGCCAGTCTAGGTTTCTTTGGACAGTCCGATCATCCCGAGGTCACGGCTGCCGTGAACCGGATCGTGCAGGCAGCCAAGAACCATGGGATCGCCGCGGGATACTACGCCTTTGGTCCCGAAGATGTCCTGCGCCGCGTCGACCAGGGGATCAACTTCGTCGCCTGTGCAAGTGAACTGTCACTGCTGGCGGATGCTGCCGAGTCAGCGTACGGGATGATCAAGCGGGGGCTCTCCGATAAAAGGGAAGGCTAGCCTGACGTGCCGTGGAGAAAAAGTGACGTACCGAGTGATGAGCCTGTGCCGGAGCAGTCCGCGTTGGACGGGGCTGCTCTGGCGTGGTGACCCCAGGCTGGTCGTTCGCGATCGATCCTTTGGCCATAAGCTGGTCGCCCGGCCCCGGAACGGGGGGCACCAGCAGATGAGGCTCTTATCCACTACCTGAGCGGGATTATCATGTTAGGAGTGAGGCGTATGTTTCTTCAAACGGATGCGGGTTCGGTCTATTATAAGGTTCATGGTCCGGACGACAGCCCCACAGTCCTCTTCAGCCACGGTGCAGGGTTGAACCATGGCATGTTTGACACCCAGGTGTCGGCGCTGAAGGACCGTCCTATGCCCAGGATCGGGCGCTTTGCTCCGCTGGGGGGAAGCCCTTGAGTTTCCCCGGATGGCAGACTACGTGATGGATATCCTGGATGAGATCGGGGTGGACCGGGCCGTGATGGTCGGGCAGTCCCTGGGCAGCTGGGCGAGCCAGCATGCCGATCCTGTATCCCGAACGCGTGACAGCGGTGGTCAGCATCGGGGGCGCAGATTGATTGCCCCGTGAGCAGGCTGGAAATGCGGGTGTATCGTGTGGGGCTGATCATGTCCCGGCTGTTTCCGGAGAAGCCCCTTTTTCGCTGGAAGGTCCGGAGCAAGGCAGCGATCCTGAGGCCCAGGAATCGAGCGATCCATGACTGACATCGGCAAGGAGCAGTTCTTCTGGATCGTCGCTGGCATGTTGGAGGCAGGTCGTCTTACAATCACCGCGCCCCCAGACCAACCCCTGCTCATCACCCACTGTGAGCATGAAATGCCGAAATCTGTTGCCAGGACATGTGCCCAGTGGCACGTCAGCGTGCCGGGTAGCATCTACGTGGCCAGGTGCAGGACATAATGCCAATCAGGACAATCCTCACGCATTCAACCGGTCGCTGTTGAGATTCCTGACGATGTGCTCAGTGACGCGTAGGCGCTCCCTGGCGGACGACCAGACGTTTGATCGCTCTGCCGAGTTACCGCCCCTGCCCTTAACACTCACAGTACGTTACAGGCAGTGTTTAGCGGTTATTATGTGCATAGCAGAGGTGTCTCTGTTGATAAGGTATACCGCAATCTATCTATCATGGTAGCAGTATTGCATCCGTTTTCTCCGCCATTCCTGCGGATTCCAATCACAGATCATTGACGGATGAGGAAAGTAACGGTTATAATGGCCTTGGCGCCGGTTTCACTTGCGAGGTATGCACACAGGATGAATCCTTTTCTACCTTGGGCTCTGAACCGTCGCTACGTGGGCGGTGTTCGTCGTAGGTGCGGGCCTGAATGTCAGGAGAAGGGATCTCAAAATGGGCTTATGGGGGACGAAATTTCATGATCTTGCCGGGGCAAATGCGAAAAAATCTGTTGCTGGTCGTGGCCCTAGGGCTACTTGCTTTGTCGACCGTATTTCTGCCTACGGTGGTAAGCAGGAGCTATACCGTAGGCGTGTTCGACGAAGAGGGCGAATGGGTTGAAGACTTTCAGGTCGAGTACGAGGTAGAAGTGCGCAAGGGACTGGTCGAGGGCAATTGGTTCGACGGCGTCATCGATGCAGGCGATGCCTCCTATATCCTCGAGAGCTCCAGAACGAAAATTGGATCATCAACGTTGAGGGCGTTGCTGCAGGCAAGAGTGGAGGACATCAGGGGTGTTGGATACATCGATGCCGTACTGGTCCATGAAGATGGGTCGGATATTGCAGGTGTCGTATGGATTTCCAGAGATCATACCGAGATTTATGGAAGCATCCATGCACTGGAAGAAGCCCACGGAGAAAATGCTTTTTTCAGGTCGCATACCGCCCAAACAGGCATCAGGCCATAGTAGAATAAACAGGCCCGATGAAGCTGGCCACTGCGATCCAGGAGGGTATGCTCATATCGAGCCCTCCGCTCGTCTTGAGATGCCTGGGAAACCTTCGTTATCCAGCTGGAAAGCGGAGGGCTCAATCTCTGTTGGAGCTGCGCCTGGCAAGGCCTCCCACTGCATGGACGTCGATCTCGCCCGAGGTGCTACCAGGCCATGGACGTTTCTGCAGACAGTGAAGCGTGCCCTGAAGGGCCAGGGATCGTCAGGTAGATCTTAACCGCACTCCCGGTTTCCCCTGGCTGCCTGGATATCGGTCGGGCGTGGATGATTTTTCTGGTCTCCCGCCTCGGGTTTCCAACAGTCCCCGGTCAGGGCACCTCACTGGCAAATCAGACGACGAAATTGATCAGCTTGCCCGGGACCACGATGACCTTTTTGACCCCGTGGGCCAGGTAAGCCTCGATGCGCTCCTGGGACTCGGCGACTCTCTGGATCTCTTCCCTGTCGGCATTCTGGGACACACTAATGGTTCCCCGAACCCGCCCGTTGACCATGATCGCCATCTCCACGGTGTCCAGAACCAGGCGCTCCGCGTCATACTCGGGCCAGCTCTGGTCGAAAATAGAGTAGGGCATCCCGAGGCGGCTCCACATCTCTTCACTGAAGTGGGGGGTGAAGGGCGCCATGAGCAGGACCAGGTCCCGGGTGATATCCTCGAGCAGGGGAACGTTCCTCTTCTCGTCGGGGACATCGGTGTCGTATCGGTACAGGGCGTTGATGATCTCCATCATCCGCGCCACGCTGGTGTTGAAGCGAAAGCGGCTCCCGTCCTCGGTGATCTTCATGATTCCGTAGTGCCGCTGGTATTCGAGGGCTGCCTCGGCTTCGCCGACCTCCGAGTTTTCGCCCGTGCCCCGGAGCTCAAGCATGCGATCAATCCAGCGCTCGACCCGGTTGACGAACCGCGCCGTGGCCCGCATCCCATCATCCTCCCAGATCCCTCCCTCGACGTAGTTGAAGCCGAAGGCCAGGTAGAGGCGGAAGACATCGGATCCGTACTCCTCGATGTACTGGTCAGGGGAGACCACGTTTCCCCTCGACTTGCTCATCCGGCTCCCATCGGGTCCGAGGATGATGCCCTGGTGCACCAGGGTGGAAAAGGGCTCCTGGAAGTCAATGTATCCGAGGTCGTGCAGCGCCATGGTGATGAACCGGGCATACAGCAGGTGCATCGTGGCGTGTTCCACGCCTCCGACGTATTGGTCCACGGGGAGCATCCGGTTGATCCAGTCGCTGTCGAAGGGCTCATCGGCGTTTTCGTTGTCCGGATACCGCAAGAAATACCAGGCCGAATCCACGAAGGTGTCGAGGGTGTCGGGATCGCGGAGAGCCGGCTTTCCACACTCTGGGCACTGGGTCTGCATGAACTCCGGTGAGCTGGCCAGAGGGGCCTTGCCCTCCGGGGCATAATCAACCTCCTCGGGCAGGGTCACCGGCAACTGGTCTTCGGGCACCGGGATCGCTCCACATCCCGCGCAGTGGATCATGGGGATGGGGGCTCCCCAGTAGCGCTGCCTGGAGACCAGCCAATCCCGCATGCGGTAGGACACCGTTCCCTCTCCCAGATCATCCTTCTCCAGCGCCTCTACGATGGCTTCCTGTGCACCGGAGGAGTCCATCCCGTCGAAGCCCTCGCTGTTGACCATCACCCCTTCGCCGGTGTAGGGGAGGGCGTCGTCGGTCCCGGGGTCCGCTGCTGCAATGACCCGGGGCACCGGCAGGTCGTACTTCCGGGCAAACTCGTAGTCGCGTTCGTCGTGTCCCGGAACGGCCATGATGGCACCCGTGCCGTAGCTCATAATGACGTAGTCGGCGATCCAGATGGGGACCGGTTCCCCGGTCAGCGGATGCTGGGCGTAACCGCCTGTGAAGACGCCTGTCTTCTCCCTGTCCGTCGACAGGCGGTCCATTTCCTTCTGCCGGGCCGCGCCCCTGCAGTATTCGGCAACCTCTGTGGCCTGTTCATCCCGTGTGACGGTTTCGACCATCGGATGCTCCGGGGCGAGCACCAGGTAGTTGGCCCCGAACAGGGTGTCGGGCCGGGTGGTGAAGACCTCAATGCTCCCCTGCCCGGGAACGGGGAACCGGATGCTGGCACCCTCGGAGCGCCCGATCCAGTTTCTCTGCATGATCCGGGTCTTGTCAGGCCATTCAATGTCGTCCAGTCCCTCGAGGAGGCGATCCGCGTACCGGGTGGTGCGGAAGAACCACTGGGTCATGCTCCGGTGAGTCACCTCGGCGTCGCAGCGCTCACATAATCCCTCGACGACCTGTTCGTTGGCCAGTACCGTCATGCAGTCGGGACACCAGTTGACCGGGGCCTCGGCCCGGTATGCCAGGCCTGCCCGGTACAGCTGCAGAAACAGCCATTGGGTCCACTTATAGTAGGAGGGGTCACAGGTGGCCACCTCGTAGTCCCAGTCGAACATGGCGCCCATCTGGCGGAGCTGCCGCCGCATGGTGGTGATGTTGGTCATGGTTGATTCCTTGGGATGAATTCCCGTGTCGATGGCGTAGTTCTCCGCGGGTAGGCCAAAGGCGTCAAAGCCCATGGGTTCGAAGATTTCAAACCCCTGCAGCCGCTTCATGCGCGCCCAGCTGTCGGTGAGCCCGTAATTCCACCAGTGTCCCACGTGCAGACGCGCCCCCGATGGATAGGAGAACATGGACAGGCAGTACAATTTCTCATCGACCCGGTCGCGGTTGAATCTATACAGACCGGTCTCCTCCCAACGCTGTTGCCACTTGCTGTCTATCTCCTTCGAATAACTGCTCATCTTCTATCCCTCCAGGTAAATCTGATCCCAATAAAAAACCCTCTCGCATAGAGACGAAAGGGAGATCCTCCGCGGTACCACTCTATTCGGGCAACAGCCCACTCTTGAGTCGGTAACGGCGACATCCGGAAAGAGCTATTCGCACGACCTGTGTTTTCACCCTAACAAGCTCCGGGGCGAGTTGGGGCGGTGGGACGTGCCACCTCGCAGCTGCCGTGGCTCTCTGGGACGACCATCGCCTTAATACTCCCCATCATCGCCTTTGCCTGCAAATATTGGTCCAATTTTACTACAGACCCCTGCCGCGATGCAAACGATTCGAGCACACCGTCCGCGTCAAGGTTTAGTAGGTAAATCCCGGGTTGATCATGCCGCACTCCATTGTGCGGTTGCTCTTGATATTTCCCTGAGGACATGTTTGACCCAGAGCCGATCGGCATGTGGGCCCTTCAGGGCAGGCATGCTTACTCTCAGCCATTTTTCAACATCCTCTTCGGAGAACCGCTGTTTGCTTGAGATTCTCTGCATGGGCTTTTGGTCAACAACGCCGTCCATTGTGTCGCGATCCATGGCTCGTCCGCGAACATATCTCTTCAGTTCATCATTGGCGTCTGCAGATAGTAGATGCGCCATGTTGTCTGCGCCCCCAGGATTCCATCCACCACTGATTTGTTTCATCCGCGAGTGATCACGTGCCTGACCTGAGCTTCTATGACACCCATGCGGGAGCTCTTTCTGGGAGGCCTCCAATACCCTCCCAGTTGCTTTTGAGTTACGTGCCCCCAGCTTTACGGATCTTCTTCTTCCTCCTGGCGCCCCTGGCAGCCACCAGAGCCTCTTCAAAGCCCTTTTCGACCTTCCATTCAAATTCAGACGCAGCCTTTGCAACTACCTGATAGTGCTCACGATTGAAAGATAGTGCCCTTCAGCTGTGCTTACCCGAGGCCAATCGCTCCTTGCCTCGTACATCGTCGCCATCTTGAGCTCCATACTCCTGGGCCTCTCTCCTTCCTGACGTTGCTGTTTGATATGTCTCCCGTCTGCTTCTGGTCAGGGCGCGCCGCAGGTGAGACGTATCCAAAACATCTCAGTCACTTTCTTCATCCATGCAGCACCGTCTCCTTCTCACTGGGATCTGAGCCAGGTGGAACAGATCCATGTGGGCGAGCAGCCAGGGCGATGGAGTTTCTGGCTCCCGGAGTAACAGCCATGGCGGTGTGGGAAGCGGTCCAGGAGGCCGGAGAACAGGCCGGGTGCGAGGCAGAGGTCAGAAAGGAGCAGATGTTCAGCGCGACTCAGACGCTCAGATGCACGCTCCCAAAGGTCACGACCCGATATGAGGCCTGCAACCGTCTGACGGCCCTTTCATGGTCCTTGGAGCGGCTAGTTGAAACAGGGCACCGGGTGGAGGCGATGCATCGCTTGTGGCAGGAGGTTGGTGGTAGGCTGTCACCAAAACTCGTCACCAGCGTTCTCGACCTGAACCCCACGACCTTCCACTGAGCCTTATCGGACCATAGGCTGCTGGAAAGTCGCAGGTGAAGGTTTCTCGACGTTTGTATCGGAGGCCAATGAGGGTGAGCGTTACGCTTTCCTTTTGGATCAAGCCATGGGCTGGCCAAGCAACAGCCGGCTGACTCAAGGGCTTGTCCCGTGTGATATAGATCGTTGTCCAGATCTAGAGCCTTTAGGAGACGTGCAAGATCTTTACGGGTGAAGTGCCAGCAAAAAGGGCGGCCGATAGTGGAGTAATGACTCTGAAAGGCGAGCAATTGTTGTTCCAGCTTCTCCAGGGATTCGAAATCGTTCGGTGTCAGCACCTTTCGCTACACTATGGAGAAGTAGATTTCCACCTGATTGTCAACGGCCAGCTGGCATGAACAGCAGGCCCACTTATGTAGTCCTCCGTCACGGGCATCCCCCCTACTTACCCATGATAAACAATGCAAGAAAGAATAGCTAGGTAAATACTGGCAATTAGGGGGCGAATCTGAGGATTATGATCCTAAATCTCAAATTCTGACGTGCTGAACACGGACGAAGAGTAACCGCGGGTCAGATTCAGTACCGGTTCATCCTCATACTCATAGACGCCCTGTACCGAGACAGAGGTGGTGTCGGCGTGCATGGTGCCGACATGTATACCCCCGTTGCAGATGACCCGCAGCGACACCGTACCGTAAACCTTCTCCGGTCCTGCCGCCGCCAACTTGTCCAGAGCCCGACCCATGCCATGATCGTTCAGATCCTGAGGTGTGATCCCTTCCCCCAACATGACCTCCGTGTCCATGTGCTCAAAGAACACCGGCAGCTGATACAGTCCGCTTTCAGCATGTCGTTGTTTGAGATTGATCAATAAATGCGTCGGATCTACCCCTGAATATAGATCACATGCTGGACTGGGACGAGAGCCGATGCAAGCTATCCCCCGGCCAGAGGGTGGAGGCCATGATCATAAACTGCCTGATGAACCGATCGCCTCTGTATTTCATATTCAGCACGTGATCGTGTAGGTTAAGCATCATTTCCCGACCCTTAAAATTGCTCAGGTTGCGGGCCATTGAGGTAGACATCCGCATCCACGTTCAGGAATCTTAA
>PXCI01000255.1 GCA_003566675.1 Clostridia bacterium
CTTGGAAACGGCAGCACAATGCTCCGTAGCCTCTACCTCTTCACCACCCACCCCGGGAGAGTACTTCCATGGGGTGCTCCTGTTTCCTATCTCCACCCCAAGAACAACATACAAGCCTCAGTCCCTGATAATCTATCGCCCCGAACTCTTCTTCAAGGGCCTCCTTGTGGATCTTTTTCACTGTCTTCCAGTCGAGACCGTACCGCTCGGCAACAGTATTCACCGGAAGATACTTGCATAGATCCGCGATCATCCAGGCGAAACGCCGGGTCACTCTTGCACCTCCCACATCACAGACATCCAGGTCCTGCACTCGGATCTTCCCGCACCGAGGACAACTCACCTTCTGGTACTCTACGGTCATCTGTACTAACCGAAAAGGCCCAACGGGGATGTCCCTGATCTGCCTACTCTCCCGTTGCCAGACCCTCTTGCCCACTGACTGACATGTGCCGCACCTCGGCCTGAACCTTCGATCCGGCCGCACAACTACTCGAAGCCGATTTTCACCAGCGATCTCAGTCTTCTGAACAACTTCTCGACGAAAGGCGAACAAACTTGCTATACTCAGCTGGGACATGTGACTACCTCCTCGGAGTTTGTTTGTTGGCTCCAAAAACTATTCCCCGAAGGAGTTGCATGTCCTTTTCTTATGCCTCAATTGCCGCTTGTGACCTGCGATCTTGCCAACCCAAATGGAGAAGAACCAGAAAAAGGAGGGCCATTATACTTCTGCATGGTGCAGAACTCGCAGTAATGGGAAGACGCGAACCTTCATTACGTTGGGACGAGGTGAACCCCGAGCAGTATCGATGGCCTTGCTCAGGGGGCTTCGGGCGGCCCAGGTTGCGAGGAAGAGGGAAGGTACCAGGTCGCTGCAGGTCCGATAATCATCGCACGGCGCCAATCTGCCGCAGCTGCAGGTCCTCTATTAGGCTGTTGTCCAGGAAGAGGAATAGATCGGCACTACACGCAACCTTCCAGCGTAGGAGACTGGCAATCTGGCTTGTGATGCATAAATGCCGTCCACTGCCGGTCTCACCCTGCCAGATCCTATAAATCTCTGACGGACACGTGCCACACCTCGGTATGAACCTCCGGTCCGGCCGCGCGATGATCGAGCATCAGCGCATTGGTGCTAGATTCCGAAGAATAGCTCAACGGCAGAGGCCCTGGATCGCCTATCTGCTGCAGAAAGCGAGTATGAAGTGCGCAATTGACTTCAGTTTACACCTTCTCAGGGAGAGGAATGAGTCAATGACCCGGCCTCCATTTCTACATGTAGCCGGGCCATTGACCTGGTGCGACGCTGATGCGGCACCTACCGGATCACCCCCAGCTGTTGTCTAGGCGCCAGTCCCCCTATTGATGGCAAGCTGCCCAGGGGCAGGGGCTCATGCATTCTTCGGTTCACAGCCTGTGCCACCGCCGACAAACTCGAGTGCAGCTGGTCCAGCTGGCACAGGTTCAGTGATTGGGCACCATCACACAATGCCGCCTGCGGGTCAGGATGGGCTTCCACAATCACTCCGTCAGCCCCGGCAGCAATTGCGGCCAGGGACATCGGCAGCACGAGATCGCGTCTGCCAGCAGCGTGAGATGGGTCAACGATTACGGGCAGGTGGGAGAGCTTCTTGACGACTGGCACAGCGCTGATGTCCAGCGTGAAACGCGTTCGTGTCTCAAAGGTACGCATGCCGCGCTCACACAGGACCACCTGCTGGTTGCCAGAGGCCATGATGTACTCGGCAGCCTGCAGCCACTCGTCCACGGAGGACATCATCCCCCGTTTCAGCAGCACCGGTTTCGACTGTCGACCGACTTCCCTTAGGAGGGCGAAGTTCTGCATGTTGCGAGTGCCGATCTGCAGCATGTCAGCATGTGCCGCCACCAGCTCTACCTGCTCCGGTGCCGTGACTTCCGTCACGGTCGGCAGGCCCGTCTCGCTTCTGACCTGGGCGAGATGGTCCAGGCCCCGACGCCCCAGGCCCTGGAAGGAGAAGGGAGACGAGCGCGGCTTGAATGCGCCGCCTCGCAGCATCACTGCCCCACTGGCCCGGGCCGCTGCTGCAGTCTCCTGGAGCATGGAGAGGTTCTCTATCGAACAAGGGCCGAGGATCAGGACCACATCCTGCCCCCCGATCTGTACCCCGGCGCAAGACACCACCGTCCGGGTGGTGTGCACCTCGCTCGAGGTGAGTTTGTGGGTGTCCGGCACCCTGACGGCCGATCGGATCCGAGCTCTGCAGTGGTCATCTGCCTCGGGATGGCCGCCCTCCCTCATTATCTCCTGCCGTTCTCCTGCCACAGCATCAACGGTGCCCTTGAGGTTTCGACTCCTCATTGCTCACGCCTCCCATTGGATTGAAAGGATCCCAGCACGCGAAGCATACTCGCCTTGCTCTCCAGCTCTTCGAGTGCTGATTCAACCTGCCAGTCTTCGGTATGGCCCTCGAATTCCAGGTAGAAGACATACTCCCAGGGGTGACGTTTGATCGGCCGTGATTCAATCCGGGTCAGGTTCAGCGAGCGGCAGGCGAAGGATGACATCGCCATGAACAGCGAACCTGGCTGGTGTGGCAGGGAAAATGCAAGGACGGTTTTACTATTTCCCTCACGGGGCCGGGGGTGTTTCTCGATGCGGTAGAAGCGGGTGAAGTTTTCCTCCATGGATTGAATGCCTGAGGCCAGGATCTCGAGACCGTAGATCTCGGCTGCATGGGATGAAGCTACCGCCGCGGCGCCGGTGATGTCAGACTGACTGATGTCCTTCGCAGCGCCCGCCGTATCATAGTACGGTACCTGCTCCACGGGGAGCGAGTTAAGGTACGTATGGCACTGGGCCAGGGCCTGGGGATGCGACATGACCCTTTGCACCGCATCCAGAGTCGTGCCCGGAGTTGCCAGGAGACAGTGATCGATGGGGAGGATGATCTCACCGGTGATCACCAGGTCGAAGTGCAGCAGCAGATCATAGGTTTCGCCAATACTACTAGCCAGTGAATTCTCAACAGGCACCACACCGCTGTCGAGATCACCCGCGTCTACTTGACCGAACACGTCAGTTAGGTTGCGACAGGGCACACATTCGGCCTCAGTCTCCAAAGTGTTGGTCGCCATCTCCGAGTACGCTCCCGGTTCACCCTGATACCCTATTCGTTTCGAAACCCCAATGTCATCGCCTCCTGATGTATTGTCCGAGGGCAAAAACAAACCCGTCCCCTGAAAGGGACGGGTATAACCCGCGGTACCACCCTTTTTGGTCGTGAAACGAAAAAACCCACTTTTCGGATACGGGCCTTGCGGCTGATATCCTATCCCGGTAACGGGGGATCCCGGCGCGACCTACTCTAGCAGAGCTATTTGAGAAGCGCGGCTCACGAGTGAACTTGGGCTGTACTTCAGAAGTCCTCGCACCAACCGGACATTCTCTGGGTCTGAAGAAACAGCTTACTCTCCCGATCTCAGCCTGTAATGGAACAAATCATATAATGCCACGCGCGGTACTGTCAAGTGCGGTATTCGCTAGGTTTCGCAGCTCCTTTGCCCCGCGCAGGTAGTAGAAAAGATCCATGGATGCGAAGATTCTGATTGCTGCCCGCCCTTGTGCTGTAATACAACGGCGCTGAGACTCCGGGTGCAGACCCGCAGGTTCGGTGGTGTGAGGACTTCGCATGTATTCATACAGCCCAACCGCTTCTCACCGCGTCAACTCTCGATTCAGTGGATCCCCCTTTGCTTCAGAGCATTTTGACCCTCGAACAGGCGAGTTCCTACTGCCTTCTGGCAAGGTTTTGCTTCACGCCTTGTAGAAGGAGAAGGGTGAAATCATGAAGTCACGGGGGTTGGATCTATGGCCAGGTATCCGGAACTGCAGGACAAACGGGTCGTGGTGACAGGCGGTGCCAGCGGCATTGGCCTCGCTACGGCGATGCGCTTTGCCAGTGAGGGTTCTGAAGTGGTGGTTTGTGATATTGACAGGGAGGCCCTGGGGGATGTGATCTCCAGAAACCCCGGGATCGAGGGGATCACCGTCGATGTGAGCAAACCTGGGGAGGTCAGAAGAGGGTTCGAGGAAGTAGATGCGATGATGGGAGGGCTGGACGTCCTGGTATCCAATGCGGGCATCAGCGTGCGCAGGCCCTTTCTGGAGATTGACTACGAGCAGTGGTCGCAGGTCATGAGGACCAACCTGGACGGGATGTTTCTTTGCACCCAGGAGGCCATAAAAAGGATGCAGGGACAGAAGGCGGGGGTGGTTCTCCTCACCGCCTCTACCAATGGGCTCGAGGGTCATCCCCTGTACGCTGACTACAACGCATCAAAGGCCGGGGTGATCCTGCTGACCCGGACCCTGGCCCTGGAATTTGCGCCGTGGCTGCGGGTCAATGCGGTGAGCCCGGGATATGTGCTCACCCCCATGCAGAAGGCGGAGTACACTCCGGATATGCTCCGGGAGGTAAACCGGGGGATTCCCATGGGGCGCCACGCGGATCCCGAGGAGGTGGCGGCTCTCTTCGCGTTTCTGGCCTCCGATGATGCAGCATACATAACCGGACAGTCCATCGCTGTCGACGGCGGGGAAACAGCGTAGGGGGATAGCTCCCCCGTGGGGCGCCGGAGATCCAGGTGAGATGGGGGGATGTGCAATGACCGATCATGCTATATGCCTCGAGGATAGGGTTGCGGTCGTCACGGGTTCGGCGTCTGGCATCGGGTTTCGGGCTGCCGAGCAGCTGTGCCGCGCGGGCGCTGCCGTGGCCCTCCTTGATGTGGACGGGACCCGGGGTAGCCGCGCCGAGCGAACCCTTCGCAGGTGTGGCGGTAGGGCGAAGTTCTTCCACTGCGATGTCACCTCAGGGATGGACTGCCAGGAGGTGACTCGCGCCGTCAGGGACCACTTCGGGCGCATCGATATCCTGTTTAACAATGCCGGCGTGATGAAAAGGCAGACGGTGGTGGAGCTGGAGGAAGAGGACTGGGATCATGTGTTGAATGTCAATCTAAAGGGGGTCTACCTGATGTCGCGCTCCGTCATACCCATCATGGCAGAGGGGGGAGGCGGGAGCATCATCAACGCCGGTTCAGGGTGGGGTCTCAAGGGTGGGCCCAGGGCGGCTGCATACTGCGCCGCCAAGGCCGGGGTGGTGAATTTGACCCGGGCCATGGCCATCGATCACGGAAAGGAGGGGATCCGTGTGAACTGCGTCTGCCCGGGAGATACCGAGACACAGATGCTGAGGGAGGAAGCCAGGGAACTGGGGGAGGACGAGGAGATCTTCCTTGAATCGTGTGCTGACCGTCCCATAGGCAGGATCGGACAGCCGGCGGACATCGCGAACGCGGTGCTGTATCTGGCCAGCGATTTATCCAGCTGGGTGACGGGGACGTACCTGGTCGTTGATGGGGGTGGCCTGGCCTAGTTCTCTTTGAGGAGGGTGGATCATGACTGAAAGAATACCGCGGGTGCACCCGTATATTCCGAACAGTGCACCCGAAAACACGAGAAAGATGCTGGAGTCTATTGGCGTACAAGACATTGAGGACCTTTACCGCTGCATCCCAGAGTCCCTGAGATTCACTGGTGAGATGAATCTTCCCGGGCCCCTGGCTTCCGAGAGGGAGCTGAAGCGGCATATGAGGGGTCTTCTTGACCGGAATGTCGGCTCCGAGAAGTACCTGAATTTCCTGGGAGCGGGCTGCTGGCAGCACCACGTACCCGCCGTATGTGATGAGGTGATCGGAAGGGCCGAGTTTCTCACCGCCTATGCCGGAGAACCCTACGAGGATCACGGCAGGTTCCAGGCCCTTTTTGAGTACGCCAGCCTGGTAGGCGAACTGGTCGAGATGGATGTGGTCAGTGTCCCCACCTACGACTGGGGGAGTGCTGCTGCCATGTCCATGCGGATGGCCGAGCGGATCACCGACCGCGGGGAGATCCTCGTTCCCGAAACAATATCACCCGAGCGGTTGAAGGTGATTACCAACTACCTGAGTCCAGCCGTGTCCGTGACCCGGGTCCGGCACGATAGGAGGACGGGGCGCATGGATCTCGATGATCTGCGGGCCAGGCTATCGGAGGACACCGCTGCAGTTTACTTCGAGAATCCCTCGTATCTTGGATTCATTGAGGATCGCGGTAAAGAGATATCTGATGCGGCCCACGCAGGAGGCGCGGTCAGCATCGTGGGGGTGGACCCCAGTTCCCTGGGGGTGATGATTCCCCCGAGTCGCTACGGTGCCGACATCGTTTGTGGAGAACTACAGCCCCTGGGCGTGCACATGAACTACGGAGGTGGCCTGGCTGGATTCATCGCTACACGGGACGAGGTGGAGTTTGTCAGGGAATACCCGCTGCGGCTCTTCGGCATCACCTCCACGGTGGTGGACGGGGAATACGGGTTCGGCGACGTGTTCTATGATCGGACTTCCTTTGCCAAACGAGAGAAGGGCAAGGATTTCGTGGGCACCATGGCAGCTCTGTGGGGAATCGCAGCCGGCGTATACCTCGCCTTGATGGGGCCACAGGGCATGATCGATCTGGGGGCGACCATCATGCAGCGATCGCAGTATGCGGCGGCGCGAATGGCTGACATCGATGGTATCAGGGCGCCTGTGTTTGACGCTTCCTATTTCAAGGAATTTGTCGTGGACTTCAATGAGACGGGTCTAACGGTTGGCCAGATCAACGAGAGATTGCGGGATGAAGGCATCTTTGGAGGCAGGGACCTCTCCGGTGATTTTCCGGACCTGGGGCAGTGCGCCCTCTATTCGGTGACCGAGATTCACACCCGGGAGGACCTTGACCGGCTGGCGAAGGCTGTGCAGACATGCGTTGGTTGAGGATGTTGTTGGGGAAGGCTGGTGAGTTGGGTGGCTGAAAAAACGACGCTGCGGCAGAAGAGATTTCACCAGGCGAAGTGGGATGAGCCCATCATTTCCGAGATGAGCATGCCCGGAGAGCGGGGTCACCTGGTTCCCGAGACGGAAGAGGAGATCGCGACTGCAGTGGGTGACGGCATCTCGGCGCTGCCGGATCACATGCGCAGGGAGGAGCGAATCGATCTTCCAGAGATCTCGGAGACCCGGGTCCTCAGGCACTACCTGCGTCTGTCCCAGCAGAATCTCGGGGCGGATCTGAATGTTGACATCGGTCAGGGGACCTGCACCATGAAATACAGTCCAAAGATCAATGAGCAATTTGCCACCTCGGGTGATCTGACCGAGCTCCACCCCCTGCAGGACGAATCAACCGTTCAGGGTGTGCTGCAGATCATGTATGAGCTGGACCTGTACCTGCGGGAGATTTCGGGGCTGGACCGTTTCAGTCTTCAACCGGGAGGGGGATCCCAGGCCATCCTCGGCATGGTGTCGATCATTGAGGCTTATCACCGGGCGCGGGGGGATGGAGCCAAACGGGATGAGATCATAACCACGATATTTTCCCATCCCTCAAACCCCGCGGCAGCTGCCCTGAAGGGATATCGGATCATCACGCTATATCCTGACGCCGATGGGTATCCGGACCTCGACGCTCTGAAGGAGGCCGTGTCTGAGCGCACAGCGGGTCTTCTAATCACGAACCCGGAGGATACGGGCATCTTTAACCCTCGGATCGAGGAGTTCACCCAGGTGGTTCACGATGCCGGGGGGCTCTGCGGGTACGATCAGGCTAACGCGAATGGGATCCTGGGAATCACGAGGGCCAAGGAGGCGGGATTTGATCTTTCCTTTTTCAACCTTCACAAGACCTTTTCGTCACCTCACGGCTGTGGGGGACCGGGTGCCGGGGCCCTGGGCGTCCGAAAGGACCTGGCGAGATTTTTGCCTGTGCCCCTTGTGAGCTTTGACGGTGAACAGTATTACCTCGATACCGATGCCCCCGACAGTATCGGGAAACTGCGAGGATTCTACGGCGTCATCCCGGCACTCGTCAGGTCCTATGCTTGGGTGAGGGCTCTTGGCGGGGAGGGGTTGAAGGAGGCAGCCATGATTGCCGTGTTGAACAACAACTACCTGCTGGGGCGGATCAGGGAGATTCCAGGGGCCAGTGTGCCCTACGCGCCGGGGGAGCACCGGGTTGAACAGGTCCGATACAGTTGGGAGGATCTGACCAGGGATACCGGGGTGACCGTGGAGGACATCCAGAGGCGGATGTGTGATTTTGGGTTTCACCACTGGACCAGCCATCATCCGTGGATCGTCCCCGAACCCTTCACCATCGAACCCACCGAATCCTATTCCGTGGCAGAGATGGACGAATACCTGGCGGCCCTTGAGTGGGTGGCCCGGGAAGCCTACGAGGATCCGGAACGGGTCAAGGGGGCCCCGCACAACAGTGTCGTTCACAGGACGGACCACGCTCCCCTGGACGATCCCGCGCGGTGGGCGGTGACCTGGAGGGCTCACCAGAGAAAGACCGGGGCCCATAAGGGTGAATGATGTGGCCAAGCTGGGATTGATCGTCAATCCAATTGCCGGACTGGGGGGACGGGTGGGCCTCAAGGGAACGGATGGACACGACATTGTGCAGAGGGCCCTGCAGCTGGGAGCCAGGCCCCTGGCTCCCAGCCGGGCCATCGAGGCCCTGGAGAGCCTGGGTCCTCGGACGGATCGGGTCGAGATTCTCACCTACCCTGGGGACATGGGAGAGAGGCAGGCCAGGGCGTGCGGTTTTAGCCCGATCGGGGTGGGAACGATCGAGGGTCGGGCGCCCGGAGCCTCAGACACTCGGAGGGCCGCGGCCGAGATCCTGAGCAGGGGTGCCGACCTCCTGCTCTTTGCCGGGGGAGACGGCACCGCCAGGTGCATCCTCGAGTCGGTGGGCGATCAGATGGTGGTGCTCGGCATACCGGCTGGGGTGAAGATGCACTCGGCTGTCTACGCCCCACACCCCGTGAGGGCCGGAGAACTGGCGGCGCAGTATCTATTCAGCGGGGCCAGAAGGGTCAGGGAAGTCGAGGTCATGGATATTGATGAGCAAGCCTTCCGGCGAGGGCGGATGCGAGCCGTCCTGTACGGGTACCTGGTGACCCCCTGCGATGCCCGGTACCTGCAGGTCTCCAAGGCCGGCAGTGCCGAGAACGAAGAGGCTGCCCACGAGTCCATAGCCGCCGAAGTGGTGGAGAACATGATGAAGGATGACGGCACGTACCTCGTCGGTCCCGGTACCACCACCCGGGCCTTGCTTAGAAAACTGGGCGTTGAAGGCACGCTGTTGGGTGTTGACATGGTCCGTGGGGGTGAGATGGTCGGACGCGATCTAAGCGAGGAGGAACTCCTGGGGCAGATGGGTGACCCCTCTGGTCTGATCGTAACCCCCGTCGGTGGCCAGGGGTTTCTTCTCGGCCGGGGCAATCAACAGCTGAGCCCCTCCGTGATCCGTAGGGTCGGCAGGGATGCCATCATCGTCGTCGCGACGCACCGGAAGCTGCATGCCCTGCAGGGTCGACCCCTTCTTGTGGACACTGGTGATCGCGACGTCGACTGGATGTTGTCCGGCTATATGACCGTGATAACGGGATACAGGGATCGTGTCGTCTATCCGGTGGCCTTTTGATCGGTGGGCAGGTCTCGATCGAGCCGTGACATGGGTCCATCAGGCGCCTTTGAGATGTGCGGAGTTCCATGATCGACGTCTTGGACCCCATGCATCTGACAATCCCTACATTATTGGCATTTCTCCCCCCGAATGTACACCATAACTGTCTGCATATGGTACGATTGTTGGAGTTGTTCGCCGAAAGTGATGTTGGAGGATGAGGAGCTGCGAGGATGACGGACATAA